>JAFGQY010000072.1 GCA_016935395.1 Parachlamydiales bacterium
ATATTTTTCTTTAGAAAGTAAAAATTTTATTAAAACAAATATCTTTGAAATCTGCTCTACAGAAGTAAGAGATAGGCTGAAAAATAAAAAATATTGTAAGCATTTAGTTCAAGAAGAAGTGCTAGACTACATTTATAAAAATCAGCTATACTTGTAAAAATTAAAAAAAAATTATACTAAGTATGAAACCTAAAGAAATTTTAAATTCTATTGCCCAGATTATTTATGATAAAAAGGGCTCTAATATCATTGCCTTAGATGTCAAAGGCATTTCTACAATAACTGATTATATCATCATTGCTGAAGGAAATGTTGAAAGGCATGTTAAAGCAATTGCGAGTGAAATTATTGAAGAGATGAAAAAGAAAAAAGAAAAACCGCTTCATGTAGAGGGTCTTTTAGAGGCCGATTGGGTTGTTTTAGACTATTTAAATGTTATTGTTCACATATTTAAACCTGATTTAAGACATAAATATGAGCTAGAAAAATTATTTCCTGATGCCAAAATCATTGATTTAAAAATTGACGTTCAAGAAGGGGTGTTATGAATAAAAAAAGAATTGTTGTAACAGGAATGGGAATTGTAAGTTGTTTTGGTAGTGATGTTGATGATTTTTATAAACAGCTTTTAAAAGGAAAGAGCGGCGTTGTAACTATTACTGAATTTAATGTAGATGATTTTCCTACCAGAATAGCAGGTATAATTAGAGATTTTGATACTGGCGATTATATGCCTAAAAAAATGGCAAGAAGAGCTGATCCTTTTATCAGGTATGCTTATGTTGCAGGCATGAAAGCTTTGGAAATGGCAAAGCTTGATGCTGAAGCTAGAGAGAAACTGGATAGATCTAAATGCGGGGCTGTTATCGGATCCGGAATGGGTGGTATGAAAACTTTTTTTGATGGAGTAGATACGCTTTTGAATCAAAGCTTCAAAAGACTTACTCCTTTTTTCGTTCCTATGATTATCACAAATATGGCAGGGGCTCTTATTGCAATTGATATAGGATTTCAAGGACCCAATTATTCAATATCTACTGCTTGTGCTACTTCAAATTTTTCAATCAATTCTGCAGCACAGCAGATAAGACTTGGCAATGCTAATGTAATGTTGACAGGGGGATCTGAAGCTCCCATGTCTCCAATAGGATTGGCAGGCTTTGTCCAAGCAAGAGCTCTATCTACGAGAAATGATGAACCTACAAAAGCGTCAAGACCTTGGGATAAAAATCGTGATGGATTTGTTATGGGAGAAGGAGCTGCTGTTTTAGTTCTTGAAGAATTAGAGCATGCTAAAAAAAGAAATGCTCCGATTTATGCTGAGTTTTTAGGTGGTGCTACAAATTGCGACGCTTTTCATATGACAGAACCTAGAGAAGATGGATCTGTAGTAGCTAGATGTATTGAAGATGCTTTAAAAGATGCCGGAATTGAAAAAGAGCAAGTTAACTACATTAACGCACATGCTACTTCTACAATAGCTGGTGATATTTGTGAAGTTAGAGCTATAAAAAAAGTATTCGGTCCACATACAAAAAACATTAAAATGAACTCAACAAAATCTATGACGGGTCACTGTCTTGGTGCTGCAGGTGGAGTAGAGGCTATTGTTACAGTAAAAGCTATTTTAGAAAACAGGCTTCATCCAACTATAAATTTAGAAGATCCCGAAGAAGAGTTAGGGGATTTAGACCCTGTTGCTAATGTAGCTCAAGATCATACCGTTACTGCCGGTATTTCATGTTCTTTTGGATTTGGCGGCCACAACTCAGTTTTAGTATTTGCACCTTATAAAGAGTAATTTTTTTACTAAAAAAGTATGTTATTAGAAGAAAGTTTTGGTACAATTGTTTTAAAAAAAACTGAAGAAGGCTGGCTTACTTTTTTAGTAAAACTAAAAAGCGGAAATCATTGGGGCTTTCCAAAAGGCCATGCAAACTTATCAGAAACGCCCACTCAAGCAGCATATCGTGAGCTTAAAGAAGAAACGAATCTAAAAGTTTTAAAAAAGCTTTATGAAAAACCACTTGTAGAAGAATATTTCATTTTAAGAAATTCGGAAAAAATTTTAAAAAAAGTTACCTATTTTATTGTTGAAGCTGAAGGGAAAGTTATTTTGCAAAAAAATGAGATATTAGATGGTAAATGGGTGAAACTGGATTTAGCAAAAAATGTTATCACACATGAAACTGCAAAAATGATAGCTAAACAAGTTGAACAGATTGTTTTAAGCTTTTAATTTTTTTTAACATCTTGATAAATATCTTTGAAAAATTTAAATTTAGCGATTTTTAAAGGATGGTGAATGTATGCAAAAAGTACTTACAACAAAAAGATTTTTAGAAAATATTTATTTCAAAGATGTTTTAATAATTGTTTTTTCAGCATTATTTTTAGGACTTTTTTCAAAAATATACATTCCTTTATTTTTCACTCCAATTCCACTGGTTTTACAAAATTCACTAGCAATTTCATACGGATTTTATTTTAAAGATTATAGATCTTATACATCTGTATTATTATTTTTGCTTTTAGGAGCTCTGGGTTTACCGGTTTTTTTTGGCGGACACTTTGGTGTTAAGCACCTTTTTTCAACAAACTGCGGCTATCTGTTTGGTTATGCTCTAGCGGCTTTGTTTGTTTCAAAAATGTGTAATTTAAAAACCCAAAAAAAGCTCCACCCGGCTTTGATAATTTTTCTAGGGCATATGCTAGTTCTTTTTATGGGATGGTGCTGGTTTAGCTATTTTGTAGGACTTAAAAAAGCATTTATTTTAGGTGTATTGCCTTTTATTCCATTTGATATTTTTAAAACGGCTGTTATTGCAAAATTTATAAAATATAAAAATAGCTAATAAAAATTTATTCAGCGCCGGTAAATAGCGGCAATGTTGCTCCAAATGGAGGAGTTTCGGTTAAGTTTTTAAGCGCTCGTTTATTTAAAGGTTTTGCTTGAGTTCCATTTTCAATGCATTCTGCATATGTTTGTGAATTTTGAGCAACTGTTTTAAAAGCTGAAGAAAATTCTTCAGGACCTTTTTCTTCTGGAACATTTCCAAAATTTACATTAATTTCTCCACCACCACTTACACGTCTCATGCTTGCCTCCAAAATTTTTTGACTTACCTAAATGTCAGTTATACATTAAATTTTTTAAATTTTGCAATAAAATTTTTAATTTTTTTTGATGCTACTTCTTTTGAGAAAATATTTTGGAAAAGATTTTATCTTTTTGAATGTGGATCTTTTTTAGATTGGGATCTTTTTTAAAATCCTCAATTATGGAAATCTGTCTGTTTTTTCTGGCAATCAGATTTGCAAGCTCTTGCCATTTAGAGCCCTTTTTAAAAAAAGGAGGTTCAATCTTTGGTATGTTTTTCTTTTTCATTAAAATATCTTCCTAAGACTTTTAATAATTTTTTTTAAAAAAAAGGTCAATGTAATTGATTTTTTTTTTAGTTTTTTGTTACTTATATGGTTTTTTAAAATTTTTAAAGAGAATTTTTATGAGTAGATTGGATTGTTGTTGTACGCCGAGTTCAAGAGGATTTAGCTTTTCTGTAGGAGTAAAAGCTCCAGCTATAATGTTAACAATGTGTGGATTTTCATCTGTTACAGCTGTTGCAGGCGGTGTTTTGATGGGAATAAAAATTGTAGATCCTGTATCTCAATATTATCCTGTTGTTTTAGGTAGCGTTATAGGCTTTTCATCTGTAGCGGTCTGTTCCTTGGCTGCTTTTGTTTTAACTTGCTTAAGGTCATGCGGTTGCTCAAAATGCAATAGATGATTTTTTTTAAATAAAAATATAAATTA
>JAFGQY010000073.1 GCA_016935395.1 Parachlamydiales bacterium
AAATAATTAATTAATTATGGATAAATCATTTAAAAATATTGATAAGCTTATAGAATTTTTAGAAATTGATAAAGATAATCAAAAAAAAATTTTAAAAAATTCTAACTTCAAACTTCTTTTGCCATATAGACTTGCAAAGAAAATTAAAAAAAATGATCTTTCAGATCCTATTTTTAGACAATTTGTTCCAATTATGGAAGAAGAGAATATTGATAAAAATTTTTCATATGATCCTTTAAAAGAAGAAAGTTTTTCAAAAACAAATCTTTTAATTCATAAATATCAATATAGAGCTCTTTTGATTACATCAAATTTTTGTCCTTTAAATTGCAGGTTTTGTTTTAGAAAATTTTTAAAAAAAACTTCAAAAAATAATAATTTTGAAAGTTTTGATAAGGAAATAGAATATATTAAAAAAGATAGCAGCATAAAAGAGGTAATTTTAAGCGGAGCGGATCCACTATCTCTTAGCAATTTAAAACTAAAAGAAATCCTTAGTAAATTAGATGAAATAGAGCATTTAAAAATAGTCCGCTTTCATTCAAGGTTTTTGCTTGCCGATCCTAGTAGAATAAATAATGATTTTTTAAAAACTTTAAAAAACTTTAAAAAGCAAAAAGTTTTTATTTTCCATTTCAATCATCCAAATGAAATTGATGAAGATATTGAAAAAGCAATCAAACTACTTAAAAATGAAGTTTCTCTCATTTACAGCCAAAGCGTTTTACTAAAAGGCATTAATGATAACTACAAAATTTTAAAAGAGCTTTTTGAAAAGCTTATTATAATTGGAATAACTCCTTACTACCTACATCAACTGGATAAAGTGCAAGGAGCAAAACATTTTGAAGTTGATGAAGAAAAAGGTAAAAAACTTATAAAACAACTATCCGAAAGTCTTCCCGGTTACATGATTCCAAAATATGTAAAAGATGTGCCTTTTGAAAAAAATAAAATAACAGTTTAATAACTATTATTTTTTTAATGCACATGGGAGATTCATACCACAGTAATTTTTAGCACACATATAAGATTCAAATGTAAAACCAAAATTTTTAAAAAATAATGGAAGGTTATCTTTAATGCAAAATTGCATCCTTATTAGTCTAAAAGTTTCTGTTAAGCAAAAATAAGTAGAACCCACAAATAATATTGTAGCGATCATTTTTTTGATCGGGGAACTATTTCTATTTTTTATTACTTTAAATGATCCAAAAGCAACTAAAGCTCCCAAACCTGGTGAAGCTATATTATCTCTGAACAAATATATATCTTTTACTTGCAAAACATTTTCCTAAAATTTAATAAAGAAAAAATATCATATTTATTTATCAATATTTTTCAAAGCATAATCAATAGAAATTACATTGATATTGTCATGGTTTTTTTCCTGCTAATCGAGTGGGTAAAATAGATTTTAACCTATCTAGTCAAAATTTATGATAAAATTTTACCTATTAGGTAAATTTTTATAAATACAACCATAACTTACTTGTGATAAAAGACTTAAGAACAAGATTTTTTTTTACAATATAAGGAAATAGAAAAAAATCAACTTACATCTTTTCTAATGGTTTTAAACCTAAGATATAAAAGCCTGCTTTAAAAACTTTTTCAGTTAAATGACAAAGCAAAAGTCTTTGATTTTGATTGATCGTGCCTTCGACCCTGCAATCTCTAAAAAAGACATTGAATTTAGTAGCTAGATCATATAGGTAATCTGTCAATCTATTCGGAAGCAGGTCTCTAGACATTAGATGTAAGGTTTCAGCAAATCTAGCAAGTTGAAGGGCTAGTGAAATTTCAGATGGATGCTCTAATTCAATTTTTGTAGTTTTTAAAAGTTCTTCCATATTTGGATTGATCTTTCTTTTGATTGAAAGAATTCTAACATAAGAATAAAACAAAAATGCAGCAGTATTGCCCTCAAGTGAAAGCATTTTATCATAAGAAAAAATGTAGTCTTTTACTCTATGATTTGAAAGATCCGCATATTTTACAGCGCTTATTCCAAGGTTTTTTGCAGCTTGTTCAATAGTTTTACTATCTTCATCTTTAAGTCTTTCTTTTAAAATATTTTTAGCGTGATCTACAGCTTTATTCAAAAGATCAATTAATTTCTCAGTTTCGCCAGATCTTGTTTTAAATTTCTTTTTATCTTCGCCTAAAACTACTCCAAAAGTTACATGATCGAATTGAGTTTTATTAGGATCTAGATATTTTGCTTTAACAACTAGTGGATAGATCATTTGAAAATGAAGAGATTGACCTAGATCTGTAACAATTATAATTCTATTAGCTCTTTCTATTTCACATCTGTGTTTAAATGCTGCAATGTCGGTAGTATCGTAGTTAAATCCACCATCTGATTTTTGAACCATAATAGGAAGTGGATTTCCTTCTCTATTTTTGAATCCTTCAATGAATACACATTTTGCACCATCGGATACTTCGATAAACCCTTTTTTTTCTAGATCATCAACAATTTTTAAAAGATCATCGTTATAAAAAGATTCCCCTCTTTCAATTATTTTAACATCTAAAAGATCGTAAATTTCCTTAAATGCTTTTCTGGAAATATCACAAATAATATTCCAGGCATTTTTAGCTGTTTTCTCACCGCTTTGCAAACTTACAACTTCTTTTCTTGAATCATTTTTGAAATTCTCATCCTCGTCAAAAAGTCTTTTAGCTTCTTTATACCAAATGGTAAGTTTACTAAGATCTACTTTCTCTTCTTTTGATAAAATCTTGGGCTGGTATTTTTTTAAGTAATTAATAAGCATTCCAAATTGAGTTCCCCAATCACCGATGTGATTTAATCTCAAAACATCGTAATTTAAAAACTCAAAAAGTCTAGCTAAAGAATCACCAATGATAGTTGATCTTAAATGACCCACATGAAGCTCTTTTGCAACGTTAGGAGATGAAAATTCAACTATAATTCTTTTAGTTTTATCACCCTTTTTTGCTCCAAGTTTTGGATCTGAAAGAATCTTTTGATTTAAATACTCAGATAAAAAGTCTTTATCTAAAGTAAGGTTGATGAACCCGGGACCTGCTATTTCTATCTTTGAAAAAAGCTCAAAACCATCTTCGACAGGATCGATATTTTTTAAAATTTGTTCAGCTACTTTTCTTGGATTTTCTTTTAAGATTTTAGCAAGTTTTAAAGCGCTATTACATTGATAATGTCCAAAATTTTCCTGCTGACACTGAGCTATATCAGCCTGAGCATCATCAGAAGATATCTTTTCCTCAAAAGTTTTTAAAATAGCTTCGGTAAGTCTATTTTGTAAAAACTCTATAAGCAGAGTATTAATCATTTTTATCTAAATGGTGAAAATATAATTTTTCTTTCCTTTTACCTATACCATATTCGATTTTATATTTCGCTAATTTTATTGCAGCTTCATGAGTTGAGATATCATTTTTTTCAGATATTTCATAGATAGATAATATCTCACTAAAAATATTATCTATTTTTATTTTTGATTTTCTTGGATTGTATCCTTCTTTATCCAGCTCGAAAGCAACGTTAATAAGTCCACCAGCATTAACAACAAAATCAGGAGCATAAAGAATATTTTTTTCTTTTAAAATTTCACCATGTCTTTTATCTAAAAGCTGATTGTTAGCACAACCGCAAATAGCTTTACAATTTAACTCTTCAATTGTTTCATCATTTATTGTAGCTCCCATTGCACAAGGAGCCAAAATATCACATTTTTGTTTATGAATTTCTTTTGGACTTACAATTTTTGCACCAAATTTTATAGCAATATGTTTTGTTTTTTCATTATCTATATCTGCAATTATTAAATTTGCACCCGCCCAAAACAGGTGTTCAACCAAAAGTTCGCCCACACTACCAAGACCCTGAACTGCTATAGTTTTACCTTTAATTGTGCCAGACCCATATAGTTTTGTGAAAGTTGCCTGAATCCCCCTAAAAATCCCCCAAGCAGTAAACCTAGATGGGTTTCCAGAACTCGTATCCAAGGGAAGTCCTACTACATATTTTGTTTTTGTTCTGATTTTCATTACATCTTCAGTTGTACATCCCATATCTTCAGCACAAATATATTTTCCATCTAAAATATTGACAGCTTCACCAAATGCTTTTAAAAGATCATCAGTCTTCTCTTTTGGATTTTTTATGATGACACTTTTTCCGCCTCCGAATCCAACTTCTGAAATTGCAGCTTTATATGTCATCCCTTCAGAAAGCCTTAAAACATCAAAAAGAGCATCATCAAAAGAATCATAAAAATGTATTCTAGTTCCGCCAAGAGCTGTGCCCAATTTAGTGTTATGAAGAGCTATGATAGCTAACAGTCCTTTCTTTTCGTTGGTAATTTTAAAAACATCTTCCCAACCAGAGATTAAAAGTTTTTCAAATGTAAAATCACCTTGAGAACTTATAGCTTTTTTATCTTTTGCAAGAATTTGGCTTGTCATATATTTTAAATCCTTAAAATTTATTTTATCTTATTTAAAATCATATACTTAACTTTAAAAGTTATCATAGATTACCATATAAATTA
>JAFGQY010000074.1 GCA_016935395.1 Parachlamydiales bacterium
GGTTTTATTGGTAAATGACAATATTTTTATAAAAAAGAGGGTTCTTGATCTGTTTTTTAGATTGTTATTAATTAATTATAAATGGCTTATGGTTGTGTTTTTTGTGGTTTTTATGAGCTAAAATATTTTTTGTCATTTGTAAAAATAATTATATAATTTAATTGAATTAAAATAATTAATTTGTTATTATTTATTAAATAATAACATTTTTTTTAATAACTAATAATTAAGAGGCGTTAAAGTGGTTTCGTTTGTCCCAACACTGTCAACATATGCTGCTGAAGCGGTTGCAGAAGATGATTCTAAAAGACTTAAGGTTAATAAGGAATCAAATGTGCCTTCTTTGGTAACATTGGCGTATAGTAGTGTTACTGGAGAACACAGGAAAGGTCTTATAATTAGGGTTACAGAACTTTGTAAAAAAGACTTTGATCAATTAGAAAGGGTAAAAAAATGCCTCAAATATACAAATCTAGAAAGGGTAAAAAAATGCCTCAAATATACAAATCATTTAACAGCTGTAATAACAGCTATAGAAGAAAATGATCCCGAAATAGTCAAATTGTTATTTATACGAGATCCTCATATTAATATACATGTCCGTGATAATAATCTGAATATGACTCCACTGCACTGGGCAGCTAGAAGCGGAAACAGAGAAACGGTAGAGCTATTATTGAAAAGAGGCGCAATCGAAGATATCCATGTCCGTGATGATCTGGATGAGACTCCACTGCACTGGGCAGCTATAAGCGGAAACAGAGAAACGGTAGAGCTATTATTGGAAAGAGGCGCAATCGAAGATATCCATGTCCGTGGTCATACGGATGAGACTCCACTGCACTGGGCAGCTACAAGCGGAAACAGAGAAACGGTAGAGCTTTTATTGGAAAGAGGCGCAATCGAAGATATCCATGTCCGTAATAATAATGGTCAGATTCCACTGCACAGGGCAGCTACAAGCGGAAACAGAGAAACAGTAGAGCTATTATTGGAAAGAGGTGCAATCGAAGATATCCATGTCCATAATAATGATGGTCAGACTCCACTGCACTGGGCAGTTAGAAGCGGAAACAGAGAAACGGTAGAGCTATTATTGGAAAGAGGCGCAATCGAAGATATCCATGTCCGTGATCATCTGGGTAGGACTCCACTGGAGGATGCTAATTGGAGTCGAAACAGAGAAATAGTAGAGCTTATATTGGAAAGCGGGAGAGGGTATATTGGAAATTGGATTAAAAATCATAAGTATCAATTATGTGCAGCAGCAGCAGCTATAGCAACATTAGCTGTGTTTTATATCAGAAGATATATGTATGAAGCAGAATATTAATAATTTATATATTTAAGCCATTAAATCGAAAAAAAAGATATATATGAAATATTTTCCATTGTATATTAAGCTAGATGTTATTCAAGAAAGGAATCTATAGAAGAAATTATGTCTTTTTGTGCAAATTCTATAGCACCTTCTACTGCACTGATTATTGATTTTATTGAAGAATATCCATGGCATTTAATAATAATTTTTTTAGCACCTATTAATAAGGCTCCTGGATACTGGGCATAATATAATCGTTTTTTGATCTCATTTAGAACTTTTTCTGTATCTTTTAAAATTATTTTGTTCTCAAATTTTTCATAGATCTTGTCTATTAGAAAACTTACGATCCCTTCTGATGTTTTTAAAAATACATTACCTGTAAATCCGTCTGTTACTAAAACGTCAACTTTTCCTTCAAAAACATTGTTTCCTTCAATATTGCCAATAAATTCAAATGAGTCTTGTATTTTTAAAAGCTCCAAATAAGCCTTTTGATGGTGAGATGTTCCTTTTTTTTCCTCTGTTCCAATATTTAAAAGTCCAACTTTGGGTTTTGAAATATTTAAGGCTTTTTGAAAAGAGGCTCCTAAAATAGCAAAATGAACTAAATCATCTTTGGTATAATTGACACTTGCTCCAACATCTAAAACAGCTGTTAGATTACTCTTTGTTGGTATCATTGCTAAAAGGGCGGGGCGGGATATGTTTTTAAGTGTTCCAACTATCATAGTTGCACTCATCATTAAAGCGCCCGTGTTACCACAAGAGATAAATGCATCCATTTTTTCGTCTTTTAAATAATCCATTGCTTTGCAAATAGAAGAGTCTTTTTTTCTTCTTATAGCAAAAAGTGGATCATCATCCATCTCAATAATATGCTCTGCATAAACAATTTCACAGTCTGAAGAAAAAGACTTTTTTATCTCTTCTAATTTTGGCTTTATATCATTTTTTGCAAAAAAAACATATTCGACGTTTTTTTCATTTTTTTTTGCAAATTGTAATATAGACTTCAAAATATCTTCAGGAGTGTTTTCTGAACTAAGTAAGTCTATACCAATTTTTATAGACATTTTTTTTACTTTTCTTCTTTGTTAACAATCACACTTCTTTGATTATAAAAACCACATGATGCACAAACTCTATGAGGCATTTTAATGTTTCCGCAATTAGAGCATTTTGAAAATGTTTTTTTCTTAAACGCGCTATGAGCCGATCTTGAATTTTTTCTTGCATTTGAATGTCTGTTTCTTGGTACTGCCATTGTTTATTCTCCTTTATAAATTTAAAAATGGAAGATTTTGAGAATTTTCTTTTTTCAAATATTTATTTATGGTTTGTCTTTTTTCACATCTATCCTTACATTCTACAAAAGATGGGATTTCTAAAAAACAAGCATTTTTTATATCTTCTTTAAAATCATATATAGCTTTAATCTCAGATGACTGTTTAGTAATATACAAATTTTTAATATCTATCTCTTTTTCAGCTGGCTCATTGCATATTTTGCAAGGGATCTTTACTTTAAAATTAATATTTAAATTAATTATTAAATCCTTATCAGCTAAATAAGCTTTTCCAAAAATTGTGATCTTATCGGAAATTTCAAAAAGATTTTCTTCATCAATAAGACCAATCTCATTAGAAAAAACATCATTAAATTCAATATTTTCAATGCTGCCATTTTTCAGTCTGTCTATAAATATTTTAAACTTTTCTTCCATATGATATGTAAAATTGTTGTGTGTAAAATAATTTACTAGAATTTGCTTTAAAAATCCAGATAATGAAAAGGAAAAAATAATGCAAAAAAATAATTTTAAAAAAACATTGATTATTTCATAATTCTTCATTTATTGATGGAGGAGTTTTTGTCTATTTATCTAAAAGGTGATTCATTTAAAAATAATGGTGATATAGAAAGGAAACTAAGACAGAGAGAACTTAAAGTTGATCAGAAGTTTTCTCTTCGTGATTTAGGTAATAAGATATACTACTTTATGAATCCAAAGCTTTCCTTAAAGCATATCTATGTAATTGTTGCGCAATTACAAGCTCAATTATGGGAGTTTGATCAAAAAGAGCATTTGTCAATAATTTTAGAAAATGAGGTTTCTTGGCATAAAATATGTACTCATTGCAATAAAAAAATTAGAGATCTAACAGTAAAGATATTACCGTTGCCTGAAGAAAAAATGAGAATTTTAGGAGTTGAGCCATCTCTTAGTTTATCTGAAGTGACTCAAATGATCCGATATAAGTTATATGAAGCTTATGAAGGGGGAAAGCTTCATGCTGAGGCATATCTTTTTGAAAAAGACATTAGGGGATGGCTAGCTGAAATTGAAGGGAATGCCTATACAGCTAGAGATATTATACATCAATTGATCTCAGATGTCGATATTAGACTATCTGACTTTAATAGGAAGATTGTTTATTTTTACTTAGAGTAAAAAAGGAGCAATATTTTTTCAATATTACTCCTTTTTGAAACTTTTTTATATTTTAAGATTTATTTTCGATGTGATCAACTATGTATCTTTTTAGTGGATTACTGAAAAATCCTAAAGATGCAATTGAAACAGCGGCAAAAGCTGATACTTTTGGGCTAGATAATTTTGCAACAGCTGCTATCAATCCTGTAAATCCAGCTACAAATCCGGCAGTATATCCCCATTTAACGTGATTTTCCATTCTTGGATTGTCACTAACTTTTTGAGGAATTAAAAATATGCTACCTGCTCCAGCTCCAAGTCCTCTTAAAAATTCTGATCCGGCTTCTTGAGCTTTTTCTTTTTTTGTTAACTCTTCAATTTTTAGCTCTGGCGTTGGTTTTTCATTTTTGAAAAGAGATACGAATTTTTTTGTCATATCAATTAAAAAAGCACCTGCAAGTATTACTCCAAGCGTAGCAATGTGTCCCATGACTTTTAATATTTTGCGAATTGTTGAGTCTTGATTGTTAGGCAATACTCTTCTTGTAAGCTCTAGTGAGTGAAAGAAACTTGGCTTACTAACTTTATCTACTGGCATATTCCCTCCGAAAAAATTTTGTTTTCAATTCTATTAACTAAGGAAATAAAAGCAAGAGTTTTTTATATATTTTGTAAAATTATCTTTGCAGCATTGTAATTAGCGTTACTATTGTCAAAATAATTTTTTAATTTTTTACATCCTTCTAATATTCTTAATTTAACCGTTTCATCAAACAGAACTTTTTTAGAAAATTCATATAAGCTTCTAGATGTTAAATTAGGACCATATAGCTCAAAGAATAGTTCTTCTTCTAAAAGAATGTTAACAATTGAATAATACCGAAGGTTAATCTTTAAAATGTTTTTCGCTATAAAAACATCTAAAGGTTTAATTACATAATTTACAACTGTAGGAACTAAGTTTAATGCTAATTCCAAATTTATTGTTCCGGAAGTTGCCATAGCAAAGGAGAGGTTTTTCATCACTTCATAGTTTTTTTCGCTTGAAAAAAGTTCAAATCTATCTTTTAGATCATTACTGATATTTTCTTGAAGGATTTTTTCAACTTGAGGAGGTTTTAAATTAGAAATTTTAAACCTTATATTTTCATCATCTAAAAGTAAATTTTTTGCAACTTCCAGTTGAATGGGCAAGTTTCTTGAAATTTCTTTTTCGCGACTTCCGGGAAAGATACCTACAATTTTTTCTTTAGAAGGTAAAACCGGTGAATCTTTTAATTGATGTGCTAGAGGATGGCCAATATACCTTATATCTAATTTCGTATCTTCAAAATGTTTTTTTTCAAATGGAAATATTGAGATTAATATATCTAAATACTTTTCCATTAAATACTTTCTTTTTTCTCTCCAAGCCCAAACAGTTGGACAAATGTAGTGAATAAGCTTGTTTTTATAACCTTTCTCTTTCAGAGATTTTTCCATTCTTAAATTGAAATCAGGATAGTCGATAAATACACAAGCTTTGGGATTGTAAAAAAGTATCTTTTTTCTTAAATAATAGAAATTTTTTAAAATTTTGAAAATTGCTAGAATAACATCCGTAAATCCCATAACATGAAAATCTTCCATTTTCATCAGAACATCTATCGGGTACTTCCTCATTCGAGGACCGGCAACAGCTAAAATTTTTATGTCAGGATTGGATTTTAGAAGCTCATTTATAAGATTTGATCCATGCAAATCACCGGAATCCTCTCCGGCAAATATAAATAAATCATATCTCTTGATCTCTTGGCTTGATTGGCTTTCTTTTTTTCTGTTCAAGATATTTGTCATTAAAAAGATTATATACATTAATTAATGTAGGATCAAGCATACTTCTTAAGTAAAAAAAATTCAAGCCAAGTTCGAAAAAAGGATCTTTTGGGATTTTAATTTTTCTTTTTTTACTTTTAATAAGTGGATAAAATCTGTATTGATTCATCAATATCGATATCATCTGAGCTTTTAACTTTCTGGAAATTTTAAAAAAAGGATTAAAGACCTCTTCAATAACTTTCTGAGACTCTGCAAAAATAATCCCTAAATGCACAGGCTTATTTTTTTTAACATATTCATTTTTTAAACATTTATCTAACATGTTAAATATCAAGCTTGTTACTAGAACAGGTCTTTCAATTTTTATTAAAAAATTTTTCTTAATGGAATCGTCAATAATTTGCAGAAAATCAAATACATCTTTTTCTTTTTCCATATAATCAGAAAGTTTTGAAGATAATAGATCTAAAAGCTTTTCTTTTGTAAGAAGTTGAAAAAATCTTTTAGATGATCCGGATTCTAGCATTTTGAAAAGCTCTTCCAATATTCTGGCAGGTGAACTTTTTACAATCTCTTTTTTGCAGTCTTCCAAGGCCTTTTTTGTATTTACCTCTATTTCAAAATCTTTGAATCTAGCTTTGAATTTTATAAGCCTTATCATTCTTACAGGATCTTGTATAAATCTAACTTTTGCAACTCCAATAGTTCTTATGATTTTTTTTTCAATATCAGGATATCCACCTACATAGTCAATAACCGTTTGCACTTCCGGATCATAAAATAGCCCGTTAATTGTAAAATCTCTTCTTAAAACATCCTCTTCTGGACTTCCCCAAATATTGTCTCTCAGTATTAGCTCTGCTTCGTTTGTCTCTCCGGCTCTAAAGGTGGATACTTCAATTATCTTTTTACCAAACCTTATGTGTGCAAGCCTAAACCTTCTACCGATAAGAATGCAGTTTCTTTTAAAAATTTTTTTAATTTCTTCTGGTTTTGCTGAAGTAGATATATCAAAATCTTTTGGTCTTGAATTTAAAAGTAAATCCCGAACACTTCCGCCAACTAAAAAAGATAAATATCCATTAACTCTTAGTTTCTCTATTACATAAAAAGCATGCTTGTCTATTTTGTAATGAGGTATTCTATGTTCATCAATTGAATATACTTTTGGTGGACGCACAATTTGGCTTTTGGTTCTATTGTTTCTTTTACAAATGGTAGAAAATCTGTTTTAATTCGTCAATATAGATCTTTCATCTCTACGGAAATAAGCAGGCATCACCTGACCCCTTAGATATAAATAATATTAACTTAAGATGTTGGGGAGATAAATGGAAAGATAAGCTTCAGTACTTCTTAAGAATATATTTTAATAAAGATGACAAAGGGGTACCCCTTTGAGCGCGCCTTACTTAAGTAAGAAAAATTTTTAAATAAAAAAATAGGGACTCTGGCAAAATAAATTGCCTTTGTAACCAAACAAATGAGTCCCTAAAAAATGTATACACCATATTGTCATATGATCTATCAAAATTCAAAGAAAAATCAAATAAGAATA
>JAFGQY010000075.1 GCA_016935395.1 Parachlamydiales bacterium
ATGGCAATAAGATCTACATCATCAGCTACCAGTCCAGATGCTCCCAGGCAAAGACCTAGGGAGGCTGAAGATGCTACTATTCATTCGAAAGATTCCTTTCAACCTAGAAGATGGCATCAAAAATTTGGCGACGGAATAAAGGCCGGGGCTAAGTCTGCATGGCAACAAATATGGGATGGCGAAGGTCCTTCATATGTTGATCTTCCTGGAAAAGTTTGGAATGCCGCTGCAAAAGGATTTGAAGGAAAAGAGCACGAAGAAGTTCGTCGAGCTATGTCTTTTTCACAAACATCTGCAGCAGAAGCTAAAACAGGAAGAGAATTATCAGCAAGCCCTGCCGGGCAGTTTCAGATGTCGATAGGTGATGACAGGAAATTTAATTTTTCGTTAAAAAAAGAGACAAACGGCAAAACCGGATATTACAAACCTGACGATACTCAAATTAAAGAATTAGAAAAAACAGTCAAAGAACTTTTAGCTAAAAATGGATATGACACTGAAGAAAAACTTAAAAAAATCCAAAAAGTCTCTTTAAATTTTGAATTAGACTCAAATGGCGCTATAGATCCTACAAAACCCATCCAACTTATTATTAAGGAAACCGGAAAAGAAGAAAAAGAAATATTTTCAACGCCGCTAGAATCAATTAAAGATGAGACTTCACAAGCAAAAATAAAAAGCATTGTAGAATTTTTTAATAATAAAAAATTTGAAATTATAGATGACAAAACAGGACTACCTATACCTGAATCATCTTCAACTTCTAAAACCGAACCAAAAGATGAGGATTATTCAAATGAAGCAAATTCATGCTGGTCTTATGCTCTTGGTAATTTTTTAGAAGCAAAAGCCGGTAAATTACCTACTGATGAAAAAGATGAAATGAGAAAAAGAGCACGTGAGATTAGAACAAAAGCTAAACTTACTCCCGGAGCGCAACATGATCCTCATGAAGCATTATCAATGTTAGGTGAATTAGATGGAGATAAAGTAGCTATTGAAACAACCAGAAAATACAGAAAAGGTCTAATTCCTGGTTTAAAAACTGACGAGCTTACTGATCCTAAATCTGAAGAAGAGCCTCCAATGTTTACATTGCCTTTCCCTTCGGGCGCTCAATCTATGCAAGATTTAATTGACAGTGATTTTCATAATACATCTCCTGAGGGAACTTTTGCACCAAGTGATGAAAAGTCTGTAATTGGTAGAAACGAACGATTAAAGAGATATGCTTGTGAAAAACTAGGAATACAATTAGAGAAAACTACAGGCGCGATTAGCTGGCCAATAGTAGCTGAAGATAAAAGATTCGAAAAAGCTCCACCTTACATAATTACTTCTGTAAGAAGAACTGAATATGATTCTGCATCACAAAAAAATATAAAATTGAAGACACCTATAAAAGTAACTGACAAAGTTGTTCTAAAAGCAGGACAACACATAAAAGTTGCTGCGGATATGGATGCAAAAGCCGAAGTTCCTTATGATCTAGCTGCATTTATCGAACATATTGGGGATTCGGCAGATTCGGGACACTATGTAACTTATGTTAGAGATAAAGATGGTAAATGGTATTTATATGACGATAGAGCACCTCAATACAAACAAGAAGTCAAGAGCCATTTAGCTGCAGAAGCATATCAAAGATCCTCTATGTTCCTATACAATAAAAGGCAAGATGCAGCTGTACAGCCGGCTGGACAAAGCCTACAAGCTGTTGAAGAAATAATGTAAATACTTTTACATTCTAATCTAAAAATAATTGAGAATTTTTCTATAAATATTTCTCAATAAAATTTTAAAAATTTTCTTTAATTCTCATTAAAAAAACCTCAAACACAAAACTATAAAAAAATTTTGATTTAAAACTATTGATTTTCTTGCATCATTTCAGCATAATGCTTTTTTTTAAAAAAACTTTTTTGGTGGCATAGCCAAGTGGTAAGGCAGGAGCCTGCAAAGCCCCCATCCTCAGTTCGAATCTGAGTGCCACCTTTTATGTTATATATAGTTTCAACGCCGATTGGCAATTTAAAAGACATAAGTTTAAGAGCGATAGAAGTTTTAAATTTATGTGATTATATTTTATGTGAAGACACAAGAGTTAGTAAAACTCTTCTTATTGCCTATGACATCAAAACGCCTCTTTACAGCTACCATAAATACAGCGAAAAATCTAAATTAGATAGAATAATAACAGATCTTAAAAACGGTAAAAACATAGCATTAATTTCAGATGCCGGAACACCTTTAATTTCCGATCCCGGATCAATACTTTTGAAAAGAGCTTATGAAGAGAATGTTGAAGTCACAGCTATACCTGGAGCCAGCAGCGTTATAGATGCTCTTGTTTTATCCGGATTTGATTTAGAAAATTTTCAATTTTTAGGTTTTTTAGAAAAAAAGCCAAGTGATCTAAAATTTCAAATTAAAAAAATGCTATTTTTCGATGGGACATCAATATGCTTTGAATCGGCAAGAAGAATTTTAAAAACGGTTGAAATGATAAAAAAAATTGATCCTGAAAGAAATTTGGCAATTTTAAAAGAGCTTACCAAAAAGTTTGAAAAGAGAATTTCAATGAAATCAGAAGATCTTTATTCTTATTTATTAAAAAACCCAGTAAAGGGTGAACTTGTTCTTTTGGTAGAAAAGGGTGAAGTCGTTGACAATACTTCTATTGAAGATACTATTGAGCTTTTAAAACAAAATTTCGCTCTTAGTTTGAAAGAAGCTATAAAGCTGGCTTCCAAATTAAAAAATTGCAATAAAAGAAAAGTCTACGAAAAGTTTCACAAATAGCCTGCTTGAAAACAAATCATTTTTTACATAACCTTTTTTCAAAAAGAAAATTTTAGGAGAAGTTTAAAATGCCAGGTAACCCAAAAGAAATTATTTTTGATGATAAAGCAAAAGGAAAGCTAAAAAAAGGTATTAATCTAGTAGCAGAAGTGGTTTCAGTAACTTTGGGTCCCAAAGGAAGAAATGTTGGAATTTCACTTTGGAGTAAATCAAAAATTACATCTGATGGAAATAGCATCATTGACCAGATTGATGATAGGGATGATTTTGTTGATATCGGCATTGGGTTTGTGAAAGATTTAGCTTCTAAGATAAAACAGACAACAGCTGACGGCATCACAACAAGTGTTATTATTTTAAATGAGATAATAAATGAAGGGTATAAAAACATTGCAGCAAACATATCTCCAATTGTCATCAAAAGAGGTCTTGAGATTGCAAGGGACGAAGTTTTAAAAGAGTTAGATAAAATAAGCAATAAAATCAATTCTGCAGAAGAGATTGAAAATATTGCAATAGCTTCAGCATCAGGAAATAAAAAAATTGGCAAAGATATAGCAAAAGCATTTGAATTGGCAACAAAAGACGGCGTTATAACAGTTCAGATGGGACAAACCACAAATACTGAAATAGTAAAAATCGAAGGGATGGAAATAGAAAGGGGTTATTTAAGTGCCTATTTTTGTACGGATGTAAAAAAAATGGTAGCTGAACTTAGCGATCCTTGCATTTTAGTAACAGACAAAAAAATACATTCTATTCAAGAATTACTACCTATTTTAAGTTCTGTAGCTTCAAAAGCTAAAGAGCTTTTGATAATAGCAGATGAAATTGATGGTGACGCTCTTTCCACACTTGTAATAAATAAACTTAAAAATATTTTAAAAGTTGTAGCTATAAAAACTCCTGCATATGGAATGCAAAAATCTCAGATTTTGGAAGATATAGCGCATCTAACCGGAGCTACTTTTATTACAGAAGATAAGGGAATGTTTTTAAAAGATGCTAAATTTGAAGATTTAGGACAGGCAAGCACAGTGCAGGTTTTTAAAAACAAAACTCTTATCGTTGGAGGACAAGGAAAAAACATTGAAAACAGAATTTTTGAGCTTGAAACAGAAAAAAACAACATTGAAGAAGAAGTTGATAAAGACGCTGTTCAAAGAAGAATTGCAAAGCTAAAAGGTGGAGTTGTTGAAATTCGAGTTGGCTCAACTACAGACATTGAAAATAGAGAAAAAAAACAGCTCTATGAAGATTCTTTAAATGCAACAAAAGCAGCAGCCCAGGAGGGATTTGTAATTGGAGGAGGAGCTGCTTTCTTAAAAGCATCTCAAGGTCTTGAAAAATTATTAGTGAATAAAGCTGAAGAAAAAATCGGTGTAGACATTTTGAAAAAAGCTATTTTAAAACCGATTGAACAAATTTTAAAAAACGCCGGATTAAATCCTCATTTAATTATTAATGAAATTTTGAAAAAAGGTGAAAGTTTTGGATATAACGTTGAAACAGATCAATTTGAGGATTTTTTAATTACAGGCATTATAGATCCGGTAAAAGTTTTAAAATCATCACTTATTAACGCAGTATCAGTAGCATCGATTATACTTTTAACAGATGCAATTATTGTAGATCAAAAAGACTAAAAAATTTTTATGAGCGATCAAAAAAAAGTTGCACTTTTTCCAACTGTTAGCTTAGGCGACAGCCTTCTTTTTATGATTTTAGCAAATCACTTCAAAAAGCAAGGATATAACGTTTTTGTTTTTCATGATAATTTTTATCAAATGCAACCCTGGTTTAAAGATTTTTATTTCAAAAAAAATGCCGAATATAAAAATTTTTTAAAAGATTTTGATTTGGTTCTTTTTCAAAACGACGACAAGAAAAGAACAAAAGATTTTATTGAGCTTAGAGAAAAAAACAATTTTAACAATATTGGTATTGTTTATTTCAGATATAAAGAGACTAAACACGGCCTTTTGCATCCTTTGGATATTTCACTTAAAAATAACACCCCAATATCTGATGCCTTAGTAGAAGTTATAAAAAACCATTTTTCTAATAAGGATGCTTCTAAAGAAACGGGCATTTCAATTCCAAAAGAGCTTTGTCACAAAAAATATAAAAACAGGGTTATTTTGCACCCCACCTCAGGTCATGTTAAGAAAAACTGGTCTAAATCAAAATACATCAAACTTGCTAAAAAATTGCAGCTTAATGGCTTTGAGCCTATTATCACAGTCTCAAAATATGAAAGAAAAAACTTTTTAGACGTTTTAGATCATGGAGTGCAGCTGCCTCTTATTAATTCTATAAGTGATTTTTCTTCACTTGTATATGAATCTGGATTTTTGATAGGAAACGATTCTTTTGCAGGTCATTTGGCTTCCCTTTTGGATATTCCAACCATTATTCTGGCTTCAGACAGAAAACTATTAAAAATCTGGAGACCAAATTGGTCAAAATCACATTTAATTTTTCCTCCATCTTGGGTACCTAACATTAAAGGATTTAGACTTAGAGAGAACCATTTTCAGCCTTTTATCTCAGTTAATAAAGTTTTCAAAAAACTGCTCGAAATATCTAATAATTAACTATTTATTTAGTATAATTAACTTAATAATTATCTAAATTATTTGCAATTAACCCATTGCATTATCTAATTGATTTCTAATTAAACTAAGTAATAAAATTAAGTTTAGAAGGGAGGAGGTAAAACTATGAAAGATATGCCGAGTCATATGATGAAATTTATGAGAAAGGTTACAAAAAAAACGATGAATGAGGTTAAAGAGGGTGAGTTTGAAAAAGAGTATAGAAAAGAACCAACGACATCAAAGCAAAATCCTCAAAAAGTAAAACAGAAGAAAGCTAAAATTAAAAATATGGAAAACCAAAAAGTTCCAGAGCATTTATCTGTAGATGAAAAAAATAAAAAGATGAAACTTAGAACACCTCAAATAAGACAAAGATCACACAAAAGTGAGATTAAAATAAAATAGATTATATAAGAAAACCACAAAGAACCATTGAAAATAAGGCATTTAAAATCAATTTCTTATAAAAATTATTCTTTATAAAAAAGCTAGTTTTTAGTAAAATTTGAATCTACCAGGATTAAAAAATGCTAAAAATAGCTCATTTATCAGATCTTCATTTTTCCAAGATAAGATTGGGATTTAAAGATATTTTCAGTAAACGCATTATTGGAATGACAAATTTAATTTTCAACAGGAAAAAAGCCTACATAAATGATCATCTTAAAAAGCTCCCCGATCTTTTTAAATCTCTTGGCATTACACATGTTTGTGTATCCGGAGATTTGACATCAACATCATTAGATGTAGAATTCGAAGAAGCTAAAAAATTTATTTCCTCTTTTGATAAGAAAATTCAATTTTTAATAGTTCCCGGCAATCATGATAAATACACAAAAAAATCTTGTAAAACCTTGAGGTTTTATGACTATTTCCATTCAAAAAAACCAAAATTCTCAAAAAGCTTAAAAGAAGAAAAGGTTGAAGTATATCAGCTAAATGACAGTTGGTATTATATTGGACTAGATACATGCATAGCCACGCCGTTATTTTCCTGCAGCGGTCATTTTTCAAAAGAGTTGGAAAATGAGTTAGAAAAAGTTTTAAATGAGATACCAAAAGATAAAAAAATCATAATTGCGAATCATTTCCCTATAAATCATTTAGCTTCAAAAAGAAAAATTTTACATAGAAGAGATAATCTAAAAATTTTAATAAAAAAACATTCAAATATAAAGCTATATCTCTATGGGCACACACATATGTGGGCAATAGATAAAGATGAAGATATGCCCTACATGATATGTTCCGGATGCTCGTCACATAAGACAACCGGAAGTTTTAATATTTTAGAAATAGAAAACCATACCTGCAATGTAAGCTCATACTCTTTGGATGAAAATTTTTGGAAGAAACAAAAGGAGTTAAAAATAAATTTTCATGAATGATTGGTATAAAAAAGGTCTTTATTTCAAATGCCACAAATGTTCAAAGTGCTGCACTGGCGGCCCCGGTTACGTTTGGCTCTGTGAAATTGAAATTGAAAAAATATCAAAACATTTAAATCTTTCAAAAAATGATTTTTTAAAAAAATACACTAGATGTGTAAGAGGAAAAATCTCTTTAATTGAAAATCAAAAAAATTTTGATTGTGTTTTTTTAAAAGATAAAAAGTGTCAAATTTATGAAGTTAGGCCATCACAATGTAAAACGTTTCCTTTTTGGCACTGCAATTTGTCATCTGAAAAAAACTGGGAAGATTTAAAAGAGAGCTGCCCTGGTATTGATGACAAAAACGGTCAGTTCTTCGATTTTGAGAAAATACGAGAAATTGTTGACCCAAATCTCTAAATCATTTGAAACCAATTAATTAAATAGGACTAAAATTAAGTCACTTGCGTTTTAGTCCGGACTTTTTTGCAATTAAGTTCATTTTGGTCCTTGCCTTTTTATTTTTTTTAAGTTATAAAAAAGTTAAAATTATAAGAGTTTTTTTATGCTTAAAAGAATTTATGAAAATTTTATTAAAAATCACTTCAAAGAAAACAGACAAATGCTTTTTATCTCGGGGCCAAGGCAAGTTGGTAAAACAACAACTACATTATTATTAAAAAAACAAAAAAAAACACTTTTCTATTTTAGCTGGGATAATATTGAACAAAAGGAACTTATTTTAAAAGGTCCAAACGAACTTGTAAGATATGTAAATAATAAAAAATTAAGAAAAACAACTCCTTATTTGATATTCGATGAAATACATAAATTTAAAAATTGGAAAACTTTTTTAAAAGGACTTTACGATACTTATCCAAATGAATTTCATATTATTGTAACAGGTAGTGCAAGATTAAATTTTTTCAAAAAAGGTGGAGATTCATTAATGGGAAGATATTTTCTTTTCAGATTTCATCCCTTATCTGTTGCAGAAATTCTTTCTCAAACAATTATTGATAGTGAAATAAGAAAAACTCCAAAATCTATTAGCTCAATTAAATATAATAATTTATTAAAATTTGGAGGATATCCAGATCCTTTTATCAAAAAAAACATTAGATTTTATAATCAGTGGAAAAAATTAAAATCTTATCAGCTTTTTCAAGGAGATTTACAAGATCTATCAAAAATAGAAGAGATTGGCAAAATTGAACTTTTAGCAGAACTTCTAAAAAGGCAAGTAGGACAACTTGTTACTTATAATTCTATTGCAAAAAAAATAAGAGTTTCTTCAAATACCGTTAGAAACTGGATTAAATCTCTTCAAGCATTATTTTATTGTTTCGAAGTGCGTCCGTATTCAAAAAATATATCCAAATCGTTATTAAAAGAACCGAAATACTATCTTTGGGATTGGTCTTTATGTGAAGATGAAGGACAAAAAGCAGAAAATTTTGTCGCATCTCACTTATTAAAAGCTATTCAATTTTGGACTGACTATGGATTCGGAGAATATCAGTTATATTTTTTAAGAGATAAAAGTAAAAGAGAAGTGGATTTTTTAATAACTAAAGATAATAAGCCTTGGATATTAGCAGAAGTTAAAAAAAGTGATGATCATTTTTCAAATTCATTAGAATATTTCCAAAAAAAAATAAATTGCGATTATGTATTTCAAATTGTCGTTGATGCTCCCTATATAGATAAAAACTGCTTCATAAACAAAAATCCCTTAATAGTTCCAGCAAAAACTTTTTTATCTCAATTGATTTAAAAAAATAATATTTTCTAATTTTGCAATTTTATCAAAAAAGTATTAAATTGAAAAAAAAGGTGATTTCCATGGATATGTCTACTTCAGTCAAAAAAAATATTCAAACCTGGCTTGATGGCCCATATGATGAAGAGACAAAAAATGAAATCAAAAAACTCTTAAAAGAAAATCCCCATGAACTAATAGGCAGTTTTTCAAAAACACTAGATTTTGGAACTGGTGGAATTAGAGAAAAAATGGGAGTTGGAACAAATAGATTAAATAAATATACAGTAGCTATAGCAACTCAAGGTCTAGCAAACTACATCAAAAAATCAAAAACAAAAAAGCCTTCAGTAATAATTGGATTTGATAGCAGAAAAAATTCCAAAACATTTGCTACAGAAGCCGCTAAAGTTTTAGCAGCGAATGATATTTTAGTTTATTTATTTGATGAGCTAAGACCAACGCCTCTTGTATCATTTGGATGCAGGTATAAAGAATGCACAGCGGCTATTATGATCACAGCATCTCACAACCCACCTGAATATAATGGCTACAAAGTATATTGGTCTGATGGAGGTCAAGTTCTACCACCACATGATGTTGGAATAATAGAAGAATATAAAGAAATTAAAGATTTTAAAAATGTAAAAATGGTTGATGATTTAAATCATAAAAATATCAAAATCATAAAAGATGAGATTGACAACATCTATATGGAAAGACTTTTTTCAATGGATTTATTCAAAGAGAAAACCATAAAAAATCTTAATTTAAAAATAATTTATTCAAGTTTACATGGATGTGGAATCACTTTAGTCCCAAAATGTATAAAAAAAGCCGGATATGAGAATTTTTTAGTTGTTAAAGAGCAAAAAGATCCGGATCCAAAATTTACAAATGCAAAAAAACCCAATCCGGAAGAAAAGTTAGCATTAGAAATAGGCATAAGATATCTTTTAGAAAATAAAGCTGATATTTTTATAGCTACAGATCCTGATGCAGATAGAATGGGAGTAGTTGCGCTTCATAAAAATGAAAGTTATATTTTATCAGGAAATCAAATAGCCTGCATAATTTTAGACTATTTATGTCAAAACAGTTTACTTACATCAAAAGCAGCTGCAGTAAAAAGCATAGTTACAACCGAACTTATGCAAAGAATATGTGAATTTTATGACGTTAATCTTTTTGATGTTTTAACAGGGTTTAAATACATAGCAGAAAAGATTAATGAATGGCAAAAGGATAATTCTTATAATTTTTTATTTGGCGCTGAAGAATCATTAGGTTATTTAATAGAAACTTTTTCGAGGGATAAAGATGCTATATCTGCATCACTATTAATCTGTAAAATTGCACAAAAAGCTAAAGAAAATAATAAAACTTTAGTAGATCTTCTATACGATATTTATCAAAAACATGGTCTTTATAGACAAAAGCTTGCATCAATATCTTTCGATTCACTAGATGGAATGGAAAAGATGAAGCATATTATGGAAAAACTAAGATCCCATCCTTTAAATGTAATTGGAAATATTGAAGTTCATTTTATTGATGATTATAAACTTGGTAAAACTTTCAGCTTAAAAGATAAAAAACAGAGCATGCTTTCGCTACCTGAGTCAAACGTAATCAGGTATTGGCTATCAGACAATTCAAAATTAGTAATAAGACCCTCCGGAACGGAGCCTAAAATAAAAATATATGCTGAAGTTCAGGAAGTAAATATTAAAGATATTAATTCAGACATTAAAAAATTAGATGAAAGATTAGATTCTTTGATAGATGCTATTAAGTTAGAAATCAGCTAACTACACTCACAGCTTCAGGGTATTTTATTCTAACATGTCTTGTTAACATAAGTGTATTTACAAGTGATTCTTTTACAGTTTTTATCTCCTCAAAAGTTAAAGAGCAATCATCAAACTGACCATCGTCAGCTTTTTGTTTAACTATTTTTTCTACTAGTTGAGTAAGATTTTTTTCATTCATCTCTACTAGAGATCTAGAAGCTGCTTCTACAGAATCCGATATCATAATTATCGCCGATTCTTTACTGCTGGGTTTTGGACCTGGATATCTAAATTTTTCTTCATTCACTTTTTTAATATCACCTTGTAGATTTACCTGCTTTGAAAAGAAATAGTATACAAGCGTTGTACCATGATGCTCTTTAATAATATCTATAATAGGATTGGGTAGGCGATATTTTCTAGCCAGCATTTCACCGTCTGTTATGTGAGAGATTATGACGCTAGCAGATTCTACCGGAGTTAAAAGCTGATGGATGTTAATTCCTGAATTTTGATTTTCAATGAAATAGTTCGGGTTATTGAGTTTACCGATGTCATGATACAGAGTTGCCACTCTACAAAAAAGACCATTTGCACCTATTTTTAAAGCTGCCGATTCAGATAAATTCCCCAAAACCAAAGAATGCTGATAAGATCCCGGAACTTCAAGTGTCATTCTTCTTAAAAGCTCATTATTTGGATCCATGTATTCCATCAAAGTAATATCAGTCAAAACATCAAAAAAAGCTTCTAGTGGAGGAAGAAGGCCTACTACCAAAACCCCTATTATAAAAAGTAATAAAAATGCACTGATTATATTAGTAACAACGACAACACTAAAAAGTCTATTATGCACAAAAGAAGAGGCTAAAATTAAAGGAATTACAACTAACATACATTTTAAACAGACTATGAAAACTTCTGTTCTTTTTCTCAAAAAACGAGATGTGATGATCACAACCAAAGATGTAACAAGATTTATTACTAAAAATGAGGGTGTATCAACAGCTAAGGTAATACCAAGGACTATTGACAAAAAAGTAGAAAAATAAAGAGATATCCTAGAATTAAATAAAACGCAAAATAAAATAGTTGCAAAAGGAACTATTATTGGATATCTAACAGCTTCAATTACAAAGCTTGTACTTTTGAGCAAGCTTATTTCTATTGTTTTTGCAAATATAAGTGTTAAAATCAAAATTGTTATAACTAAAGAAAGTTTTCTCAAACTTCTTATCAGGGCTGGATTTTCCAAATTAAAATATAAAATAGATAGTATAACTAATATAAAAGAAATTACTATATTGCCCAAAATCGTCAAGGGTTCAAATAAATTTCTTTTTTTATCAATGGCTTTTTTCATTGAAGAGAGCATTGTCATATGCTTTGCATTAACTTTTTCTCCCTTAGCAATTATCTGTTCACCTGCTGATATCTTACTATATTTTTGAGGAATATAGGTTTCTACAACCCTTCGAAGTTTGTCATGAGTTAAAACATCCTTTTTTAACTGAAAATCATAAGATTTAAAAAAATCTACAATATAATTAATCACTTCTTGAGATTTGTCATTCGTTAGATTTGAAAATCTTTTAGAAAAAATCAGAAAATAACCATTTGGCAGAGAAAAATTATCTTCTTCTAAAGAAGTATCTAAAGAAATAAAATTTTTTACATTTATTTTCAAAAGCTTCATCTTTCTCATTGTGGAAGAATCAACAAATCTAGATCTTATCAAAATATTTTCAAATTGATCTGTTAAGTCATTTATTTTTTCATAGCTAATGTTTTCAAAATTCTTCCAAGTTCCATTATTTATTATAAATTTTTCAAAATTTAATCTTATTTGCTTAATTTGATTGGTATCTATTTTAAAAATCTCTCCAAGATCAGAAAGTCTTTTCTGCTTTAAAAGAATGGTTTTTTCATCATCGGGATAATTAAAATCTATTTGAGATACAACATATTTTGGAGCTTTTGTGTGAAGATCTAAAACATCTACTCTAAATTCTTTAAAGTGCAAAAATATAGCTAAAGCTATTAAAAAAACAAAGCCAACTAAAAATCGCCAGCCTAAATTATTTTCTTCAAGCTTTTTTTTTAAATTTAATTTTTTCTTCATAAATATTTTAATTATTAATCTATACATGAAAAGAAATTTTCGATAAATATATTTTTGCTGGACCTTTAAATAATTTTAAGAAAAAATAAGAAGAAAAGCCTTATTACTATGAGTTTAAAATATCAAATACTTGCAAGAAAGTATAGACCTCAAACCTTTAAAGAAGTTATTGGTCAAGAGTCTATTGTTAAAACAATCAAAAATTCTATTAAAAAATCAAGAGTTGCCCACGCTTATCTTTTTTCAGGAACAAGAGGAACCGGAAAGACTACACTTGCGAGGTTATTTGCCAAAGCTCTGAACTGCAAAAATCTCACAAATGATTTTGATCCTTGTAATGAATGTAAATCATGCTTAGAAATTACCGCTTCTAGATCACTGGATGTTATTGAAATCGATGGTGCTTCCAATAGAGGGATTGATGATATTAGACAGATTAATGATACGATCGGATATGCATCTTCAAATACCTACAAAATCTACATAATCGATGAAGTTCACATGCTTACAAAAGAGGCTTTTAATGCTCTTTTAAAAACATTAGAAGAACCGCCTGAAAATATTAAATTTTTCTTTGCTACAACAGAGCCTCACAAAGTACTTCCAACTATCATTAGCAGATGCCAAAGATTTGAGCTGAAAAGGATTACACATGGTTTGATAGTAGAGAAGTTAAAAGACATATCAGATGATCAAAAAAAGCAAATTGATGAAGACGCTCTTCATTTAATTGCTCATTTTTCTGAAGGATCTTTAAGAGATGCTGAATCTCTTTTAGATCAGCTTTTTTGTTATTCTGATGAAAAAATCACATTAGATTATGTGAACAATGCTCTAGGTTTTATTGACAAAGACTATTTTTTTGAACTAGATAAAAATATTTATGAAAGTAATTTAAAATTTGCATTTGAATTTACTCAAAAAATCACGTCTTCCGGAAAAGATATTTCTTATGTTGTAAAAGAGCTTCTAATGCATTTTAGAAATCTACTGTCATTAAAATTAGATGAAAGTTCTTTAGATTATCTATCTGAAACTATTAGAAAAAAATATATATCACAACAATCTCTTTACACTAATGAAATGCTATTTTACATATTAGATGAGATAACAAAAGCATCTATTTTTTATAAAAATTCTTTTAATAGTATTCATTTAGAAACACTTATTTTAAAAATCATAAAATCCAAAAATCTGGTTTCTATCGATACTCTAATTAAAAGGCTCGTTAAACTTGAAAAAGATCTGCAAGGTTCAGCACCTTCTATAAAAAACGAAGTAAAAGAAGAAGCAAAAGAATTTTTCCCTCCTCCTTCGCAGAAAAATGAACCTTTAAAAATAAAAGAAGAAAATAAACAGGTTTTTTCAGAAAAAACCGACAATTCTTATGAAAAAATAGATTTTTCTATATCTGATTCGTCATCTACTGACAACAATGCTGCAGTTAAAGATAACATAAAAGTTGAAGAAAAAATAATAGATAGCATTAACTCTAAAAATACAGAAGAAGAAAAAGAAATTGACTCTCCCTCTTTAAAGAAAAATGAGACTATTTTAAAAGATCAAAGCCACTTTGATACGTTGATACGTTTTACTCAAATTGAACTCGAAGGAATGCAAAAAAACTAAAAAAAAATCCTTTTTTTTAATTTTTCGAAAGTGTATTTTTCCCATCTTGAATATTTTCTTAAAAGGGAAAAGCAATGTTTAATACTTACGGACTGCATTCTATTAATGACCAAACCTTCCATATTGATTTAATCCAAGGTGAACTGCCTTTAAAAGCTCAAAGAAAATCAGTTTATACTGCTTTAAAATTGAATAATTTAGTTTTCAATTTTATTGGTTATCTTCCTTATTATTCAAAAGTATCAGGATCTTTAAGAATGGGGCTTTGGTTTGCTGCTATGTTCGCCCCTAATCTTTTGAAAAGTGAAAGGATATCACCTAAAGATGGACCTAATAAACTATTTAAAAAGATACAAACAGAACTTAAATCTGAAGCTATAAAACCTTGGATCAAAGAATATTATTCTACCTGCGCTTTGCAGATAATTAGAGGATTTTTGGAATCCTTTTATCCAAATGGAAAAATAGCCAACCTTTTATTTGATGTAATATCAACGCCGATTAATATGTCGAATATTAAAAAAACAAATTTTCTTGATGATTTCATTGATGGTGGAGTAGATCCCAATGCTACTACTAAATACAAAGGCCTATTTAAATTTTTAAATTATGTTTAAAGATATACAATAGTTAACCAAACAAGTCCGATACCGTATAAAAATCTTTGCAAAATACCTTTAGGGATTTTTATAATATTTAGCTCTGATAAATGAAACAAAACTGCAACTAAAAGAAAGCAAAATAAAAATGACACATGAAATAAGACAGCTAAATAATTTGTTGATACAAAAATATAAGCTACTATAGAAAAAGAAAAAAAACAGCCGGCAATATACGCAAATAATTTATGCATTTTAGCTTGAAAATCCAATGACTTTTTTGCTTCACTGAAAACGTTTGTACAAAAAATACCCGACAAGAAAATGGCTACTGCGTAAAAAAGAACAAAAAAATCAGGATAATTAAGATTATTAATAAGTCTAATTATCATTCCTATGGTTAATAAAAAACCGAATCCCAAAAATCCAAGTTGCATCATCCATTTATGTTTATTAGACCTTGCAGCCAAATCACTAATCGTTTCTTTTTCCCAATGATATGAACGAGGAACTATTAAGTGAGAGAGAAATACAACCAAAACAAAAAAAACAACTGAAAAGGTAATAATATTCACGAGATATTCAAACCTATTGATAATTTTTTTATACCCAAAGAACACAACGTATGATGGAATTTTTCCTTTGAAGCTATCTCTCCACAAAGAAAAATATCTTTATTATTTTGCCTAGAAATATTGACAGCATATGAGATTAGCTTTTCAATTTTCGGATGTAGAGTGTCGCTATCAAAAGAAGAGGTCTTTAGAATTGATTTTGTTAAATCATTAGTCCCAAGTGATATGAAATCAACAATTTTTATTATCTCTGATAGATTATCTATAGCTTCAATAGTTTCTATCATAGATCCAATTTTAATATCTGCAAATGAAATATCTTCTTTTTTTAGCTTAGTTTTTATCTCTTGTATAATCTGTTTCGTCGTTTTTATTTCTTCAATATTTTTAACATAAGGAATCAGAATATGGATATTTCCATAAACAGAAGCTTTTAAAATAGCTGAAATTTGGTCTTTTAAAAGTTTTTTATTATTTAATAAAAATCTAATTCCCCTATTATTTGTATCTTTTAAAGCTGAATCAAATGAAAACTTTTTATCAAGACCAAAATCAAAAAGCCTTATGATAAAAGATCTATTATCAAGTTTTTCTGCAATTTTTTTATAAATCTCTAGTTGAGCTTTAGCATCCGGAATTTTTTGTTCATTAAAAAATAAAAATTCTGTTCTAAATAGACCTATTCCCTTTAAGTTAAATTTTAAAATATCTTCAACTTCATCAACATTTGAAATATTTGCATAGAAATCAAAAAAGAATTGATTTTCGATCTGTTTTTTTTCAAAAAAACTCTCTTTTTTTAATAACTGATATTTTTCAATTATTTTCTCTGTAGGATTTATAATAATTTTAGAATTGATAGCATCAATGATTATCATATCAATATTTTTGTTTTTTAATTTTTTAACATTCACATTTGATATGAAAGGGATGTTTTTTGCTCTAGCTAAAATTGATGCATGTGAAGAATACGACCCCAAATTTGAGATATAAGCTAAAATATTTTTGCTTTTAATCTCAAAAATATCTGATGGAATAATTTCTTCAGAGATGATTATTGAATCAGATTTTAAATTTTTCAGATTATTGACTTTTAAAGATCTTAAATTGGAAGTAATTCTTTTCAAAACATCTTGAATGTCTAAAATTCTTTGCTTAAAAAAAGGATCTGAAATTTTTTTATTGTATTCATCTAAAATATCTTTAAAAACTATGTTAACACTCTTTTTTTCATTTTTGATTCTTTCAATTATCTCAACTTCAATAATAGGATCTGATAAAATTTCCAAATGGGAATCTAGAATTTGAAGAGTTATATTTAAATCATCATCTAAAAGGCTTTTTTTAAGATCTAAAATTTGTTTTTGGCTTTTTTTAACTGCCATTTTATATTTTTTAATTTCTAAATCAATGTCCTGGATTTCAATATCTTCAAAAAAACTTTCCAACTCTAAAAAAATGGGTTTTCCAATAGCAATTCCAGTACTAAGTGTTTTACCATTTAATGATAGCATTAGCTCTTTTCTCCAAATCCTTTTTCAAAACCATCCAAGAGTATTTGCATAACTTTTTTGGCATCTGAGCCCTCTACGGTAACGATGATATTGGTGTTTTTTTTTGCAGCCAGCATAAGTATACTCATAATGCTTTTAGCATTGATAGTCTCATTTTTATAAGTAAACAGCACGTTAGACTTGACATTTTGCAAAATTTTTACAATCTGAGCCGCAGGTCTTATATGAAGGCCCAAAATATTAGAGACTTTAACTTGTTTTATTAATTTCACAAAATCCTTTCTTTTTTGAGCTTATTACTTCTAAAAGTTTTTTATTAAATTCTTTAGCAGAATTATATCCACTGGTTTTCAAACGATGATTTAATGTTATGGTTTCGATTAGCAAAACAACATCTCTTCCAGTTTTAACAGGAAGTATATGAAAAGGCACTTTGACATCTAGAATATCAGTATAATTTTCATTAAGACCAACTCTATCGTAAAAATGGTTGTTATCCCAATTTTCCAATTTGATAACAATATCCAAAACTTTGTCGGTTCTAACAGATACAGCTCCATAAAGATGAGCAACATTTATGATTCCTATGCCTCTTATCTCCATCAAATGTCTGGTAAGATCAGGTCCTTTTCCAATCAAAGTGTTATCCTCTTTTTTTCTGAACTTAACAACATCATCGGAAATAAGCCTATGTCCTTTTTCTAAAAGACCTAAAGCAGCTTCACTTTTACCGACAGAAGACTCACCTTGAATCAAAACTCCTACCCCAAAAACTTCAATTAAAGTTCCATGCATAGAAACTGTTGGTGAAAAGTCGTCATTTAACAAATGTAACATTTTTGAGATAAGCTGCATTGTAGGCATGGATGAACAGAAAAGAGGTATATTTTGACTTTCACATATTTTTTTAATTTCCACCGGGGGCATGTATCTTCTTGCTAAGATTACGGCTGGTGTGGATTTTGTTAAAATAGTTTCCAAACGCTGTTGTCTTTCAGATTTTTTAAGTTCTTTTAAGTATTGAAGCTCCCCTCTTCCGAAAATTAAAATTCTAGATGGTTTATAACTTTTCAAATACCCTGTTAAACTAAGTCCGGGTCTATGAACTTCAGGTTTTTTGATTTTTCGAAATAGACCTTTTTCTCCGGCAATGATTTTCAATGCTAAAATATCTTGATGTTTCAAATATAAATCTTTAACGTTATACATTATCAATATCCAATATATCTAAATAAAAAATAAGCCAATCTAAAAAGCTTTCAAAAGCTAAATCTTCATGCTGCAGCATAAAATTTTGGTAATCTGAAATAGTATTATCAGATCCATCATAATAAACATTTCCAATGTTGCCTTTTGGAAACCATTGAGAGAAAAAACATTGGAAATTATCTTTTGAGTAACTTTGATAAAAAGGTATCAAAGATTTTGAATCTATAAAACTATTGGCAACTCTAATACTTGCCTGTTTGCTGGACGCAATTATTTGAAATTCATCATAGGCTGTCTTAAGCATTTCAAGAGGAAAAATCCCACTATCTTCATTTTTTTTAAAACCGCTATGTATTTTTGAAAATGTTAAAAAATCTTCAGGAAGAAGATTGTTAAATTCAAAATTAACCTGATCGATAGTGTCCTGGTTTGCAGGTGGATACCCAATAAAAAAAGTATCATTATTATTTAATGAATAAACTAGCGTAGCTAAAAACTTATCTTCTTTATTTTTCTTAGTTAATATCACATTTATGTCTTGTAAATTATGAAAAAAATCGTAGATAAATGAATAAACCATCGGAACGTATGGTAAAGTTTTTAAAACAAAATCCCTTGAAAACTCTATTCTATCTTCTTTGGA
>JAFGQY010000076.1 GCA_016935395.1 Parachlamydiales bacterium
AGGTAATAAAATGGCATCAGTAAGCGGTAGATGCACGCCAGTGTATGATTTGGGTGCGCCAGCAGAAGAAAAATCACCACCACGGCATGCGATAGGCCTGTCGTCTGGAAGATCACCTGTAGTATCTCCTGGAGGTTTTCATAGACCGGGAGTATTAACAGAAAGTAGTTATTCAAAAACAGATGCATTTCATCAGGCATTATTTTATGGAGTTTTAGGATTAGATACAGGAATAATTTTTTTAAATGACTCTGATAAAACTTTGCATTTTGTGAATGGCAAAGCTCTTGAGATGCTTAGAGGAAAAGGCTTTGATGTAAAAGAGAAGCCTATAAAGACCTTAAAAGAATTGGTAAAAGGGATAAAGTTGGACCAATATGGTGAAGTTCAACGAATAGAGGGTTTAAGAATTAAAGTATTTCCACCAGATAAGCCTTTTGATTCTTTACAAAAAGTTGAAATTAACCCCGATGAAGATAAAGAAGAGATGAGAAAATTTGCTCATGATATTAATACCGCCGCCGCAGCAGCAGGTGGACATATTTCTGCGCAAAGATATGATGAAGCTTCTAGATGTGTTGAGGCTATTTCTGATATGGTTCTATCTGAACTAAATCCCTCTTTGGCTGATAGGCCTTTTACTGTTGAGGAATTGGCTCAGTGGGTAAATAGTCAAGTCGATGGTTTAAATCCTGAAATAAAGATTAATTATGAGCTAGGTTCGATTCCTAAAGAACTTCAATTTTTTGGACCTAAAGCTGTTCTTGGTAAAATGTTGGTAAATCTTATAAAAAATGCAAAAAATCATGCTTTTAAAGGGGTTGAATCTAGTGATAAAAAAATCACTGTAAGAATTAAACTTTCAAGGTCCGAATTGGATATGTCTGTTGGAGGTAAGCTTTGTTTTGAAGTAGAAGATAATGGGAAAGGTATTGCCCCTGAAATAAGAGATAGGCTTGGAGTATCAGGAGCAAGCACTGCTATAGCGGGTGGTAAAAATTTTGGTTTGGGTATGGCAAGTTGTTTTAATGAAGCTAAAAAAATTGGAGCAAATTTTTATCCTGTTAAAACTAAAACTCAAGATGAATGCTCAGCAGCAGAATCACCCGGCACAACTTTTAGTTTTGATTTAGAGATAAAATTTAATAAAGTTGAAAAAATTGAGCAACCACCTACTCCTTTATCGGAAGAACGTGTTCTGGTTATTGAGGATTCTCAACTGATTAGAATGGCGACTTCACGTTTGTTAAAACGAAAAGGCTATCAGCATGTTGATGTTTCTGATAATTATGGTGAGCTAATTACAATGATTGAAAGAGCACAGTATACTAAAATTTTTCTAGATGATGGATTGAGCTCCTTAGCAGGGTTGCCGGAGGAAAGAAAACATCTAGAAGGAATTAATTTGATTCCTGTTATTAGAGAGAGCTATCAAAGGCATGGAAAAGGTTTGCCAGATATAATTTTGTTCAGTTCAGGACCATCTGAAGCTCTTGTTAGGAAGTATGCTTTGGCAGGAGTTAAGTTTATAGTTGATAAGCCTTTCAAAGTTGATAGCCCGATAAGGTCAACTCCTGATTATACAAGAAATCTGGAAGATGCAGGACCGGCAGGTGAGTAAAATAAAGAAAATATTTTGGTTATAATTTTTGGCAAATAGGGCATTTATCTTTTTTATGCCCTCTTGCCTTGCAAAAATTCCTTCCGAAATAGATGATTTGCAGATGAAGTTTAATCCAATATCTTTTAGGAAAAAGTTCTTTCAAATCTTCTTCAGTTTGTTTTCTTGTTTTTCCTTCAGTTAAATTCCATCTTTTTGCGCATCTGTGAATGTGTGTGTCCACGGGAAAAGCGGGAACATGAAAGGCGTGGGCCATAACGACAGAAGCTGTTTTATGACCAACTCCAGGAAGGGACTCTAACTCTTTAAAAGTATTAGGTACTTTTCCTTTGTATTTTTCTTGTAAAATTTTTGATAGATTAAAAATGGCTTTTGCTTTTTGAGGGGCAAGTCCAATAGGTTTTATAATTTTTAAAATTTCTTTAACTGAGAGTTTTGCCATTTTAGGGGCAGTATTTGCTTTTTTAAATAGTATTGGAGTTATCTCATTTACCTTTTTATCAGTTGCCATGGCAGACAGCAAAACAGCTATTAAAAGAGTATAAGTGCTTTTGTGCTTTAAAGGGACTTTGGGGTTAGGGTAGTAATGATTTAAAACTTTTTGAATTATTTTTATTTTTTGATCTTTTGTCATTTTCCGATACAAAAATTTTTAAAAATTGAACTTAATATATCTTCCGTTATATCAAATCCAATAATTTTTGCAAGCTCACTTAAAACGGTTTTCATATCAAAGGATAAAAATTCTGAGGAAATATCTTTTTCAAGATTTACAATTACCTTTTGTAAATTTTCAGCTGCATTATCTATTGCAATTTTATGTCTTTTTTTTGTTAAAACTATTTCATTTTTTGAAAGATTTTCACCTTTAAATGCTTTTTTCTCTATTAAGCGGATGAGATTTTCAATATTTATATTTTCTTTTGCGGAAATTTCAATTTGATATTCATGATTTTTAATTTTTTCATGAGGTTTTTTAAGATCTATTTTATTCCATACAATAATTGAATTTTCAAAATTGTTATTGATCATTTCATAGTCACTTTCCAAAAGATTTTGAGTTGAGTCCAATACTATTAATAAAATATCCGCTTTTTGAAAAATATCTTTTGATCTTTTTATTCCCTCTTTTTCTATTTCACAATTAGTATTTCTAATGCCGGCTGTGTCGATCACTTTATAATGAAGATTATTTAGTTTAACATCTTCTTCGATAATGTCTCTTGTTGTTCCTGCTATATCTGTAACTATTGCTCTTTGTTTTTTTAAAAGAGAGTTCATTAAGGAGGATTTACCAACATTTGTAGAGCCTATTATTCCAAGTAAGATTCCTTCTTTAAAAATTTTACCATTTTCATAAGATGAAGATAGCTTATTGATATCGTTGTATATTGTATTCAATCTATCCAAAAGCTCTTCTTTAGATATAAATTCCAAGCCTTCTTCCGGAAAATCTACCCACGCTTCTAATATTGCAGCTATTTCTGTAAGATCTTTTTGGTATTTTAAAATGCTACTTGATAGTCTTCCCTCTAACTGATCTTTTGCAGCTTTTATTGCTAAATCGTTATTTGCTGATATCAGATCTTGCACCGCTTCAGCTTGTGCTAAATCCAACTTTTTATTCAAAAATGCTCTAAATGTAAACTCTCCTGGATTTGCAATCCTAGCTCCGGCTTGGATAGTTCTTGTCAGAATTTTTTCCGTTATTATTTTAGAACCATGACAATGAATTTCAATAATATCTTCACCGGTATAAGTGTTAGGGGCTTTTAAAATGCTAAGCATTACGCTATCCAAAACTTCATTATTGTCATTTAAAATCTTTCCGTAATGAATAGTATGAGTTTTAAAGTTTGTAATATCTTTGGAAAATATTTTATTAGCAATGTCTATTGCTTTATCTCCGGATAATCTAACTATGGATATCGCTCCTTCTCCAATAGGAGAAGAAATAGCTGAAATAGTGTCTTTTGGGTTGTATTCTTTCATATTTAATTTTCAATCTTTAAGGATGTATTATCTAATAATTTTGAAAGTATAACAACTAAAAAATGTTATACGTTAAGGTTTTAATAATAAATATCTTAGCTCATAGATAGATGATTTTTTTGTCTTGAAAAAAAAATTTACAAATCAGACATGAAAATTAATTCCATTTAGAATTATTAAAAAATTTTTAAAAAAACTTCATCTCGTAAAAAGGTTCATTAGTTCTTTCTAGCGGATCCTTCCAGTGATAGTAAAAATGGTTAGCAGACAATGTAAGATTTTTAACTGAATTTAGTGGCAGTGGATCAAAAAGAATAATGGACAGTTAATCATTGCAAATCAAAAATAAGTAAAAATTATTTTTAATATTCTAAAATATTTTTCTTTTTATTATACTTAATTATCTTTAATGAAAAAAAGATCAAAATGAGAATAAATAATTTTAATTTTTCGAATCAATATCCTTTGAAATTTTTAGTAGGTAGTTTGGCAACTTTATCTGCCTTAGTAGCCAAAGTTGCCGCGCAATCTCTCAATTCTACCAGAACAGACGGTGAAATAAATCCTTCTTTAAAAGAAACAAATGTTGAAAGGATGATTATCGGAGGCTCAATATTTTCGATAGGAATAATACTTATACTTTGTGCTTTAAAAAAGGCTAATGATTTTTATAAAAAAGATCAAATAATAATGGTAATGTCTTTTGATGGTTCAAGATCTAAAAGAAACAGCCTAGATCTTGTTGGTACTGATCCATCTTGTGCAAATGCAGAAAACAGGAGAAGTGTTCTAGTTTTTGGGCGAAATGGTTATACCTATCATACTCGTAGCGGTAGTTTTCTAAGAGTGGATGATTCTTCTGATTCATCTACCGACGGACGACATCTTCCAGGTTCAACAGCCGTTGAACTGCCACCAATAGCAGAGGAATAATTTAAGTTTTTTTTGATATTTCAAAATATCGATCTTTTGTTTAAAATATTAAGTTTTTAAAAAAGGAGATCTTTTATGTTTTCTTATATCAAAATATTTACAATTTGTTTTTTTATTGTATTAGGTTCTTTTAATGTATCTTATGCAAAATCAAAAAATACATTTCAAAAGGTAATGTCAAAAAAAAGCAATAAAAGAAAAAATAACAAAACCAGATCATATAATGGCAAAATTGCAAAAACAAAAAAAATAAGCTCTAAAAATTTTAATAATTATTCTATCAATTCTGCTAATTTGGAAAATATTCAGGATTTATCCTGCGATATAGACTATGTAATGGATGAGATATCTCATAAAGCAATGGTGTCAAAATTTGGATATAAGTTTTTGAATAATATAAATAGAATTTTCGATGTTTTAAAAGATATTTACGGTGATGTTTTTAATGATTTGGATATTCCTGTAAATGAACTTATAAAGGTAAAAAAAGGCGAAAGTTTAGATATAGATCAACATACTTTAGATGTACAAAATTTGATTCAATGTGCAATTGCTACAACTCAAATTGATCTTAGAAAGGTTTTAGATACTTCCAATAAAATTGTTGAACCAACATTAAAAAAATATTCTGAATATTTGATTTTTAAAAATTATTTATTAAATCAAGATTTTTCAAAGGCATATGAGTTTTTTTTAGAAAATGAAAATGATAAAAATCTAGCAAAAGACCTTGTAATGACGGCTTTGAAAACCAAAAACTTTGAAATGGCGAAAAAAGTTGCTTTTTCTTTGAAAAGTGAATCTAGAAAAGAGAAATTTCTTGTAAAAATTGCTAAATTTTACTGTAGAGTAAATGATACAGAAAATGCTGAAAAACTAATAAGTTCTCTGAGTGATCAGGATAATAAAATGATTGTCAGGCTTTTTGTTGTAGATTCATATATTAGACAAAAAAAGATAGATAAAGTTCAAAAAGTTTTGTTTTCATCTAAAGATGATAATTTTAAAAATGCTGTTAAATTTATTTTAGCTTTATATGAGCAAAAATTTAATGAAATTGAAAATAAGGGTTGTTTAATTACTATAAATAATAAAAAAGATTTAATTCATATTCCTACTAATATATTTACTGGGAAACTTTTAGAAAATTATATTGAAATTTTATGTTCTTCAAATCAAATAGAGATAGCAGAAAATATTCTAGATAATTTTTATTTTGGAGATGAGTATTTAATGGATTATGAACACGAAACAGAATTTGCATTTATGGTGTTTAATAAGTATTTAGATAACAATCAGATTGATGATGCTAAAAGAGTTAGAGATAAGATGCATAGAGAAAATAAATTTATAGCATCTAAATTAATAGCTATTCATTTAGAAGGTTAAATTTTTTGTAAAGCTTTTGTAATCAAAATGCTCAATTCAGGTTCCTTGTCAAAATCATTAAGTGCTGTTTTAACAGCTTTTTGAGCTTGAATTGGACTATAGCCTAGGTTGATTAGTGCATTTATCGCATCAGCGGTTGATCTAGGCTTTCCTATTTTAGAACTTTCATAAGATGAAGAGGTATCCAATATTTTAAATTTGTCTCTTAGTTCAACAATAAGTCTTTCAGCTGTTTTTTTGCCAATTCCCGGTACTTTTGAAATAAGTCTTGTGTCTGCATTTGCAATAGCTAAATGTAAATTTTCAATATCAAGGTGGCCGAGTAGTAAAATAGCTGTTTTTGCTCCAACCCCTGAAACGGTTGTTAAAAGCTGAAAAATGCTTCTATGTAACTTCGTTAAAAAACCATAAAGAGTTTGGCTATCTTCTTTTACTACAAAAGTCGTATAAAGCAAAACTTCTTCTTTTGAAACAATCTCTTGCATTAAAGATGAAGGAATAAAAACTTTGTAACCGATGCCATTGACATCTATGATAGCTTTTTGTGAATCTACTTCAATTAGTTTTCCTTTTATATATTCGTACATTTTTCAAAAACCTGTTTTTTCTAAAAAGTTTATTGCATGAGCATGGCAAATAGCAAGTGAAAGTGCATCAGCGGCATCTTCAGGGGTAGGTTCTTTATCTAGATTAAGAAGCATTTTTATCATCTTTTGCACTTGTCTTTTTGAAGCAGATCCGACGCCAACTACAGCGAGTTTCGCTTTTTTAGGAGCATATTCGTAAATTGGGACGTTGTTTTTTTCGGCAGCTATTATTGCAGAGCCTCTTGCCATTCCAAGTTTTATAGCTATTGAAATATTTTTTTTAACAAACTGAGTTTCTATTGCCATAGCATCTGGCTTAAATTTTTTTATTAACTTTTCTATCGATTCAAATATAACAAAGTATCTTTTGGAAAGAGCCCATTTAAAGGGAGGTCTTATACAACCAAAATCTAAAGCTGTTTGATAAGATCCATTTACTTTTAAAACACCATATCCGGTTATTCTGGTTCCGGGATCTATGCCTAAAATTATCTTTTCTTTGTTTTCCATCTTAGTATTATTTTTAGCCTTACTATTATTTTTAATAACATATTTTTTAAATAAGCGCTTCACTTTTCATTTATTTGTTAGCGTTTTTTAGAAATGACACCTTTTAGACAAATAGAAATGATACTTTTTGGTAAATAAAGATTTTATTTACTAAAAGGAG
>JAFGQY010000077.1 GCA_016935395.1 Parachlamydiales bacterium
AAAGAATTTGCTTTTTCAAAATAAATTATTTCGTCTTCAGTATATGGGATAAATTTATCAATTTTTCTTTTGGAAAAATCAATTGCATCTTTCAAAGATTTTTCATGTGAATTTTTAAAAAACATTGAAGAGATTAATAAATTTATAATTTTTTGAAAAAAACTAGCTTTTTTGATAATTCTATCTTTTTCTAAAGTCAAATCATATGGATTTTCAAAATCTAAAACTTTTTCAAAGTTATTTAAAGCATTTCTAATTACTAAAGACATAAAAAACCTCGAAGCTTTTTCAGAAAATAAAATCTTATAAGAAATCTTTGAAAAAAACATCAATAAATCTTAAATATTTTAAAAAAAAATTATTTTGCTCTTGGATGAGTTTGATCGTAGACTTTTCTTTTAAGTTTTGTAGATACATGAGTGTAGATAGTTGTTGTGGCAAGATTGCTATGACCGAGTAATAATTGAATGGTTTTTAGATCCATACCATTTTCTAGCCAGTGTGTGGCTATAGTATGTCTGATAGTATGGGGGGTTATTTTAGCTGAAAGTCCACTTTTCAAAAGATATCTTTTAAAATGTCTATCTATGGATCTAACGGTAAGTCTACTTCCCCATTTATTTAAAAATATGGCCTCTTTATCTTTTTCACTATCATGCTCTTTTGTTTTGGAGTGCCTTTTTTCATAATAAAGATATTTTTTTATCCACTCTGCTGCTGTTTTAGTTATGGGAACAACTCTTTGTTTTTTTCCTTTACCATAAACATTTAAAAGGTTTGAAGATTCATCAAAATCCTCTCTACTTAGATCGACAAGTTCAGAAAGTCTTAATCCTGACGAGTAAAACAGTTCCATAATAGCTCTATCTCTAAGTCCTAGATAAGTAGATGTATCACATTGATTAAAAAGATGCTCAACTTGATCATAGGTTACCGCATTGGGCAGAGCTTTTTGTCTTTTAGGGCTTTCGATATCTTCTAGTGGAGAAGAATTTAAAATATTTTCTTTTAGAAGATAATTAAAAAATGATCTTAGAGTCGATATTTTTCTCATTACAGTTCTTGATTTAGCTTTTTTTTCATAAAGGTATGCTAAATAATTTCTTATGACAAATTTAGTGATAAACCCAATTTCCAAATTTTTTTTTTGATCACTTTTCAAAATGATTTTTCGAACAAAATCATAAAACCCCAAAAGATCGATTTTATAGTTTCTAATAGTATGATCAGAGACATTTTTGACACTGGACAAATAGTTTAAAAAATTTTTTACTTGGCTTATAAAATCCATAAAAAAGCTTAGCTTGTAATTACTGCTCCTAATATGTATAATAAACTAAGTTAATAATTAATTTTTAAGAAAAAAGATGATTACTTTAGAAAATATTTCAATAAAATTTGGATCAAGGGTTTTATTTGAAAATGTAAATATTACTTTTAACGAAGGAAATAGATATGGCCTTACTGGGCCAAACGGATGTGGTAAATCTACTTTAATGAAAATCATTATGGGAATGGAAGATCCTTTAGAAGGAAGAGTTTCCAAACCTAAAAAAATAGGTTTTTTAAAACAAAACATTGAAGATTTCAAAGATATTAAAGTCATTGACTCTGTGATCTATGGAAATAAAAATCTTTATAAAGCCTTTGAAGAGAGAGAAGCGTTATATGATGTTCCTATGACAGATGAAATTGGAATGAGACTGGCTGAATTAGAAGAGATTATAGCAGAAGAAGATGGATATACTGCAGAAGCTGAAGCAGAAGATCTTTTAATCGGTATGGGAATAGAAAAAGATTTCCATCAAATGCTAATGAAGTCTATTCCAATTGACAGACAGTTTAGAGTTTTACTTTGCCAAGCTCTTTTTGGACACCCTCAGGCCCTTTTATTGGACGAACCTACAAACCATTTAGATTTAGAATCTATTACTTGGCTTGAAGAATTTTTAGAAAAATATACAGGAACGCTAATAGTAATCTCTCACGACAGATACTTTTTAAATAGCGTTACAACGCACATAGCTGATATCGATTACGATACTATAATCATGTATCCGGGAACTTACGATGATATGATTTTAGCTAAAACTACCCTTCGAGATAGAGCTGAAAGAGAAGAAAAAAATAAAGAGAAAAAGGTAGCTCAGCTTCAGGAGTTCATTCAAAAATTTAGAGCTGGAACAAGAGCTAGCCAAGTAAAGTCTAGAATGAAAGAGATAAAAAGATTAAATATTCAGGACTTGAAAAAATCAAATATTCAAAGACCCTATATCAGATTTACTCCTCCGGAAATAATACCCGGAAAGTTAATTTTTAAAATTAATCATATCAACAAATCTTATGGTGAAAATACAGTTATCAAGAATTTTACACTTGAAGTAGAAAGAAATGATAAAATAGCTGTTATTGGAAACAACGGTCTTGGAAAAACCACACTTTTAAAAATGCTAGCTCAAATCATAATTCCTGATAGTGGAGATGTGCAACTAGGGCATAATGTAAATTTAGGATACTTTCCTCAAAACCACGACGATATTATTGACAAATCACTAAATATAACCCTATTTGACTTTTTAAAATCACAAAAAGAAAAAGCTTCCGAGGTTGAAGTCCGATCAGTACTTGGCAAACTTCTTTTTTCTGGTGATGACGCCTTTAAACAGATAAAACAGCTATCCGGAGGCGAAACGGCTAGACTTATTTTAGCATCTTTAATGTTAAACACTCCAAATGTTTTAGTATTTGATGAGCCTAATAACCACCTCGATTTGGAAGCTGTTTCAGCACTAGCCTGGGGACTTGAAGAGTTTAAAGGAACGGTAATATTTTCATCACATGACAGAGACTTGATTTCAAAAGTAGCAACAAAGCTTATCATATTTGAAAAAGATGGTATTAACGTTCATTTAGAAACATTAGATGAATATTTAGAAAAAAATCATGTGCCAAGCTAGTTTTACAAAAAAAAAGTTTTTAAGATTAGATATAAAGCAGCGTCATAAAAAACTTGCAGAGATTTTAAAAATTATTTATGAAAGGCTTTTGTTAAAGCAGTATGCTACCAATTTATATAAGCAATACAATCAGCTTCTTCATTGGACAGATTTTGATTATTTTGAATCAAATAATCTCAAGGAAATTTCCGATAAATATCATTATCATTTATCAAACGCCCAAATAAATTTAAAAGAGCATAATTTACTCCCCACTCTTAGAACTATAGATGGATCGAGATCAGAAAAACCCTTTTTAGACATTGCAATTTATTTAGACAAAATGAGATCAGCTTTCAATGTTGGCAATATAATCAGAACAGCTGAAGCTCTGAGAATCGGAAAAATATTTTTCGATGAAAAAACCCCTTTTATCGACAATGAAAAAGTTCAAAAAACTTCCATGGGTTCATATCAAATTACAAAATGTATAAAGGATTTTAATTTGGCAGATCTACCAAAGCCTTTTGTTGGACTTGACACATCTGATAATTCAACTAGTTTATATGATTTTATTTTCCCTGAATCCTTTACTCTTTTTTTAGGAAATGAAGAGTATGGTATCTCTGATAAAATATTAAAAGAATTAGATTTTTTAATTGAAATTCCGATGTTAGGTTTCAAAAATTCCATAAATGTAGCTTCAGCATTTGCTATAACTGCATCAGAAATTAGAAGACAAAAAAAAACTTCTATTAGTCATTAAATATTTACATTTTTTTGTTTCGTATGTAAAAATTCATAAGATTTTATCTATATCAGGCAAACTTTTAGCTTACAAAATTAAGTTTAGAAATAAAAAAACAAAATGGCTAATCAAATATACTTAAAACTTCATTCGGAATATAAGCTTTTAAAGCTTAAAAGCGATATTTTACCATATGAATTAAATCCATCTAAAAATAAAATAACAATCGATAAAAAAAAATTATCAAAGCTTCTTATTCAAATTAAAAAAATATCATCTTTGTTTTTTGATTTGCATGATATAGTTCAATATGAATATTTCAATATTGTTTATTCAAAAAATATTTCAAAAGATCTCAAGGAAAAATTTATTAATTTATTAAATCTAACTGTTGACGCTATTAGCACACTTGAAGGAATAAAAACAGTCGTTCAAATTAGAATAGCTCAAAAAAATCTTTTCATATATTAAAAAAATAAAAAAACTGAATTAATTATTGTATAGAAATTACTAGAACTGAATTCTTTTAAAATCTTCCGCTAAAATGGTATTTTCAAAGATCTGTTTAGCCTCTTTTTCAAAAATGTCCAGATCTCTATATCTTGCTGAAAAGTGCGTTAAAATGAGTTTATCTACATTTGCTTTTTTAGCTACGGTTGCAGCATCTTTTGCTGTCATATGAAGGTATTTTCTAGCTAGATCTTTATGTTCATCGCTAAAAGTAGATTCGCAGATTAAAATCTTTGCATCTTTAGCAATTTTTACCATAACATCTGTATATTTACTATCTAAGATAACAGCAACAGCTTCGCCTTTTTGTATCCAGGAGACATCTTCCAGCTTTATTAGTTTACCTTCGATTTTTAATTTTTTCTCTTTTTCTAATTTTCTAACGTTGGGTCCGAAAACATTGAATTTTTTCAAAAGAGTTTTATCGAATTTAATTTTGTCTTTTTCAACAATTCTCCAACCGATGGAAGAGATACCATGGTCTAAAAAATAGGCTTCTATTTTAAATTTTGCATCATCATCTTGAACACCCTCTTTTTCTACAGGATGCTCGATGATATTAATGGTTTGATGGTAAACACATCCATACCTTAGATAATCAAAATTCTTTTTATGGTTACCAGGATAATAGCAATGAATAGGATGAGTCACTTTATCAAGATTTAGTCTCATAAGCATTGAGCCTAGACCTAGACAGTGATCCCCATGGAAATGAGATACAAATATTTTTGTAACGCAAGTTGGAGCAACATTAGCAAATATAAACTGTCTTTGTGTACCCTCACCCGGGTCAAACAAAAGACCTTCTTCATTCCATCTAATTAAATAGGCACCATGATTTCTTTTTCTGGTGGGTTGCTGAGCTGAGCTTCCTAAAATTACTACTTCTTTATCTGACACTTCCCCTCCAAGAAAAAAAGGGCATTTTTGCTAATAACATACCGCATAGAGCTCCCACTATGTGTGCAGTATTGGCAATGCCGGGAGTAAAAATTAATTTTGGTTTAAATATTTGAACAGCAAATGAAATAAGTTGCAAAGCTAGCATTGCAAAGATAAAAACCCCAATAAAATAAAATACAGGTTTAGCGACTGTATAACCTTCCCAAGGTGCCGTTTTTTGTCTTACAAAGATATACCCCACCATGGCAGTGATAACACCTGAAAAACCTAAAAAGTAAGGTCCACCCATTAAATATTGAAAAATATTTGAGACTACACCAGTAATAATAATAAAAACAACATACCTTATAAAGCCGAGTCTGGGTTCAATCTGTTTTCCTAAAAACCAAAGCCAAAGCATATTGAACAAAATATGTAAAAATCCGATATGTAAAATACAAGGTGTAAAAAATCTCCAAATTTGACCTTGAGCTATTTTTTCAAACATAGGTCCTGTTACAATTTTTTCTTTAGGAGATTGCAACTTTAATAAAACAATGTCATACAGGCCTTTATAAGTTGGAATTTTTTCAAGTTCGTCCATTTCCTCTTTTGCAGCTACAGGAGGATTTTCAAGTTCTTTTAAGTTGTCTATCTTGTATTTGATAATAATATCATCTAACTGTTTTCTAACTTCAGGTATGTCAAACAAAAATTGATTTTGAAGTGGAGTTAATAAAACAACCTGTTTTAGATCGTATTTTTTTGCGAGTTTTAATTCTTGCATAAAATTTAAAAGATAAAGAGAAGCGCAAAGCATTAAAAAGAAAAAGGTAATTTTAAAAGGAAAAGCTTTTCTTTTGGCTAGAGGATCTACAATAGGTTTTGGTTCTTTTCCGTTTTCAAAAGTCTTATTTTCTAATGTATCCCCTTCATTCTGTTTATTTAACACAGGTTCATTTGCACTATATTTATTATCTTGAGGATTTTTTAAAAAGTCCTGAAGAAAAACTTTTGCTTTAGCAAATTCATCTTCGGAGTGGACCCAAAGATTAAACAAAGTTTTTTTTTGTTTTACATCGAAATTTGGCTCAAGGGTATTTTCAATTTTATTTTTTTGTAAAAAACTTGAAAATTTTCTGGCTAAATTATCTTCATCAAATGCTATTAAAAGTCTCATAAGCTTTTTATTTTTTCAATAATGTTTGTAGTTGAAAGGCCGGGTTTTAAATCTACTATGTGTATCCTTCCACCATTTTTTTCAACAATTTCTCTTTCTATACAGTTTTGGCCGTATTCGGCTCCATTTACATGGACATTGGGCTTTATAACATCTAAAATTTTTATAGGATCAGTTTCATCAAAATATGTTACAAAGTCAACAAATTCCAAAGCTGCCATCATTTGAAGCCTATATTCAAGTGGAATTATCGGTCTTTTTTCAGACTTATATTTTCTTATTGAACTATCGCTATTTAAAGCTACTATTAAAACGTCCGCCAAAGTAGACGCTTCATAAATAATTTTCAAATGACCGGCATGTAAAAGATCAAAAGAACCGTTTAAAGAAGCAATAGTTTTATTTGCTTTTTTCAGCTCTTGAACCTTTTTTTCCAGCTCGCACTGCTTTAGCAGCTTTTTTAAATAATTTTTTTGTTTTTTCATCATGTTTTTTAAAGGCTATTTCATAAACATCGTCGTAGTGTTCTACAAAATAAATTTTTAATCCCTTTTTCAAGTAATCGGGAAGTTCATCATAATCTCTTTCATTACTTTTGGGAAAAATAAGATTTTTAATATTTGAGCGTTTTGCAGCTATAAGCTTCTCTTTCAAACCGCCAATCGCTAAAACTTTTCCCGTAAGAGTTATTTCACCTGTCATTGCCAAGCTTGACTTTATTGGCTTATCTAAAAGCAAAGATAAAAGCGCTGTTGTCATTGTAATGCCCGCTGAAGGGCCATCTTTTGGAGTAGCCCCTTCCGGTATATGAATATGGACAATAGATTTATCAAAAAAGCCTGATCCCGGGGCATATTTATCAACCATTGATGCTAAAAAGCTCCAAGCAATTTGAGATGATTCTTTCATTACATCTCCTGCTTGACCTGTAAGTTTCATTTGGGTTTTATCTGAAAAAGATTTTCTAGTTTCTATGTACAAAATAACTCCACCTAACATTGTCCAAGCCATGCCTGTAGCAACGCCGATTGGATTTTCTTTATAGTAGACATCCGATGTGAAAATCGGCTTTCCTAAAAAGTCTTTAATGTTGTCTTTTGAAATTATTTCTTTAGATACTTTTTTCTTTTTCTCTATATTTTCAGCTTTTTTAAGAGCAACTTTTCTAAGTATTTTTTTTATATTGTTTTCTAAAGATCTAACACCCGACTCTCTTGAATATCCTTCGATTATCTCTACTAAAGAGTCCGGTTTGAATACAACATCATTAGCATAAAGGCCGGTTTTTTTTCTGTTTTTTGGTATTAGATATTTTTTTGCAATTTGAACTTTTTCCTGTTGGATATATCCAGATAGTCTCATTATTTCCATACGGTCTTTTAAAGGAGCCGGGATAGTGTCTAAAATATTTGCAGTTACTATAAATAAAACATTAGAAAGATCACATGGAACATCCAGATAATGATCATTAAAATCCTTATTTTGTTCCGGATCCAAAACTTCTAAAAGAGCTGAAGCCGGGTCGCCCTGGTAGCTTGCTCCCATTTTATCTATTTCATCGATCATTATAACAGGATTCATAGCTTGCGACTGTTTTAATGCCTGAATCATTTTACCAGGCATCGCGCCAACGTATGTTCTTCTATGTCCTTTTATTTCTGCTTCATCTCTCATTCCACCTACAGAAAAACGATAAAACTTTCTATTAAGAGATCTAGCAACACTTTTTCCAACAGAAGTTTTACCGACGCCGGGAGGTCCAACTAGACAAATAATACTTCCTTTCACGCCGCCGGTTAATTTACCAACCCCTATAAATTCTATAATTCTTTCTTTGATATCTTTTAAGCCATAGTGATCTTTTTCTAAAATTTTATGGGCTTTTGCAAGATCATGATTTTCTTCGGAAAACATTCCCCAAGGAACAATTGTCAGCCAGTCAAGATAATTTCTGCATACTCCATATTCAGGAGAGTGAATTTCCAAGGTATTTAATTTTTCTTTTTCCTCTTTGATGACATTCATCACAGTATCGGGAATCTTTCTTATTTTTATTCTTTCATCAAATTTTTCAATGTCGCAGGTTTTATCATCTTTTTCCATTCCAAGTTCTTTTTTAATAGCTTTTAGCTGCTCTCTTAAGAAAAACTCTCTTTGTGCCTTTGAAATGGTTGATTCTATTCTTTGGTTTATTGAACTTTGAAGTTTTGATAAATCAAGTTCTTTTTTCAAAACCAAAAGAGCTTTATCAATTCTTTTTTGTATTTCCAAGCAGCTTAAAACGTCTTGAAGTTCTTCTCTTGTAGCAGTAGTTAAAGCTACTGCAAAATCGGCCAACCTTCCGGGATCAGTAAAATCAGAGTGGGATAAAAATATTTGAAGCTCTTCTTTAAAAAGAGGATTTAATTTTAAAAGCTCTTTTATGGTAGTAATAATACTTATTGAATAAGCTTTAATCTCTTTTGAAAGTTCATGCACCGGTGGATCATCATGATATTTTACCTTTGCGCTTAAATATTTACCTTTGACAGGTTGAACAAGGGTAATTCTTTTTTCCATGTTAAAAACAACCTGAGCTCCCCCTTTTTCTAGTGGGATAATTCTCAAAATCCTAGCCACTACGCCTACATCATAAAGGTCGTCTGTTGACAGTTTGTAAATATTAGCGTTTTCATTTTTTGTTAATAAAAGCCCTAAACATTTATGTGGTGTTTTAGCAACAATTTTTAAAACTTCATAATAAGTCCCCTGTTCAATAAAAACAGGAGCTGCCATTCCGGGGAAAAATGGTCTTTTATTTAAAGGTAAAATAAATAATTGATTTGGATACTGTGGATTTATTTGCAAATCTTTTGGTTTGTCTGTAATAGTTTCTTCTTTTCCCGGTATTGAAATAAATTCTTCACCTTCGTGTGGATTATCTTCGTCTTGATTCAAAATTACCTCAAAAATTATTTAATTTATTAAATTTAACAAAATATCAGATCCTTATGCAAGTTCTTTTAATTTTTTATAAGTTTTGCTAAAATCATTCATCTAAACATAGACATTGCAAAAAAAAATTTTAAATTCAATATAAAAGAAATGAAATCATTAATCATAGATACCACACTGGACAAAAGCTACATCATATTCTCTGAAGAAAGTGAATTATTAGCTTTTAAAACCATTGAAGGATCAAAAAATTTATCATCAAGCCTTTTACCTGCTTTAGAAGAGCTTTTAAAACAAACAGATACAGATTTATCTAACTTAAAATACATAGCTACCTCCATTGGACCGGGTTCATATACGGGCATAAGAGTTGGCGCCTCCATCTGCAAAACGATTTCCTATACAAAAAACATACCACTAATTGGGTACATATCTATGTTAGCATATGCACCTCAAGATGTTGAAAATTTCAAAGTGCTTTTCGATGCAAAATCAGAAAACGTTTTTGTATATGAAAATGGCTTTGAAAAACCCAAATTGATAGAAATAGATGATTTTTTAAACCAAACACATACTAATAATACTATTATACTTTCCCCTCAAGAATCTCTCATCGAAAGATTAAATGAAAAAAAAGAAAACAGCTTAAAATTTCAAAAAATTAGTTTTGATCCTAAAAATTTACTAAAGCAAACTAATTTTTTATTTGATAATAAAAAATTTGAAAATGGAAATAATTTAAGACTTTTGTATTTAAAAGGTCCAAATCATGTTGATGAATAAAGATAAATTATTTAATATATTTGAAAAAATAAAAAAAATCTTAGGAGTAAAAATTAAATGCCAAGTATAAGGGTACGAATTGGAGAGCCAATTGATAAAGCGTTAAGACAGCTAAAAAAGAAACTTGACAAAGAAGGGATAATGAAATCCGCTAAAGCACACAGATTTTACGATAAGCCTTCTATCAAAAAAAGAGCAAAATCAAAAGCTGCAAGAAAAAGACACAAAATCGCTCTAAAGAAAAAAACTTACATTTAATTTTTAGCACTTCAAACAATCCTCTGCTAAAACTCTTTGTGTAAAAGCGTCTTTTATGCTATATTGTTAAGTAAATAACTAAAGAAATTATTTTTATATGCAAGACTATTATGAAATTCTAGATATTCCCAAAAGCGCTACTGCTGAAGAGATAAAAAAAGCCTACAGAAAAAAAGCTTTAAAATATCATCCGGATAAAAATCCCGGTGATAAAACCGCTGAAGCTAAATTCAAAAAGATTTCCGAAGCATATGAAGTTCTTAGCAATGAAAACAAAAGAAGTGTTTACGACCAATATGGTGAAGAAGGGTTAAAAGGCGCAGGTCCAGGTGGCATGGGCGGCGGTTTTTCTTCTATGGAAGAAGCTCTTAGAACGTTTATGGGTGCATTTGGATCTATGGGCGGCGGCGGCGGAGAATCAATATTCGATTCCTTTTTCGGGTTTGATACATCATCTGATGAAAGAGTTTTAAGACAAGGCGCTAGCAAAAAGATCAATTTAACAATCACATTTGAAGAAGCAATTACAGGAACTGACAAAGAGGTTATGATTTCCAATTATACTATCTGCCCAAAGTGCTCAGGAACCGGAGCTAAATCTAAAAAAGATATCAAAACATGTCCAACATGTTCCGGATCCGGACAGCTTTATCAAACAAGAGGTTTTTTCAGCATGTCAACAACTTGCTCTAGCTGTAACGGCGAGGGTCAGGTTATCACAAACCCTTGTGAAGATTGTCACGGCATGGGAAGAATTAAGAAAAAACAAAAAGTTAAAATCCATATACCTGCAGGTATAGACTCAAACATGCGGCTTAAAATGAAAGGATATGGTGATGCCGGGGATTTTGGCGCTCCTGCCGGAGATTTGTTTGTATTTATTACAGTAAGTTCTCATGATACTTTTGAAAGGCAGGGAGATGATATATATTTGCACTTACCTCTTACTTTTTCAGAAGCGTCTTTAGGCTGCAAAAAAGAGATTCCGACTCCCGCTGGAAAATCGTATCATATCAATATTCCTGAAGGCACTCAAAATGGAAAAACGTTCAGGATTAGAAGTCTTGGATTTCCAAACATTCATGGATCAGGAACCGGTGATCTTTTAGTAAATGTTGCAGTTGAAACGCCTATTAATTTAACTTCAAATCAAAAAGAGTTACTTCAATCGTTTCAACAAACAGAGACAGAATTGAATCACCCCAGAAAAAAGACTTTTTTCGATAAAGTGAAAAGCTTTTTCAAAGGCTAATTTTTTAGCCATTTTTTTATAATTAATCTTTTAAAAATAAGGAAAAAATAATATGTCAGCAATAAAAATACCATTAGTATTACAAAAATCATTTAGCGAGCTACCTTCTAATGATTGGTCATTCATCGAAGGTATTAGGTTTTTAGATCTAACAAAAAAAAGCTTTCAAGCTTTAGCACAAAAAATAGTTTATTTAGAAAGCAACCAAAGTGAAGTTGTACTTAAATCAATTATATTTAATATTGCTTCCAAAAATGGTCCTATAGACCATTTAACAGCTCAAAAAATAGCTGATTTAGCACAAATCATTCTGGGTAAAAATCTTAAAGATTTCTGTAAAAATGACGGAAGTATTTCCATTAGACCTGCATCAGCCCATGTAAATACTAAATCTCGCTTTTATGAAGTTTACTTTGAAAATAATGAAGAATTAAATAAATTCAGCGAGACTTTAATACTAGCTTTAGGTGAAAATTATTCTATACACGTTAAAACCGGCGAATATTAATATAAGTCACTAAAAATCTTTATGCGCTTAAAAATCAGCGCATAAAGATTATTTACCTAGGATTTCGGAGTAAAACAACAGTATCCTATTCTATCACAATCATTTTTAATTTTTTCCCATTCTTCATCATTTCGAATAACTTCAACTGCCATTGGATATAATATGTAATTTTCTTTGTAAATATGATCAGGTAATGTTTCAATTATAAATTCTGATACACTTTTCATTTTCTTAACAAACTTTGCAAAATCCATCTTTTTATAATTTTCAGACAGCTTATAAAGCTCTTTTTTCTTTTTCTTTAAATCAACATGCTCTTCTCTCATTATTTGCGGTGGCTCAGTTATTCCTTTTCTTTCCATAGCTAAAAATAAAACATCTTCTTCTCTTTGATGATGCTTATCTGCCTCCACCAAATGTTTTGCAATGAAATTTAACATTATCATTTCTTTTCCAAGTTCTTCAAAGCTTTCTGATAGTTGCACTTTATTATTTATTATTTTAAGTTTTTCAATAAATGCTAAGATTTCATCATGCTCAGCCATTAAAGTATGAATTGGATGGCCGGGCTTTAGCTTTAAATCTTTTTTTTCAAGATTCTCTTTCATTATGTCTAAATGAACATCACAGAGTTTTCTCATCTCTTTGCGTGTCACGCCTTCTTTAATTATTTCCTGTTCCATTATCCCTAAATCTGTAGGAGAAATATTTTTAAGAAATTTTTTAGCTTCATCTTTATGTTTTTTTATATTTTCTTTACTATGTAGTTTTCTAATTAATTCTTTAATTTTTTTTCTTTTATCACCTGAAGATGAAATTTTTTTTATTAAAAATATCCAATCTTTTGGACCTTCTTCTTCATAATTCCACTCAAACTGACCATTATGTTCAGCTTCAAACTGATAATACAATGGTCTAGGTTCATGGTCATTAATTATCCTAAGTGTTTCTTCTTCTTTAAGGCTATCCCACATTTCAAATATCTTAACGTGCCTTTCGAATGGTGGCATATTTCTTAGATCAAGAGTTCTAGTTGTTGTTTTCATCTATCACCTCATTTAATTCATTTAACATTTTATCAAAATCCTTACCGTAAATCCCATGAGCCATTGATCCTTGCTCTAGAGTTTCGAAGGTCGCAACAGAACAGCCCATACAATGTAATCCATATTTCATAAGGATATCAACAGATTCGGGAAATTTCGAAACAATCTCACCGATGCTCATATTTTTATTTATTTTTTCTTTCATAACATTCACCTTCTGTTTTGTTTTTTTTGCAGACTTTGCAATATTTTTTAACATGTTTTTCAACTAACTTTAAAAGAGGCAAAATTGTATCTTCGTTTAAAGAATAAATTCTTTTTTTCCCCTCTTTTTTGACACTTATAAAACTACATTCTAAAAGCGAAATTAATGCATGCGAAACTTTACTTCTTTCTTGATTGAGTTTCTTTGATAGTTCGCTTACGCTTGATGGTTTTTCTTTAAGTTTTAAAATCAAATCTATCTTTAATTTTGTTCCTAAAGTTTCAAAAAATACTTTCATTTGCTTCACTCCCAATATGTGAATTTAAATTCACGCATAAAAATTATGCTATCTCTAATAATCAAAAATTTCCAGAAAAAACTTTTAATTTCCTATTTTTTTCCTTAAACAAGGTTTTGACTATTGCTATTTCGTTTCTTAATAAGCAATCAAAGCTGTTTTGAAAAATTAAAATTACCTAATGAAACTGAGTTATAAAACCTCAAAAAATTAATATTAAAGATTCCTCAAAATTTTAAGTTGCTAATAATAATATATTTAGAATATTAAACATTAAAAACAAAGTCTTGTTTTCTTCATCAGCTCACGAAAACTACACTATATTTTTTAGACTTATAGCACTAAATAAAATAATATTAAGACAAAAAGGACCTAATTTTATGAAACGAAACCATTCGCTGTTTTTGATAAATTGGCTTAATTCAAGTTCCCGAAAACCATTAGTAATTAGAGGAGCCCGACAAGTAGGCAAAACGTGGCTAATTAGAAACTTGGCTGAATCCACAAAAAGACAACTAGTTGAACTTAATTTTGAAAAACAACCTAACTTGGAGTCTTTATTTTCTTCTAACCAACCAGAAGAGATCATCGCTAATATCTCTGCATCTTTTAATAGAACCATAGAACTAACAAACACAATTCTCTTTTTAGATGAAATACAGGCCACCCCTCATCTTCTTGCAAAACTTCGTTGGTTCGCAGAGGAAATGCCCGAACTTCCTGTCGTTGCAGCGGGTTCCCTGCTAGATTTTTCACTTGCCGACCATAAATTCAGCATGCCCGTCGGTAGAATTAGTTATATGTACCTAGAGCCCTTATCATTTGAGGAATTTTTGGAGGCAATTGGGCAAAATGAACTAAAAAAATACCTAAAAAATTACCACTTACAAAGTACAATTCCAACTGCAATTCATACTCAGTTAATGTCAATTGTAAAAGAGTATCTGATAATTGGAGGAATGCCTACAGCCGTATCTGCTTGGACTTCTCAAAAAAACCCTGAAGTCATAAATCAGATTCATGTAGACCTTTTAGCTACTTACCGTAATGATTTTGCCAAATATAGAGGACGTCTTTCAACCGAACGTTTAGAAGATATTCTAACTTCAATTCCCCGTCAACTTGGAAAAAAATTCGTCTATTCCCATGCTAATCCGGACGTTAATACACCACCTTTAAAGCAAGCGTTGGAATTACTTGACAAAGCACGTTTTTGTCATAGAATTTTTGCAACATCTGCAAATGATTTACCGCTTAAAGCCGAAATCAAAGAAAACTTTTTTAAGGTAATTTTATTAGATTGCGGCCTTATTAGTGCAGAACTAGGGCTTTCCTTATATCAATTAAAGTCTGTATCGGAACTCATATTAATTAATAGCGGAGGTTTAGCTGAACAATTAGTTGGTCAACAACTCAGAAATCTTTTTCCAGCATTTGTCTCTCCATCTCTTAACTATTGGCAACGATCTGAGAGCGGAGCAAATGCCGAAGTTGACTATGTGATTCAACATAAAAACATAATTGTTCCTGTAGAAGTAAAAGCCGGTAGCACAGGAACTCTCAAATCGCTCCATCAATTTATGGAAAGTAAAAAAAGAAATTTTGCTGTTAGAATAAATTCCGATTATCCAATCATTGGTCCGGTTGAAGTTAAAACCTCTCAAGGTTTGCCTGTAAAATATACCCTACTATCCATTCCCTTCTACCTAACAGAGCAGCTTCCTCGCCTAATTGAAGAATCAGGAAATATTTCAAATACACTCTGATACTCCCGGAACTCAAGTCATGGTGGTTCTGAGGTTTGATTCTCACACATCACTACTCCTTGGTCAAGTTCGGTGCCTCTCAATGGTTATTAATGTGTTTTTGTATATGTTATGTGATTAATTATCAAGCACATAGCAATAAGCAATTAAAAAAACCAAAATACTCTACCTCAAGATCTTAATCGTAAGTAACTTATCTAATAAAAGTCATTTTGCTTAATTTAATTAAATTAATTAAGGTTAATTAAATATTTATTTAATTATAATAAATATTTTGTTATAATTATAATAAAGTTTTTAAATATAAAGGAGGAATAACTATGGCTACAAGAGTAACTACAGCTGATAGGATTTTACAATCATGTTTTGTTGATTGCAAAGCTGATCAAGCTAAAGTAAAATTAATATTTTTTACGGACGATTGGAACAGGTTAACAAAGAATGCATCTACTCACTTTTCTGTGATTTCTGCCCTATCGTTTGTTCCGAAAGAGGATCCAATAGAATCTTATTTCAAAAGAGCTTTTAAAGAAGTTGATATTGCTGAATTGGAAGTGAACACTGACAGTAAAACACTTACATTACCGAAAACAGAAGTTCTTATGAAAAGAATTTTAGGCTTAATGCCTAAAAAGGATGACGATCAAAGAAAATCTGATATTATCAACAAAGAACTTCTGGCTGCAGCTCCTAGGATATTAAACCCAAGCAAAAAATTATTAGAAAGAGAAGCTGCAATTCTAGCTTCAAGATCACCTCAGGCTGATGGAGCTCCTGAATAAAAAATCAAAAAAAATTTCAAAAAGACTGGAAAGATTTTTAAAATTTTTTCAGTCTTTTTTTTCTTTCAAAAACTACTCGACTAGCTGTCCTTGCTCATGTTGAATTACAGCATGTGAATACTGCTGATAAAAATTTTGATGCGATCGGCAAACATCTACCAATCTATTTTTAAGATCAAGAAGTGAAAAACTTTCACCCTGAACAAGCTCATTTAAAGAAGTTAAGGAATTTATATAGTTTTGGGCTAAAGCGGTTAATCTTTCTTGAGATTTTGGATAAGTATTAAAAATTTCTTTTCTTAAAATTCTCATAGCGCTTATATGAAATCTGGCCGTATTTAGATAAAGAACATCTTGGCAAATATCAAATCTATTTTTCAAAGAATTCAAAGATGCAAAATACTCATTTTTAAATTGAAAAATACTGGTAGGTAAACTTAAATTTTTAAAATTCTGTATATCTTCTACGATGCCACCAAATAATTGAGGCTGAGGCTGAATGTCCGGCTTAAAAGTTATATTTGAACTACCCATATAATTAAATCCCCCTCTTTTAAGAGCGAATAATAAACTATATTAATAATAAAAACAACATTAAGATAAGATTTTGTTAGCGTTTTTTAGAAATGACACCTTTTAGACAAATAGAAATGATACTTTTTGGTAAATAAAGATTTTATTTACTAAAAGGAG
>JAFGQY010000078.1 GCA_016935395.1 Parachlamydiales bacterium
GTCTAGTTAATTTCAATAACTCATTAAAATACCCCTCGAAAGTAAAATGGATTTTGTTTATGATCGATAAGTTTAAAAAAATACTTAAAAACATTTTAATTGAGTATTATTTGCATGAAATTAGTTTCTAAGAGTAAAAAAGCCAGATGATTTTTGACAAATAAAAATTTTAATTAGCATTTTATGGGAAGTATAAAACAGATTTATAATACATATTCAACAAAGCAGCTTGATATAATTGATCTAAAAAAAGTTCCAAAACATGTCGCTATAATTATGGATGGTAATAGAAGGTGGGCAAAAAAACATTGCCTTCCATCTATTGTTGGTCATACTAAAGGTGCTGAAGCATTAACAAATCTTGTAAAAGCATCCTTGCAGCTGGGTATAAAAACCTTAACTGTTTTTGCTTTTTCAACAGAAAATTGGCAAAGATCGGAATCGGAAATTAAAAATTTAATGAATCTTTTTGATCTTTATCTTAAGAAACAAAAAGATTTTATGATGGAACATAAAGTTAAATTGGATTTTATTGGAGATTTATCAAAATGTCCTAAAAAAACTATTGAATCATTTCATAATGTTAAAAAACTAACTTCAAAAAATGAAAAACTCGATCTTGTTATTGCTATAAATTATGGTGCAAGAGATGAGATGAAAAGAGCGATGATAAAACTTATAAAAGACTATGATGAAAAAAAAATAAATCTTGAAAATATCAATGAAGAAACTATTAGAAATTATTTAGATACTTCAAAATATAAAGATCCCGATCTTTTGATTAGAACATCTGATGAAAAAAGGATTTCAAACTTTTTACTTTGGCAAATGTCTTATACAGAAATTTATATTACTGATACTTTATGGCCTGATTTTAATGAAAAACAGTTTTTAAATGCCATTTACGATTTTCAAAAAAGAAAAAGAAGACATGGGGGAACATGAAAAAAAGAGTGGGTTTTTTGTTAATTTTTTTTTATCCACTTTTTATTTTTGCAAATCCTCTTAAATGTTATGAATTTTTAGAAAGCAAAATTTTAATTGATCAAGAAAAGATACCTAAACATGTTGCTATTATAATGGATGGAAATAGAAGATGGGGAGCTGTAAACAACACCTCTTTATATGAAGCTTATCAAAATGGAGCAAATGCAATATCAAAAACAATTGATACTGCTTTAGATTTAGGTATTGAAACTCTTAGCGTATTTGCCTTTTCAACTGAAAACTGGCAAAGATCTGAAACAGAGCTAAGTATTTTGATGTATCTATTTGAATCTAACTTTTTACAAGCTAAAGATGAATTATTTGAAAAAGGAGTTAAAATTGAAACAATTGGAAATTTAGAAAAATTTCCTCAAAATATTAAAGATTATCTTGAAATTTTGAAAAAAAGTTCAAATAAAGAGACTAAATTAACTGTAGTTCTAGCATTAAGCTACGGAGGTAGAGATGAAATAAAAAGAGCGCTGTTTAATTTATTAGAGGATTATGATAAAAATAATTTTGAAAAGGAAAATTTTACAGAAGATTTAATATCTTCTTATTTGGATACTAAAAATTTTAAAGATCCGGATCTTTTAATTAGAACCTCTGGGGAAATGAGGCTTTCAAATTTTATGCTTTGGCAACTATCTTATAGCGAGCTTTATTTTACTGATGTCTTATGGCCGGATTTTAATGAGCTAGAATTTTTAAAAGCTATTCAAAATTATCAACAAAGAACAATAAGGAAAGGCAAATGAATAAATTAGATGATCTGAAAAAAAGAAGTTATATGTCAATAGCATCAATTTTAATAGTTTTTCTGCTTATCTATTTTTCAAATATTTTGTATGTAAGGCCCGTTGTTTGTATTTTTGTAGTTATCATCGCATACTTTGCAGCAAATGAATATTTGGCATTTGCAAAGATTAAAAATATTTTGATTCACAAAAATCTGTTTTTGGGTGGTGTTGTTTTAGAAGTTGTTGCGTTTTTTTTAGTCTCTCAATTTCCAGTTTTATCAATGCTTCCATTAGCGATATTTTTTATTTTTATTTTATTGGCCTTTGTGTCGAATTTTAAAAAGATTGAAAATTCTTTTGATAATGTAGCTTTTTCAGTTTTTGGGTTTTTATATATTGCCTTTCCAATAGCTATGATTTTACCAATTATTTATTTAAGTTCTTCTCACACGCAAGATGGAAGAATGTGGATATTTTATCTGATTTTTGTCACTAAAATTACTGATATAGGTGCATACTTTGGAGGAAAACTTTTTGGCAAGAAAAAGCTTATAGAAAAAATTAGCCCGAAAAAAACAGTTTTTGGTAGCATATCAGGTCTTGTTATAGCGCTTATAGGAAGTATTGCTTTTTCATTTTTTTCTAAAGAAAGCTTTTTTGAGCTATCTTTAGCTAATTCAATAATATTGGGACTGGTTTTATCAATAGTAGCTCAATTGGGAGATCTTTGTGAATCTCTGCTCAAAAGAGATGTCAAAGTAAAAAATAGTAGTAATCTTCCCGGGTTTGGTGGTATTTTAGATATGATGGATTCTTTAATTTTTAATATTCCTTTAATGTATTTATTTTTATTAGGTTAATATGATTATAACTATAGATGGTCCCGCGGGAGTTGGCAAATCAACAGTAGCAAAATTAGTAGCTCAAAAATTAAACTTTTCTTATTTCGACACAGGAGCAATGTATAGAGCTGTAACATATGCTCTATTGAAAAATAATATCAATCCGGATGATGAAAAATCGGTTTTAGATTTTTTGAAAAATCATTTCAAATATGAGATAAAAAAAGATCAGGGTCAGTTTTTATATTTTGTAAACGATGAAGATGTATCTGGTATTATAAGATCAAATCATATCTCAAATGTTGTTTCCCAGGTTTCAACTAAAGAATATATTAGAAAAACACTTTTGCCTTTTCAAAGAAAATACGCTGATGATAATGATTTAGTTGCAGAAGGCAGAGATATGGGAACTGTGATTTATCCAAATGCAAAAGTAAAAATTTATCTTACCGCTAGAGCATCTGTTAGAGCTGAAAGAAGATTTCAAGAACTTACTGAAAAATTTCCTCAGGATATTGCCACTTTGGATAAACAAGAGATTTTAGAAGAGATAAAAATAAGAGATGAAAGGGATTCTACAAGAAAAATATCTCCTCTTAGAAAGGCAAAAGGTGCACACGCTATTGATACTTCCAGTCTTAGCATTGACCAGGTTGTCAGAAAAATTATTAAAAAAGTTAAAAAAGCTAACAAAACAACACTTTTATATAGATTCGTTCGCTTTTTAGCTAAATTTATAATGTCCACTTTTTATAATTTAAAAGTGTATGGAAAAGAAAACATTACAAAAAAAGCGGCTATTATTACCTCCAACCACACATCTTTTTTTGATCCTCCTGTTCTAGCTGCTGCTATGAAAGAAGAAATTCATTTTTTAGCTAAAGAGCCTTTATTCAAAATTATAATTTTAAAAAGCATTATTAAAAGATTAAATGCTCATCCTATTTCTTTTAAAGAATCTAATGTAAAAACTTTTAGAATTGTTGATAGCGTTTTAAAAGAGGGTAAAAAAATTGTAATTTTTCCAGAAGGGACAAGAACAGATGGTAGTAGTATTGAAGAGCTTTTACCCGGCGTTGCTTTTTTAGTAAATCTCACAAAATGTGATATAATGCCTGTCTGTATTTACGGAGCCGATAAAGTCTGGGGTAGAAATAAAAAATTCCCAAAACTTTTTGGTAAAATTTCTTGCGTTTTTGGAAAACCTATAAAGTTTGAAGAATTTGAACATCTTCCAAAAGAAGAAAAAATAAAAACTATTTTAGATAGAATTACAACAAGCCTTGAAAATTTAAAAGCTTATGCGGATGCGGGGTTTGTTGGCCCAATTCCTTAAAAGCTTTAATAAAAAGAAAACTTTAGCAATAATAAGTATTATTAATAATCTTTTTCGGAGGTATTTTAAATGGCTGAAAATATACATGAATTAAACGAAAAAAATTTTTCTAAAGAAATAGCATCAGGCGTTACTTTAGTTGATTTTTTTGCACCATGGTGCGGACCTTGCAGGATGCTTGCTCCAGTTATCGAAGAAGTGGCAAACGATATGAAAGGAAAAGCAAAAATAGGTAAAATAGATATCGATAAAGAAATTAAATTAGCTACTCAATTTAGAGTTTCTTCCGTTCCAACTATGGTTCTATTTAAAGATGGAAAAGAAGTTGATAGATTAGTAGGTCTTCGCGATGTAGAAGATTTGAAAAAATTTATTGAAAAAGAGTTAGATTAATGGGAAGGTTTTTTACCCTTTTTATTCTTTTTTTAGTAATAGGGGGTCTACTTTTACATTATAAAGTAGATCTTCCATATGTTTTAAGTTGGATTGGTAAGCTGCCAGGTGATCTCATTGCAAAAAAAGGTAAAACGATTTTTTACTTTCCTATAACTTCTGCAGCATTAACTTCTTTAGTTATTACCATTATTTTGTCAGCATTTAGAAGAAAAGATAAAAATTAAGATCAATTTTTTTAAAATACTTAAAAGTTAAATCCAGTCTGTCTTTGGGCTTCATACAAAGCTATTGCTACGCTGTTTGAAAGATTTAAACATCTGGCATCTTTTTTCATAGGGATTGTTAGAAATTTATCTGAATATTTTTCATAGTATGTTTTAGGTAGACCGGAAGTTTCATTGCCAAAGATTAGCGTTGTATCTTCTTTATATTCAACGTCAGTATAATATTTAGAAGCTTTTGATGAGAAAAAATAAAAAGAACTTTTATTATTTTTTAATAAATATTCATCCAAATCATCGATTGTTTCTATTTCGAAATCTTTGAAATAGTCAAGTCCAGCTCTTTTAAGATGTTTTTGATTTAAAGAAAAGGATGCCGGAGTAACAATAGATAGTTTTGTGTTGGTTAAAAAACAGGTTCTTAAAATATTGCCGGTATTTTGGGGGATTTCCGGTCTAAAAAGTATGATTTTCATTTTTTATCGGATTGTTAGCTATCTCATTTGTTGGGTAATTTTGATTATCTTTTCCGCTGGTTTTTATAATTTCAACATCAAAAATAACCAAAGAGTTTAAAGAAGTTGGATCATCTTTAAACGCTAAATCAGGATGAATGTATAAAATTCTTTTTTCACCCTCTTTCATTCCGATAATTCCCTTTTTAAGACCTTGAAGAGTCTCATTTAAAGTGATTAGTTCTTCTGAAGAATTAATCTCTTTACCATTTAAAAATTTTGCAGAATATTTGATGATAGGAGTGCTATATGATTTTATTTCATCTCCTTTTCCTTCTTTTACAAGAATGTATTGGAGTTTACCCTTTTCTATTTCAATAATATTATCTTTTTTAATATTTTCAGCTAAAAAATCTTCTGCTTCTTTTAAATTTTTCAAACAGGTTTTGTGATTGATCTTCTCTTGTAGTTTAGCGAGCGCTTCTATGCACTCATCTTCCGACATGGGACTTTGTTTATTTAAAGATGCTTTTTTAATGCCTTTGATCATTCTTTTAATATCTAACTCTACCCCTAACTCATCTAGATTTTTTCCAATGATATGTCCTATAGCTTCAGATAGTTTTTTAATATCAACAGATTCTTTTTTTTCTTCCAGAGCAAAACTTTTAAAACAAAAAAAAGTTAAAGATATAATTAATATTTTTTTATACATATGTTTACCAACTTATTTTTTTCTCTTCTGAGACTTTAATACTTAACTCTTTTAGCTGCTCATTTGAAACTTGAGATGGTGCCTGCGTCATAAGATCCAAACCTCTTAGGGTTTTTGGAAAAGCAATTACATCTCTCATATTTTCAGTATTTGTTAAAAGCATCATCAAACGATCAAATCCAAATGCTATTCCAAGGTGGGGAGGGCAGCCATAAGAAAAAGCTTCAACAAAAAATCCAAACTTTTCAAAAATATCTTCTTTGGAAAGATTTAAAAGCTTAAATATTTTTTCTTGAAGGTTTTTGTCATAAATTCTTTGCGATCCTCCAGCTATTTCATAACCATTTAAAACAAGATCATAAGCTGCAGCATTTACACTTATCGGATCTTTATCAAGTTTTTTCAAATCCTGTTCAATGGGAGATGTAAAAGGATGGTGCATGGATTTTAATCTGTTTTCCTCTTCATCTTTTTCAAATAAAGGAAAATTATCTACCCATAAAAATTCAAAAACATTTTGTTTTATTAATTTTCTGTCTTTTGCAAGCTTTCTTCTTAAATGATCTAATGATTGATTTACTATTTCAGGTTTTGCAGCTGCTATAAATATTAAGTCACCTTCCTCGGCTTTACATATGTTTTTGATCTCTTTTAATTCATTTTCTGAAAAATATTTTGAGATACTTGATGTTAAGGCTCCACCCTGCACTTTCATAGAAACTAATCCCATAAGCCCAAATTCTTTAACAAATGAGGTGTATTCATCAATTTTTTTTCTTGAAATATCAGAAGCTGCATTCTTTACAGTTATAGCTTTTACGCAGCCACCTTCTTCTAAAACTTTTAAAAAGATTGAAAAATTAGATTTTTTAGCTATTTGATCTAATCTTTCAAGCGGCATATCAAATCTTAAATCGGGTTTATCAGTTCCATATTTTTCAATCGCATCACTATAGGACATAATTGGAAATGGAGTTAAGATATCTATATCTAAACACTTTTTGAAAACTTCTTTAGTTAAATTTTCCGATACGGAAAAAATATCTTTTTTATCTGCAAAGCTCATTTCAATATCTATTTGAGTAAATTCAGGCTGTCTGTCAGATCTTGGATCTTCATCTCTAAAACATGTTGCCAATTGAAAATACCTATCCAATCCTCCAATCATTAAAAGCTGTTTATATAGCTGAGGTGATTGAGGAAGTGCATAAAAGTTTGAAGGATACAATCTAGCAGGAACTAGATAATCTCTAGCTCCTTCTGGGGTTGATTTACACAATATGGGAGTTGTTACTTCAATAAAATTTTCATTAGAAAGAAAATTTCTTACAGCTTGCATAGCTTTAGATCTCATTACGATTTTGTCTAATATCGGTTTTCTTCTAATGTCTAGATATCTGAATTTTAGTCTTAGCTCTTCATTTGTCTCTGTTTTATCTTCAAAAATTGGGAAAGGGGAAGGAAGGGATTTAGAAAAGATTTTTAAACTTTCTGCAATTATTTCAATATCTCCGGTTACCATATTTGAATTTGCCATTCCCTCTTGTCTTAAAGCTACTTCGCCTTCAATTTCAATAACCCATTCGTTTCTTATAGGTTTTGCATTTTCATATGTGAGAGCTGATATCTCTGGATCAAAAAGGACTTGAGTAATTCCGTATCTGTCTCTTATATCTACAAATATAAGTGCTCCATGGTCTCGTCTTTTGTTTATCCATCCGGATAATTTTACTTTTTTTCCTACATCATTTTTTGTGATTTCACCACATGTATGCGTTCTTTTCATAACTTGCCTTTTAATTTGTAATATTTGTCTTTTATAAAAGTTTTAAGATTATCAAAATCTACAGCTACTTGCTCTCTTGTTTTAAGATTTTTATAAGTAGCTTTTTTACTTGTCATCTCATCTTCTGCTAATATTAAAATATTTTCAGCCCCTATCTTATCAGCTACCCCAATTGATTTTTGTATTTTTTTGGTATCTAGATCGATGTCTGTTGGAATTTTGTGATGACGAAGCTCTTTAGTTAATATAAATGCAAATTCTTTTGCTTTATCTGTTGTAGGGATAATAAATAAAAATGGGGCTTTTTTTTGAGGAAAATATACTTCTTGCTTTATCATTGTTTGTAAAATCCTTTCCATACCACATGCAAATCCAACCCCGGGAAGATCAGGTCCATTTAAAGATTTTAATAAAGTATTAAACCTTCCACCACCACCTAAAGAATTTTGAGAGCCAAGTTCATGAGATACAACTTCAAAAACTGTATCATCGTAATAGTCAAGTCCTCTTACTAAATTTGTATCGATTACATATTCAATTGAAAGTTTTTCTAAAAGATCTTTGACTTTTTCAAAATGATCTTTTGCTTCATCTGATAAAAAATCTAAAATTTTAGGAGCGTTTATCAAAAGTTCTTTATCTGAACTCTCTTTTGAATCTAAAATTCTAAGAGGATTTTTTTCGAATCTTTCTTTACTGTCTTTTGATAACTTTTCAAAACTGGGTTTTAAATACTCTAAAAGAGCTTTTTTGTAATTTTTTCTAGTATCAGCATCCCCAAGAGAGTTGATAATTAACTTTAAATTTTTCAGCTCAAGCCTTTTAAAAAGATTTATTAACATATCAATTGTTTCAACGTCTATTTCAGGAGATTTTTTTCCTATTACTTCTATTCCAAATTGATAAAATTGACGATATCTTCCAGCTTGAGGCCTGTCATATCTAAACATAGGTCCAATATAGAAAAATTTATTTAATTTTTTATGTTGATTTAAAGAATTTTCTATAAACGATCTCATTATAGAAGCTGTTCCTTCAGGGCGCAGTGACATTGATCTTTTAGCCTTATCTAAAAAAGTATAAAGCTCTTTTGAAGCTATATCGGAGGTTTCCCCAACACCTCTTACAAAAAGCTCGGTTTTTTCAAATATTGGAGTTCTTATCTCTTCATAGTTATAATCTTCAGCTAATTTGAAAATTACTGATTCTAAATATTGCCATTTATCAATGAGTTTAAACTCTTCTTTTGAAAAAGGTAAAATATCGTAAAGTCCTTTAGGGATTTGATATTCCATAATTAAATCCTATATTAAATATTAGCCAATTATAAGAATAATTATATAAAAAGAAAAGGTGTAACTGTTAGAAGGATGAAATTTTAAAAATTAGATAGATTTTATTATTTCATCAAAGGAATTAATCCATTTTTGAAGGTGAGAATTTTCATGTTTTTCTTGGTATTCTTTGTGCAAGTTCATTAAAATTTCCATATATGGAAAGGGAATCCACTTATAACCAGCAATTTCAGATAAATAATATCCAAGAGAAAATTCAGAGCCTTCCGGATAATCGTGCAGATCGCTTATCAAAGCTCTTAATTTATTTTCAGTATCTTTATCCTTAATCAAAAAATAATTGAAATCTTTTAAAAACTTTAACCATATAAAAGCAAAATAGTTTAAAAATTCAGAATCCTGAGAAAGATTTTTTGTTTTCAAAGCTTCTAGGGATGCTTTTATAGTCGTAAGCTCTTTTTTAATTGGTGTATTTTCAATCTCTTTTTCCCTGGGAGTAAAAGAAATTTTTCGAAATGCTGATATTAAAACATCCAAAAATGCTAGATATAAAAATAATTTTTTATCGGTTTTTTGAGGTTCTAATTTTTTTTTATCAAGTTCAGTTGGGTTATCACCAATTTTTTCTATTCTTACATGTTCATAAGGGTCAATAGGATTTGTATCTATCATAAAAAAAATATTTTTTTTTCTATACATTTATATTACTTTTTTTATATCTAAAAAGGTAAAAGAGAGCAATTGTAATCTTTATAAAAATTTGACAAATGCCATTTTATTATGTAACCTGTTTGGCCATAATAGATGTAATAATAAAAAGGAATAATGCTGTGAGTGTATTTGATGTTTTCAAGCCAGATCCTCATAAACCAGAAATTCAAGATAAAAAAGTTGTAAAAAAGAAATATCTGTATTGGCGTATACGTACTTTTTATAGTATGTATGTCGGATATGCATTTTTTTATTTTTCAAGAAAAAGCTTTACTTTTGCAATGCCTGCAATGATTCAAGAACTTGGATTTGATAAATCGGAATTGGGGCTGTTAGCTTCAATTTTATCTTTATCTTATGGCGCTTCTAAGTTTTTTAGTGGAATTATGTCGGATAAATCAAATCCTAGATTTTTCATGTCAGTTGGACTTATTTTGACCGGTGTTTTTAATATATTTTTTGGTTTTTCATCTACTTTGGTCTTGTTTATGGTATTTTGGGGATTCAATGGTTGGTTTCAAGGATGGGGCTGGCCTCCTTGTGCAAAACTTTTAACTCACTGGTATTCGCAGTCTGAAAGAGGATCTTGGTGGTCAGTATGGAATACTTCTCACAACTTAGGTGGAGCTGTCATTCCAATTTTAGCAGCTTTTTTAGCTCAACATTATGGGTGGCGATGGGCAATGTTCGGGCCGGGTATATTATGTATTTTTGCAGGGCTGTTTTTGTTAAATAGACTTAGAGATACTCCAAGATCGTTAGGTCTTCCAACAATTGAAAAATTTAAAGATGATTATCCATCAGAAAAACATGAAAAAGATAGATATGAGCTTTCGGCTAAAGAGATACTTTTTAAATATGTTTTGAAAAATAAATTTATCTGGATATTAGCAATATCAAATTTTTTCATTTATATAATTAGACAGGCTGTAAATGATTGGACTCAGCTATTTTTTGTAGAAACAAAAGGATATTCATATTTAGTTGCAGGAACAAGTATTTTTTGGTTTGAAATAGGTGGTTTTATAGGATCTTTAGCTGCCGGTTGGGGTTCTGACTTTATATTTAAAGGCAGAAGGGGACCAGTTAACGTTCTGTTTACTCTTTTTGTTTTAATAACCATTTATTTTATGTGGAAAACTCCAGGTGGAACGTTTTGGCTAGATACTCTTTTTGTGTTTTTAATAGGGTTTTTTATTTTTGGTCCTCAGATGCTAATAGGAGTTGCAGCAGCAGAGCTATCACATAAAAAAGCCGCTGGTACCGCAACAGGCTTTACTGGTTGGTTTGCTTATATCGGAGCTGCAATGGCAGGTGGTCCATTAGGAATGATAATAAAAAGATCGGGATGGGAAGGTTTTTTTATTGTTTTAGTAGTTTGTAGTATTATTGCGCTTATTGGACTTGTGCCACTATGGCGAGTAAAAAGCTATTCAAATCACTTAGGCTAAAAATACTTAAAAACATTTCATTTTTTTAAATGTTTTGAAGACTTTTTTTATCTTGAAAAAGATAAAGTTTGTTTTTATACTGAAAATCTCAGGGCTTAAAAAAAGATAAAAAAATGTCATTTGTATCTCTTCATAATCATTCAAGATATTCAATCTTGGACTCGACTATCTCTGTAAAAAAACTTGCGAAACTTGCCAAAGAAAATCAGATGAGTTCTGTAGCTTTGACCGATATGGGTAATATGTATGGTACTGTAGATTTTTTCAAAGCCTGCATTGCAACTGGCATAAAACCGATTATAGGATGTGAACTTTGGATAGCTAGCTTTTCTAGATTTGAAAAGAAAAAAAGGCCAAACATTCCACTTGCATATCCCATAGTATTGTTAGTCAAAAATGAAATCGGTTATAAAAACTTATGCAAACTTTCTTCTATCGGTTTTTTAGAAGGATTTTATTACTATCCGAGAATTGATAAAGAAGTTTTAAAAAAATACTCTAAAGGACTTATCTGTTTAAGCGGTCCTGCCAATTCATCTTTAAGTTATAGAATAGTGAATGAAAACGAAAATGAAATTAAAGAAGAAGTAAATTGGTTTTTGGATCTTTTTAAAGATGATTACTATTTTGAGATTCAAAATCATGAAATGAATGATTCGGATATAGAATCGGATGGAATAAGAAAAGAGAGTTGGCTTTTACAAAAATATCAAAGTTTTATAGAGAAACAGAAAAAAGTAAATAGTGAACTTATTAAGTTATCTGAAGAATATAAAATTGAATGTGTTGCTACAAATGATAATCACTATGCTTATAGAAAAGATTACAAGGGCCATGAAATTTTATTAAATATTGCTTCTGGAGAGCCTTGTGAAATATGGGAAAGAGACTCTCTTGGTAATCCAAGGTATAAAATTCCAAATCCAAAAAGAAAAGTGTATCCATCTCATGAGTTTTATTTTAAAACGCAGCAGCAAATGAAAGATCTTTTTAAAGATTTTCCAAAAGCTTTTGAAAATACCCAAAAAGTTGCAGATAAATGCACATTTGAAATTGATTTTAAAAAGAAGCATTATCCCGTTTTTTATCCTCCTAATATGAAAGATAGTGACGATAGACAACAAAAGGCTAAAGAATACTTATATGATCTTTGTGTTAATGCTATAGAAAAAAGATACACGCAGGAAAAGCTTTTTTTCATTAAACAAAAATTTCCAAATAAAGATCCTTTAGCAATTGTTAATGATAGATTAAAACATGAATTTGATCTTATCTCTTCTAAGGGCATGAGTGATTACTTTTTAATTGTTCATGATTTTATTTCATGGGCGAAAAATCAAAACATTCCTGTAGGTCCGGGAAGAGGATCTGCTGCAGGGTCTATTGTTTCGTATTTGATAGGTATAACTGATATTGAGCCTCTCAGATTTGATCTTTTCTTTGAAAGATTTATTAACCCCGAAAGATTGGCTTATCCCGATATCGACGTTGATATCTGTATGGAAAGAAGACCCGAAGTGATCGACTATGTAGTAAATAAATATGGAAAAGATAGAGTAGCTCAGATTATCACATTTGGAACTATGAAAGCTAAAATGGCTATAAAAGATGTTGGAAGAGTCCTTTCTGTTCCTTTGTCAAAAGTGAATAATATTGCTAAGCTAATTCCTGAAGATCCAAATATGACCATCGAAAAAGCACTTCAAATCGATCCGGATTTAAAAAGTATTTATGAAAATGACAAAGAGACTAAAAGATTGATAGACATTGCTCAAAGCATTGAGGGATCTATCAGAAATACTTCCACTCACGCTGCCGGTATTATTGTTTCAGCAAATTCTTTAACGGAAAATATTCCTATCTGCACAGCAAAAGATTCCGAGATGGCAGTTACTCAATACTCTATGAAACCTGTAGAAGCTGTAGGTCTTTTAAAAATAGACTTTTTAGGACTTAAAACTTTAACGTCTATTCAAAAAGCTAAAGCACTTGTTAAGAAGAATTTCAATATTGATGTTGATTGGGAAAATTTAAGCTTAAACGATAAGGGTACCTTCGATATTTTAAATCAGGGTAAGACTTTAGGAATATTTCAATTAGAGTCTGCGGGAATGCAAGAGCTTGCTAAGCAACTTCATATTGATCGATTTGAGGAAATAATAGCGGTCGGAGCGCTATATCGTCCAGGTCCAATGGATATGATACCTTCTTTTATTAGCAGAAAACATGGAAGAGAAAAAATTGAAATAGATCATCCTCAAATGAAAGAGATTATCAAAGAAACTTATGGAATCATGGTCTATCAAGAACAGATTATGCAAATAGCTAATACTTTAGCTGGATACTCTTTAGCAGAAGGTGACGTTTTAAGAAAAGCGATGGGTAAAAAAGATCATACTGAAATGGAAAGACAAAGAGAAAAATTTATAAGTGGTTGTGAGAAAAACAATATATCAAAAAATGTAGCTAAAACAATTTTTGATAAAATTGAAAAATTTGCATCTTACGGTTTTAATAAATCGCATGCTACAGCTTATGCTTTTATCTCTTATGTAACAGCTTATTTTAAAGCAAATTATCCAAAAGAGTGGATGGCAGCTTTGATGACTTGTGATAGATATGATATTTCAAAAGTTGCAAAGTTTATAAGAGAATGTAAATCCTTAAATATTGAAATATTACCTCCGGATGTTAATGAAGCCGAAGATGAATTTGTAGCGACAAAAACCGGAATTAGGTTTGCAATGTCAGCTATCAAAGGTATTGGTTCAAATGTTGTCGAAGCTATTGTTGAAGAAAGAGAAAAAAATGGACCTTATAAAAGCCTTTACAATTTTATAGAAAGAGTTGATAAATCAAAAGTCGGTAAAAAAAATATTGAACTTCTTATTGAAGCTGGGGCATTAGACTTCACCGGTTGGACAAGAGATGAGATGAAATCTTCTGTTGAAAAGATGTATGAAGAATCTGTTAAAAAACAGATGGATCATCAAAAAGGAGTTATGAATTTTTTTTCTTTAATAGAAGATGAAGAAGAGCGCTTTTCAAAATCACCAAAAATTGCAAATCCAACATCTGAGATTGAAAAATTACATAAAGAAAAAGAGCTTTTAGGGTTTTATCTGACCGGACATCCGATGGATAAATATAAAGATATTTTGAAAAAACTCTCCTGCGTTCCACTTAGAGATTTTGATAATATTCTTGAGGCTTCTTTAATTAGAACAGCTTTTATTATTGATGATGTAAAATTCAAAATATCAAAATCACAAAAAAAATTCGCGATTTTAACAATATCCGATGGTATCCAAAGGCATGAATTACCTATTTGGCCCGATCTTTATGATAAGATTTCCCATCTTTTAAAAGAAAATCAACTTATTTATTCAATTGTTCAATTAGAAAAAATTGAAAAAACCATAAAACTTAGTTGTAAATGGTTAGAAGATTTATCAAACGCTTCAGATAAAATGATTAAAACTGCTGATGATATGTTTGATAAATTAAAAAATAATATTAAATCTTTCGATTATACGAAGAAAAAGAAAAATGGAACAAAAAACCCCTTAAATGAAGAAATTGCTATGCATTTAATAATTAAACTTGATGCAAATAAAATAAAATTTTCCAATATTTTACAGCTCAAAAAACTTATCAGATTGAACCCAGGAAAGACTTCAATAGAAGTAGAATTTTTATCGAATGATTTAAAAGTCGGCAATTTGGAAATAGATTCCAAATGGAAAATAAAAATGGATGATAATTTTAAAAATAAAATTATGAATGTACCAGGTGTACTGGATATTAATGTAGGTTGACAGAATTTATTTTTTATTTTAAATTTGTCATTAAAAAATTAGAAAAAATTATGTTTATTAGAAAATTTCTTATTACTTTTATTTTATTATTAACAGTTTTGTTCAAAATAAATGCAGACGAATCTACAGCTTCTGTTCATGAACATTATAACTTTGCAGCAAAATCTTTTGAAAAACAAGATTGGATGTCTGTTATTAATCATAGTATGTTTATAATAAAAAAATTTCCTGACAGTTCTTTTTCAAAAGAGGCCCTTTATTTTTTAGGTGTTGCTTATTTTAATGTTAGAGACTTTGAACTTTCTAATAGATATTTAACAAGATATTTGAAAGATGATATCTCTCCAAAATATTTTGAAGAAGCTATGCATTATAAATTTGCAATAGCTGAAAAATATAAAGAGGGGTCTAGAAAAAGAGCATTTGGATGGAAAAAGGGACCTAAAATATTAGAAGCTGATGAAGATGCTTTAGCGATTTATGATGAAGTAATAGCAACTCTGCCATCTCATGAAATTGCTGCGAAAGCAATGTATTCAAAAGCTCAAATTCAAAAATCATTTCATGAATATGATGAAAGTGTTGAAACTTTAAAAGAAGTAATCAAACGTTTTTCAAAAAGTGATATTGCAATAGATAGTTTTATTGAAATTGGTAACATTTACAAAAAACAGACAACTGTTAAACAGCAGAACCAAGATATTTTAGATTTAGCTGAAATTAATTTAGCAAATTTAAAACAGGCCTTTCCAGATGAAAACGAAAGAATTTTAGAACTTCAGACAATTGTAAGTGAAATGCATGAGACCTTCTCAAATGGACTATATGAGATCGCATCTTTTTATGAAAAAACTAAAAAGGCTAAAGCTGCTACTATTTACTATACAAAAATATTAAATAGTTTTCCCAATACAAAAAAAGCGCTTTTAGCTAAACAAAGACTAAACCTTCTTGAAAAAACTTTAGAAAAATCTTCATGAGATTTTTTTTTATAATACTGCTCACTTTTTTTACTTCTTGTTCGTATCATGCAGGCAGAAGTTCTAATACTGATGAGCTGTCTGTTACAGTTCCTTATATAAAAGGGGACTTTTCCGGAATATTTACAGATCAACTTATAAAACAGGTAACTTATTCAAATGTTTTTGATTATAAATATTCACATGCAACCCACTTACTATGTGTTGAAATAATAGATACCTCTACAAAGCAAATAGGATATAAATACGATAGAAATAATGAAAATGAAAGACAAAATTATTTAAGAGCTACTGAAGGAAGACAAACAATTACTGCTGAAGTAAAATTAATAGAGAAAAAAACCGAAAAGGTTGTTTTCGGTCCTTTTAAAGTTAAAGCTGATTCTGACTTCGATTACGTTGATCCGGACTCATTAAATGACCTTTCTTTTATAGATCCTCAAACAAATCAAAGAGTTACAAACCTTGCCTTTTCTTTAGGACAACTAGAGTCAATAGATAGTGCAAAGGAAGCTGCTTTGAAACCTCTTTATACAAAACTTTCTAAAAAAATTGTCGATGCAATTTCTGCTTATTGGTAAATTTCGAAATTTTTATTTTTTCGAAAATACTAGATACAATTTTCAAATCTTGATAAATAAAAGTTATGGAAGACAAGCTTAAAGAAACCAAATCTTTTAACGCTCAGCTGGAAAATCTTTATCCAATGCTAATATGGATAAGAGAAAGAGTGGCTAAGTATTTTAATCAAAAGGTCTTAGAAGAAATAGAGCTTGCTTGTGAAGAGGCCATTGTAAATATTATTATTCATGGATATAAAAATGAAAAAGGTCATAAAATTTCTATCCAAATCCATATAAATCAGGTTCTTGAGATTTCTTTTAAAGATAAGGCTAAAGAATTTAATCCTCTTTTAAAAAAACCAAAAATAATTCAAAAAAATCTTCCTCTTAACAAAAGAAAAGAAGGTGGCTTGGGTCTTCATATTATTTTAAATTATATGGATGATGTTAAATATCAAAGGCAAAATGATTTCAATATTTTGACTTTGATTAAAAAAAGATCACTCAATTATTAAAAAGTTCTTGATGCAAAAGTTTCGTTTCTAATAGATTCCATGTCAAAATTTTGTTATTATTTTTGATTATTTAATAAAAAAGGATTTTTTATGGGTGTTAGCTTAAAAATACTGGATTTTAAAAATCCAACTGTATGGGATCAATTCTCTTTATGGTGTGAATATGCTGTTACATGGATTAAAAACCCAACAGCTTCATCTCACAACTATCAAGTTTTTTCTGATATCATTAAAAATATTGGTTCTTACTATGCGGCAATAAGAACTGCCGAAACATACAGTTCTAATTTTAATCAAGCTTATCAAGTAAAAGCTAAGTATTTTGATTCTAGTAGAATAACGTTCAATATTCAAAAAAGCAGAAAATATTTAGATTCAGATGAAAAAGATTTTGCACAAACTATCGCTTATGTTTTATTAAAACAGTTTGTAGAGCTTTCTGCGAAAGATCTTTCTTGCAGCGCTGTTGAGGAAAAAGCTAATCTCAGACAAATATCATATGTTGTTTCCTATCCAAGCAAAAATAGATTAATAGGGTTAGATCAAACTAATCAAAATACTGTTTACAGACTTGATTCTTTTCCGAATGGAAAACCTAAAGATATGAAAAGCTGGAATGCAATTAAAAATGAAGATGGTGAGTTAATAGGCTGGCAGAGAAAAAAACCGACAAGAAGATTTTGGTTTTTTTAGATTAAAAAAAATGGGGAAGAAAGATTTTTATTGATTCTTTTCTATTGCTGTTAGAGTTGCTTCTGTCTCTAACATATCAAGCAAATAGTATTGTAAAACCTTAAGTACATATCTAGGTGTATTGTAAACACCGGCTGTTGTAAAAACTACCTCTAAAGATGGTTTGTTTTCATCATTTAGGGCTATAAGTACATAAGTAACAGGTGTTTCTTGTTCTGTTTTAGGAACAATCCACACTAAGAATTGTTCGTTAAATAACGTTACTTTTTCAGGACTTTCAATAACATGAAAGTATTGTGTTAAATCTTCCGGATCATCTTTGATTTGATCTGCATCATCTAAAAGATTAAGTTCATGTAAAAGAGCTAATTCAACTGTAATTATGCCATCATGTGCTAAATCTGCAAGATTTATCACATATTGCTTATATAAATTTTCAATTTCTGCAGGATTTTGCATTTACTTTATGCTCCAATACATTTCTTCCCCTACTCGTATTCTATATGTTTATTATTAGTAGTGTCAAGCAATGATTTATTTATTTTATTTCATAATAATTTATGTTATTGGATTTTAATGCTTTTATTAAATAATAATAATAAACTAAAAAATTCTGTTTTTCTAAAGCTTTTCTTGAATTTTGAAATTTTTTGATTATAATTTTAAAATAACGGAGTCCAATGATCATGAAAAAGCTTTTTATCTTTCTCTTTTTATTTACTACAACTCTTTTTGCTAAAGTTGATATCGATGTAAATGCAAAAAATGCCGTTTTGATAAATGCTGAGAACGGAAGGGTTTTATTCGAAAAAAGTGCTTACGATAAAGCTTATCCCGCTTCTACAACTAAAATAGCTACAGGAATTTATATTTTAGAAAAATTTTCTGATAAATTGAACAATGAATATGTTGCTACTTCAGATGCATTAAAAGTGGTTTCTCCTGAAAAAAAGCAGTCATCAACTTTTTTGCCAATGTATGTATTGGAAAGTGATGGAGCCAGTTTCGATATTCAAGAAAAAGAAAGACTTACGCTAAAAGATCTGCTTTATGGAATAATGATGTGTTCAGGTAATGATGCAGCAAATGTTGCAGCTAAATGTGTTTTTGGAGATATTGATCAGTTTATGAAAAATGTTAATCAATATCTAAAAAAAATTGGTCTTGAAAATACAAACTTTTTAAATCCTCATGGCCTTCACGTAAATGATCATTATACAACAGCTTATGACTTGGCCTTACTCACAAGTTATGCTATAAAAAACCCTCTTTTTTTAGATTTTTTTTCATCTAAATATTATCTAAGGCCAAAAACAAATAAACAGCCAAGCAAAGAAAAAATCACTTATAATAAGTTATTTAAACCGGGTAAATACTATTATTCTTATGCTACCGGTTCTAAAACAGGTTATGAACATAAGGCAAAATATTGTTTGGTTAGCGCGGCTAAAAAAAATGACAGAACGTTAATAGCTGTAGTTTTAGGATGTAAAAATAATGATGTGAGATATGAAGATACAATTAAACTATTCGAAACAGTTTTTAACGAAAATAAAATAACAAAAAAAATTATCGATAAAGAAACGATCTATTTAACTAAATTTGAAGGAGCTGCAAACTCATCAAAAGTCCAGCTTAAAGAAGATTTGCTGATTTCTTACTTTCCATCTGAAGAGGTTCCCATTAAGGCATTTTTGGTTTTTGATGATCTAAAAGCTCCTATCAAAAAAGGTCAAAAGATCGGCTATGTTGTTGTTAAAGCTCAAGATGGCGAAATATTGAAAAAACAAGCCCTTTTCTCATTAGATAATTGCAGAAGATCATTTTTGTATATTTTAAAAAATATCTTTTAATAAATAGATAATCAAAAATTTAATGCCTTTTTTTACATAAAAAACTCATTTTAAATGAATTACGTCGACTTAAATGTAAATTATCCAAAAATAATATATTAAAAAAATTCATTTATTCAATTTGCATTAAAAGTTTTCTATGCAAATAATAATTCATGATATAATAGGACCAAAAATTTTTTATGCAAGAAAAAGCCAAAGAGAAAGATTGTATTAAGACTAAAGCTGCTTTTTTGTTAATGAATTTAACAAATGAGCCTCTAGTAGCTTTTTATACAATTTTACCTTTTATTTTAAGAAAAGAGCTTCATATTAATGCTTTTCAGCTTTCATTATTTGTAATGCTCCGGCCTGTCTTTTCTAGCTTCTCTTTTTTTTGGGGTATGTCTTTAAATTATAAAGCAAAACCTAATTTTTTAAAAAATAGCTTAATCGCTTGGATAATTGCCCGCATACCTTTTTTATTGTTTCCATTTTTTAATAATTTTTATTATATCTTTTTTGCGGCAGCTGTTTATCAACTTTTTTATAGGGCCGGGCTTCCAGCCTGGACTGAAATAATCAAAAGAAAAATAACAGATAAAAATACAAGGCATCATCTTTTTTCTACCTTTTCAATTGTTGTTTTTATTGAAAGTATTTTACTCGGACTTTTTATTGGAAACTTTTTGGATAAATCATCTTATAATTGGAAGATTGTGTTTTTTGTAGCAGCAGCTGTGAGTCTTATGAGTCTGCTTTTGAAAATGAAAATAAAAGTTCCTGAAAATCAAGTAGAAGAAGTCTTTTTAAAAAAGAATGTTTTATCTCCTATAAAAGATATTTTTTCTGTTTTGAAAACAAGAGAAGATTTTAAAAATTTCCAAATGGCTTTTTTAATAGGAGGATTTGCCTTGATGCTGATATCTCCCGCTATTGCTATATATTCTAATGATGTCTTGAACTTGTCATATAAAAATATGTTGAACGCAAGGTTAATTCTTATGGGGGTGGGCTTTACTCTCTCTTCTTATGTTTGGAAACAATTTTTAGAAAAAACATCGATGAATTATTTGATAACTTGGGTGCTTTTAGGGTTTTCTATTTACATTTTTTTTCTGATTCTTGCTAAATATAGCGTTTCTTTTTTTTATGCAGCCTTTTTCTTTTATGGTATTGCACAAGCTGGAAGTATGCTTCTTTGGAATCTATCCGGAATATATTTTTCGCAAAATCAAAATAGCATTCTTTTTACTTCAACTAATTTGCTGTTTTTAGGGATCAGAGGACTTATAGCTCCTTTTGTCGGAAGCTTTATATGCTATTGGTTCGGCCCAAAAACAGTTCTTTTTATTGGTCTAACAATAGTCTTTTATGGCTTCTATGTTGCCTATAAACTTAGAAAGACTACTTCTTATTCTGCAGATGCAATTTATAATTAAATATATAAACAAAAAATTGTGTATAATGTCTTTTTGCAAGACTAAACTTTTGATAAATCTTGTCTATTTTTTGTTTTTTTTTGTATAGTTCGAGTTTGAGGGAAATATGAAAGATAAATTTGTTATTAGAGATTTCATTTTACTAAATTATGTTGTTATTTTAAAAACAGTTGCAGTTTTGATTTTAGTCAGCATTTTCACCTATTTACTTTCAATTATTTATAAAAAAATGCATCCAAGATTTGTGAAAAGTAAAAGATTTTGGGATGATGCTTTGATATTTGGTTTATACAGGCCATTTATTTTTGCTATTTGGCTTTATGCTGTTTCATTGGCTTTTTTCTTATATCCTCTTGATGAGAAAGCATATGTTATTATATCTGAAATTAGATCTGTAGGTCTTGTTTTATTAGTGCTTTGGTTTTTTGTAAGAGTTATTAGAAGAGTTGAATTAAATCTTTTTAAAATCTCGCTTTCTCCGAAAGGAAAGTTAGACAAAACTTCTTTAAGAGCAATATCTCAACTTTTGAGATTAGCCGCTATTTTGATAGCTGTTTTGATTTTACTTCAGACCATGGGCATTCCCATTTCAGGAGTAATTGCCTTTGGAGGTTTTTCGGGTATAGCTTTAGGATTTGCTGCAAAAGATATGTTAGCCAATTTTTTTGGTGGCTTGATGATCTTTTTAGATCGTCCTTTTGCAATAGGGGATTGGATTAAATGCGATGAAAAACATATTGAAGGTTACGTTGAACATATTGGTTGGAGGCTTACAAGAGTAAGAACTTTTGAAAAAAGACCTCTTTACGTTCCAAATGGACTTTTCTCAAATATGACTATAGAAAACCCCTCACGAATGCAAAACAGAAGAATTAAAACCACTTTTGGCCTTAGATATGAAGATAGTTTAAAAGTAGCTCCCTTATTAGAAGATGTGGAAACTATGCTGAAAAATCATCCTGATATTGATCAAAGTAAAATAACTTTTGTTGCTTTTGATAATTTCGGACCATCTGCTTTAGAAATTCTTCTTTATACTTTTACAAAAACCGTGAAATGGGTTGAGTTTCAAAAAGTTCAGCAAGACATCTTTTTAAAAATTATTGATATTGTTCATAAGCATAATGCCCAGTGCGCTTTTCCAACATCTACTATTCATATTCCGGATGAGATAAAATTTTCTAAAAATTTTGAAAAATAATTTTTTTTTTACAAAAGATTTTCAAAACTTTTGAATAACGAAATAAAGTCTTCTAAAGATAAATTTTCGGCTCTTTTATCACTGGAAATATTGCAGTTTTCAAAAGCTTTGTCAATTATTTCAACGGAATAATTTTTCTTTAAAATAGTTTTTAATTTTTTTCTTCTTTGAGAAAATAAAAGACGAACAAAATTATGAAAACTTTCTTTATTAATTTCAGGAGGGGTTTTTACCTGCATTGAAATTATTGCTGAATCTACTTTTGGAGAGGGATAAAATGATTTTCTGGAAACATAACAAATAAGTTTTGTGTCGCAATAAAAATTTACAAAGACTGAAAGAGATCCATATGTTTTTGTATCAGGCTTAGATAAAATTCTTTGAGCTACCTCTTTTTGAATCATGATTGATATATTTGAAAAAAGACAGTGATACTGTAATAACGTTGTTATGATAGGGGTTGTGATGCTATAAGGAATTGAAGAGATCACTTTTATCTTTTCGAATTTGTTTAAAAGCTTAAAAAGATCCAGTTTTAAAAAATCATCTTCTAAAACTTCAAGATTTTCAATGTTTTGTTTTTTTAAGTTATTTGCAAAGATTTTATCTTTTTCTATTACAATGACTTTTTTAGCTATTGTTATAAGTTTTTCTGTGATTACTCCAGGGCCAGGTCCAATTTCTAAAACTATATCTTCTTTAGTTAGCTTCAGTGAATCTACAAACTTATTTAAAATATTTTGATCTATTAGAAAATTTTGAGAATATTTTTTTTGAGCTTTTGTATTTAGATTTGCCAAATACTTTTTAAGCTCACTAGGCTTGTATAACTGACTCATCAATTAAAACTAAAAGGCATATATTCTTTAGATGCAACTTGAGGGTTTTTCTCAATAGAGTAATCTTTTTTAAGCTTTTCGAAATATTTATTTGCTTCTTCGTTAAGTGCTTTTTGAGTTAACTCTTCTTTTAATTTGTTTGCCATTTGATTAAATGGTTCTGTTAGCTTTATTTCTTTTTCCTTTAAATAAAAAATTCGACTGACTTTTTTATTGTTATATCTAGATGTCTGAGTAAAAATATCGCTATAAGAAAATTTTTCTAAATTTTGTAGTGCTGTTTTATGAGAAGCTGAAATTTCTTTAGAACTAACTTCAAATAGATTTGAAACTGTTATCTTGCTGTCTTTGTAAAGATTTTCAAGTTTTTCAAAATCTTGTTTGTAATCTAATGGATCTTTGTTTTCTTCTTTAAGAAGTTTTGAGATTTTTTCTGAGAGGTCTATTTGTTCTTTTTCATTGTTAGCTGTTATCGAAATTACATGATATTTATAAATATCTTTATTCGGATTTTCTAAACAGAATAACCTATATGCATTTCTAATTGCTGATGGAGTGATCTTCTGATCTGCTTTATTTCTAACAAAATACCACATCATTCTTTGCATGATCATATCTTCTTTTGTAACTTTTAGGGCATCTTCATAGGATAAATTGTTTTTCTTAAGATTTATCATTATGTTTGGGCCATATCGATTTTCAATCTCTTCTCGAACTTCTGCATCTGTAACTTTAAGCTCTTTTTTTGAAGCATCAAGTATTATAAGCTGTAAATTAATTAAATCTTCTAATGTTTGTCTCCAACCGGTTACATAAAATTGCATTCTTGATTGAAAAGAATCTATTAAATCTGGAAAAGATTTTTGAAATGTTGAGTCCATTTTTTGTATTACATCGTAAACGGTTATCGTTTTGTCTTGTACTTTTGCTAAAATCGTATTTTTTACATTTAAATTTGTAGGCATCTCATAAGAGGGATTTGCTAAACTTTGAGGATTTGCAAAGGCAACGTTAATAAAAAAACTGACAATCATTAATTTTAAAAATTTCATAAACTTATATTTCTTTTTTTTGAGTAAATGGTATCAAAAATTATTAAAACAAACAAATTATCTTTTCAAAACAGATCCAAAAAATCCATCGTGAAGATTTGTTTTGGGAAATGTAAAAAATCTTTTTTCCTCTTTAAGTGAATATTTGTTTATAAAATATTCTACTTGCTTTTCATTCTCGTCTGGGAAAATGCTGCATGTGATATAAATGATTTTACCGCCAGGTTTTAAATATTTTATTCCTTCAGAAAAGATGTTTCTTTGAGTTTCAATTAAAGAAATTTGATTTTCTAACTTAAAGCGCCATTTCATATCAGGATTTCTCATAAGAGTACCACTTCCGGAACATGGTACATCTAAAATAACCTTGTCCATTTTATTTGTAAGTCTATTAAGCTTTTCACTTGTAATGATTTGAAAGTTTTCAATTCCAGCTCTTTTAAATCTTTTTTTTGCCTCTTTCAATGCAAAGTCTCTGATGTCATATAAATATATTTGACCTTTTTTAAGCATTTTAGGTGCATATGCTAATGATTTTCCTCCAGCTCCTGCGCAATAGTCTAAAATATGCTCTTTAGGTTTTACATCGATTAAAAACGATACCATTTGAGATGCTTCATCTTGAATCTCAAAGTAACCTAATTTAAACTCTTGCATGGAAAAAAAGTTTTCCTTTTTCAAAAACCTGATTCCTTCTGAAGAATTTTGTGTTTTTTCAACTAAACAGTTTTTTTCTAAAAATTTTTTGAATAATTCATCCCTAGAGATTTTTAAAGTGTTTGTTCTTATGGTAGTGCAGGCTTTATTATTTGAAACTTTGCAAAAATCAACAGCCTGTTTTTCTCCATATGAGCTTTTGATTTTTTCAAAATAAACTTCAGGAAAGCTAAGCCTTATATGAAGCGGTATTGAAGAATCACTTTGTTTTTTTTCAAAATCTACTTCAAAAAGAGCTTCTAATCTTTTCTCCCAAGTTATTGGATCTTTTATAAAATAATCCAAAAAACCCTTAAACCTTATTATTTTATAAATAGTATCAGCTATATATTGTCTATCCTTAGATCCTAAGGCTTTATTCTTTTTTAAATAAAATCTTAAAAATACATCTAAAGGGAGGGTTGAATCAGAAAATTCATTTAAAATTTTTAAAATATGGTGTTTTCTAAA
>JAFGQY010000079.1 GCA_016935395.1 Parachlamydiales bacterium
AAAGCAATTGAAGACTACAAAAAAAAATAGTAAATAATTTTTTAAGTATGCCAAAAAATATTTTGAGAAATTCTTAAAATATTAATAGTTAATGAATTTTATAAAAAGTTACAACTTATGTCGAAATGTGTTATAATATAATACGTTTGATAAGAGGAAGTTATGACATCAAAAGTTATTCATATGACTGTAAAAACAAAGCAGCTTTTTTCTCAAAGCTCTTTGAGAGTGATGTCATACAATATTCACTTGAAAGATTGTGAATGCGCAGAAGAGACAGATGAACAGTGTCTGTGGTCTTATAGGAAAAACAGGGTTGCGAGCATTATAAGATTTCACCATATGGATTTAATAGGACTTCAAGAAGCTACAAAAGATCAAATTATGGATCTAATCAACATTCTTCCTGAATATGATTGGGTAGGTGTTGGCTTAAATGACGGAAAAGATAAAGGTCCTATTGATGCAATTTTGTATTCGAATGAACGCTTTGAACTTCTTGAAAGCTCTTACTTTTATTTATCTCCAACGCCTTCTATTATTAGCAAGGGCTGGAAAGCTAAATTCATAAGGGGTGTAACTTGGGCAAAGTTCAAAGACCTGAATACAAATCAGGTCTTTTTTATTTTTAACACACATTTTGATTATCATTCAAAATTGGCAAGAAATAAATCAGCGCAGCTTTTAAGAGAAAAGATTAATGAGATTGCTTTAAATTATCCATTTATCATCACCGGTGATTTTAATCTTTTTCCAACTCTAGGTGGACATGAAACTTATAAAATATTAACAAGAGATAATATGCTTGTTGACGCACATTTTAAATCTAGTTTCCCTCATCATGGTCCTACAGGTTCTTGGTCTGGTTTTAAAGAAGCAGGTCAACCTGGCATTAAACCTGATTATATTTTTGTAAATAAAAAAGCTAATGTATTATCTCACGGTATTTTAGCTGATACTTTTGATGGTAACTTTCCGTCAGATCATCTTCCTGTAGTTTCTGAAATTGATATAAAATAAGCGATCCAATTTTTTTGAATCGCTTATTATTGAGAAAAAAGTATTATTTTGCTTTTTGAACTGTTTCTAAAAGATTTTCAAAAACAGCTTCTTTTGATTGATTAGAGTCAATATCAAATAAAGCATTTTCATTTTTGTAATAACCTATTAATGGCTCAGTATCGTGGTGATATGCGTTTAGTCTATTTACAACAACTTCCGCAGTATCATCTTTTCTTTGATATAAGTCGCCGTTACATTTATCACATTTTCCTTCTACTTTTGGTCTCATGAAAGTTTTGTGAAAAGGAGATCCGCAAGAACTGCACATTAATCTTCCAGTAATTCTATCAACAAGTTTTGAATCATCAATATTTAAGTTTATAGCTATTTTTTTAGCTTTTTTAGATAGTTTTTCATCTAAAACTCTTGCTTGAGAGAGCGTTCTTGGAAAACCATCTAAAATATATCCTTTTTTAAACCCATTTTTTTCAATATAATTGAAAAGCATATCAATAACTATCTCATCGGGAACAAGCTCTCCTTTCTCGATAAGTTGTTTTGCTTTTAATCCTAAAGCAGTTTCATTTTTAATGTTTTCTCTAAATAGATCACCTGTAGAGATATGTGGTATATCAAGCTTTTTACTAAGCTCAGTTGCATGAGTTCCTTTACCAGCGCCTGGAGGACCCATCATAATTACAACAAGTTCATTTTTATTTTTTGAACCTCTGTAAGTTGTAATAGCTAAAATCATTAAAAATGCAAATGCTATAAATAAAATCATGTTTTTCATATTCCCTCTTATTGGACTTTATAAAGATGAGATTATAGCTTAAAATTGATCCTTTTTCAAGTTCAACAAATTTGATCTATTTTAAATTTTTTATTGATAAAAAGTAAAAAATAATTATTTTTTTTTAAATAATTGCTTTAATACTTGTTCAGTTGAATCAGAATCTAGGTAATATGACTTTCAGACAATCTTATTAAGTGATTGTTATATGACAAGTTTTTCCTGATTTAATAGAATTTGTAACAGGGCATGTTTTAAGTGCTTTTTCTAAGAATATTCTTGCTTTATCCTTATCAGAAGCGCCTGATATATCAAATGTAATATCAAGATGCGTTATTACAAGACCATTTCCTTCATGGGATTTGTCTAAGGTAACTATTATTTTACCATTAATTTCTTTAAATTTTATCTGATTCTTTTCGCATATATCTTTATAAACTGCAATCAGGCAATTTAAAACGGCAAGACCATACAAATCCTCTGGAGAGTATGCTTTTCCAGGACCGTTAAATTCAGGAGGGACTGCTACTTCGATTTTTGGAAGACCTTTTACAGAAGACTCCCACTTGTTAGATATTCCTTCTGATGCATTTGCTATAACTTCATATTTTAATGGAAACATAGACATTTTTTTAAAATCCTCTTTTTACTTACTGTTTATCAAAATATGTATTTTTTTTACAAAAATATGTTAATATAATTAAAAAAAAATTTAAAAAGATGCAAAAATCTCCATTATTTAAGATTCAGCTTGAAGATGAAATCAAGGAATATACACAGCAAGAATTTGAGAAGATATTGGAAGTTAAGTATTTAGATAGACTTTCTTTTGAAACCATGTCTTTATTAAATAAAATTCATAAGATGACTTTAAAAGCTGGAAGAGAAGGTAATCTTACAAAAGAGCAGCTTTGGTTTGGAAAGTATTATGAAAATGAAATCTTAAATAATCATATTCCCGACGTTTATGTAAAGTGGATCAATGAAACCAAAGAATTTGGTCTTTTTGCAAATAAAAACTTACCCATAAGATCTTATATGGGAGAATATACAGGTATTGTTAGAAAGTATAATAAAAAAATTGATGATAGAAATGCTTACTGCTTTGAATATTCACTTGGGTATAAAAAAACAAAATATACAATCGATGCTAGAGAAAAGGGAAGTTTGATAAGATTTGTAAATCATCATAAAAATCCAAATATAACTCCGATTTCTGTTTATATAAATGGTGTTATAAGATTGATTTTTAGAACAAACAGACCTGTAAAAAAAGATGAAGAGCTTACATATGATTATGGACCGTTTTATTGGACTAGAAGAGAAAAACCAATTTAATGAACTTTGGTTTTTTTAGCTATATATGTTATTTTATTCTGATAAAAATTAGAGATAGAAGTTTTTATTTAAATTCTTTTAAAAATTGGTATAATTATGTCAAATATAATAATGGGAAAAAATACAATCAAAGAAGTTTTGAAATATAAACCTTTTGCTATTTTACAGATTTTCACCTGTCTGCATGATACAGATGAGCTTTTAGAAGAGATTAAAGATAAGAACATTCCTGTTCAAAAAGTTTCTAAACAGTCCCTTGAGAAAATGGTTGAAACGACTTCTCATCAAAACATTATAGCAAAGATTAAATCTAGAAGATTTTTAGAATTGAAAGACTTTTTAAAAAGTTCATATGATAAGGAAGAATCTTTGGTTTTGATGTTAGATAGCATATATGATCCTCAAAATTTTGGAGCTATTTTAAGAGCCGCAGAATGTTTTCAAATTGATGCAGTAATATTTTCAAAAAATAGAGGCTCGGATATTACACCTGTTGTAACAAAATCTGCTTCCGGGGCAACAGAGCTTTTAGATATTTTAAAAATTTCTAATTTAGCTAACACATTAGATCAATTTATTGATGCAGGATATCAAATTATTTCAACAGCTATTGATGAAAAGGCTGAAAATTTGTTTAGTTTTAAATTTCCTAAAAAAGCTGTTTTAATTATGGGATCGGAAGGGGAAGGGGTTCAAAAAATATTACTAAATAAAAGCGATCATCTAGTTTACATTCCAATGATGGGAAAAATTGATTCATTAAATGTATCTCAAGCGACGGCAGTAATTTTAGCGACTATTCGATATCAGGCCACTCAATCCCAATAGATGAAATACCTTGAGTTTCAAAGTAGTATTCTATTTTTTTTTCTAAAGATTTTGCATTTTGAATAACTGCAGAAATTTCAAGTTTTGATTCGGATGATTTTGTGTCTTCTTCTAAAGATAGTATTTCATTATATAGTTCATCATCTGTATCATCCATTCCATAATCTTTGCATTGCTCAAGGCTTACTCTCAAAGCTCCCAAGTTATCTAAAACTTCTTCTTGCAGTTCTCTAAAAATATGCATTTCATCTTTTTGGTTCATAAAAAAACTATCTCCTGCGAAAGGTATTTAAAAAGAAAAACCATAAATAAGAAATAAACTTTTTAGGCTTTAAATATTCATTTTCAGATTTTAGATTATCAGAAATAATCCTGTAGGTAATGCCTGTAATATTTTGCCATGAAAAATTTATTGCAGATCCTATTCTCATAACATATTTGTAATGTCTTTTAGCAAATTTATGAATATCTTCATTGAATTTACCAAGTGGATATACAAAAGTATCTACTTCAATATTTAACTTATTTTGTAAAAAATTTTTAGATTCCAAAATTTCCTTATTTAAATCGATTTTATCTTTTAAAAGATTCTTATGAGTGTATGAATGAGATGCAATTTTAACTAATTTTGAATCGACCATTTCTTGAATTTCTTTCCATGTGCAAAAGGGAGCTTTAGTTATAAAATTATCATCTTTCATAGCTTCGTGATATGTACAGGATAATCTAATATTGGGATCTACATTTGTGTCATCTAAAATATATTTAATTGGAATAGCTAAAACAGCTTGTATGTTTAGTTTTTTTAAAAGAGGAAAAACGAATTTATAAAAGTCATAGTAACCATCATCAAATGTTAAACAAATATTGAGCTTGAAAGGATTTATTTTATCTTTTGGTACTACAATCTTATAATGATTTTTTAGATAGATAAGATGGTTTTGCATAATATCTTTTGAGCTAGAATATTTACCCTCATTAACTCGATGATACAAAAAAGTTAAAAGCATTTCTATTTCTTGTTGATTTCTAAAAGTTTTAAATATTTATATAAAGCAGTATTTGCATTATAAGTCGATATTAAAAATCCCTCTTTACCATAAAAAATTCCTTTTTTAATTATGTAACTTTTAAAAAATGCAAAAATTGAATGAAATAGAGCTTTTTTAAAAGAGGATCTTTTTTTGCCTTTATTTTGCTGAGCAAATAAAGATGAATATTTATTCATCTTTATTAAAAAATCTTCAATTTTAAGATATGGAGTATGAATAATAGGATTTTTCATTTCGTATATTTTTAAATTTTTGTCTATTAATTTTTCATGCACCAAACTATCAGAAAACTTTGTGATTTTTTTGTTATATAATCTTACATGGGATTCATTTTGCCAGCCGCAGCATTTAATATGTCTTTCATTATAAAAATTGTAAAATGGAAATTGATAGACAAGCTGTGTATCTAAAGTGAGATTTTTGATTTCTATGATTAATTTGTCAGACAAAACTTCATCGCTATCAAGCGCTAAAATCCAATCATTTTTAGTAAAAGAAGCTCCAAGGTTTCTTAACGGGCCAAATCCTAAAAAGTCTTCTTTAAAGATTTTTACATTTTTAAAATTTTTAGCTAATTTAATTGTGTCATCTTCAGAGCCTGTATCTAGTAAAATGACTTCATCAAAATCTTGTACAGACTTGAGGGTCTTTTCAATAGTGTTAGAAGAATTTTTTGTAAGTATTACAACGCTTATCATAAGATAACGATTATATCATATATGTAAAATCTAATGCTAGAAATATTGAAATGAAAATCAGAAATAATCAAATTTCATTTAAATATAAAATTGATTAGTTTCTTAAACTTTGTATAGCATAATAGAAAACGCTTTATAGCAAGCTTATCTAATATAACATTAAATTATTTTAGTGGTTTTCCTTGAATAAAAAATATCAATTAATCTTAAGATAGCAATCAATTATATCGATAATTAATTGAGTAAATTCAGAAGGACGTGCTGTTGTGATGGGCGTATAAGTTTGAAATCCATCAGGAGTTAACAGGGTGCTCTCTGAAGATGCGCCTTTTGGCGATGGTGGAGGATTCAACATAATCCTGTCTCTGGTTTCTATTAATTTTTGTCTTAGTTCTGTTAATTCTGGCTTTGATAGTTGCATGAGATAATCAGGTGTTATATCAGAAGTTCTTAATGGATTGTTTGGTTTAATTGACATTTTACACCTTTTTTGATTTTAAATTTTGGTAGCAAAAGTTAACCTAATTAATATATTTTTTGTCTATTAAAATTTCAAATTTGTAGGGGCTAAGTTAAAATGTCACATTTGGGCTAAATTGAAATGTCACACTTTTGAACAAAGGTTGAGGCATGGAAATGG
>JAFGQY010000080.1 GCA_016935395.1 Parachlamydiales bacterium
ATTATAATTTAGATAATTTTAATTAAAATAAGGTGTTTTATATGAGTTTTTTAATACCAAATTTTTTAAGACCTTCTACAATTAATAGGCAAATCGGAATTCAAAAAGATAATGTTTGGAGACCTTACCTTCAGCAACCGCCAAAATTCCATCCTTTTCCGTCAGCTAACTGGTCACATTATGTTCAAGCATTTGATTCAACTACAAGAGACAATGTTAGAGTAGGACATAAAATTGATGCCAGGTATGGCACTCCAACTCCCGTGGATAAACAAAGAAATTATGTACATGTAACATTTGCTGCATCAGGTATATTGATCGGAGGCGGTCTTCTTTTATCTGGTTTTGCAGCTTTAACGGCTCTTTCTGCTTCTTTATTGGGGATTGGTGTATTACTAGGGACTGCAGCCGGAATATATTATGTTTCTACTTTTAAATATAGTACAGAATTCAGAAGGGAAGCTATTAGAAATAAAATAGAAAATTTACCATTCGATCAAATCTGCAATTCATATATATGGGAAGATCTAGAAGGTTATGATCTTTTAAGACATCTTGTTAAAAAAGAGGCTTCTGATAATGAAGTTGATAGATTTTATAAGTGCTTTAAACAACTAAGAAGAAATTTCAAAAATATCAACACAAGAAATACAGAAGAGCTTGGAAGAATTTATGATAGATTTAATAATGACGCCTATAATCTAGAGAGATGGAAAGATCTTCAACTACATACAATAGCAAATAGATGGTATCTAGTAGATCAAAATAAATTAAAAGATATCGATTGGACAATGTCAAAATATCAAACTAATTTGGAAGATCTCAATGATAAACTAAAAAAAGCTTCAGAGAAAACACAAAAAGAAAAAGATAAAGCGCTGATCTATCTTGATAACCAATATGATAGACTGGTAAGAAGTGTAAATTAAATATTTTAATTAAAAATTATTCTATTTTTATAAGATATATTTTTGTATCTTACTACTAAAAACGTGATTCTTAGGCATATAAATAATGTACTACATTATTTATATTGTATTGATATTTTCATTAAGAATTTTATAACCTAAAAAGATAAAATTAGGAAAAAAATATGACATCAGTAGCTGCAGTAATTGCAAGACCTAAACAAACAGTACATGAGCAAATTAAAACAGATTATGAGAAAGCTCAAACTTTTTATCAAAATAATATTCCAACATATCTTACTCGATTACTGAAGATGAGAGCACCCGAAGCTAGACAAAAATATCTCAAAGAACTTTTGCGTCAGATAAAACAACATAATACTCAGTTAACTTTACTTTCACAGGATTGTGGGATGAAAGCTAAAACAGGTGGTGGATTGTTTCAAGAAATCCAAGAATTAAGAGTGGATCTTCACTTAGCAAAATGCGCAGTCCAAAAACTTTTCGAAACTACCATACAATCAACTTATGCTTGAATAGTTAATATTTTTGATTCTTTAATGGTAAATATTTTTTTTATAAAAAAGAAAAGTGCTTGCTTATCATAAGATTCAATCAAATTAAAATTTTAAATTTATAACGCAAAAGACTTATAATTAGTTTGTTATGTTTTGTTAAAAAACTTAATTAATAATAAAAAATATGTTATTATTATTTAATAAAAACTTTATTAATAATAATAAAACAGGAAATATATGAGCTACTTAATTTCAGGATATCAACAAAAAGCCACTCTACATCTCATGTTTGAAACTTCATCGTTAGCTGGGCAGGCTTTTTTAAAGATCAACCCAGAAGGTATCGATCCAAATACTAGAAAGTTAATAGAAGCTATTTTTTTAAGAAATGTTGATACGAAATTACAAGAGTGCCCGACATTTTACGCAAATCTTCCTGAGTATGTTGGTCCTTATTCTGAAGATATTGCAGCTAATCCTTGCTTGGAATTTGAACCTAGAAAAGTTTTAACTTATCTTGACGGTGAGGCAGCAGGTGATGTAACTAGACAAACTTTTTTAAAATTATTGGAAGAAGAAAAATATGAAGAAGCAGGGAAAACAGTACATGTAAGCACGAATAATTTGTGCTTGCCGGATATTCCATTAGACAACGGTCCATTGCAGGCAAGAGAATATTTGAGAAAACTTGAAAAGGTTTTCGATAATTGCCCGAATTCATATGAAAAAATCTTTGGATATTTACAATTAGCTAATCTGCGTTTTGAATCGTACCTATTAACTGCAGATACTGATGAGGTGTTGCTCAAAGCAGATATTTTAAGATTAAAGGACAAAGCTGAAGCATTAATTAAAAATTTAGAACAAAAGACATTGCCTGAAACTGATTTTATGAAAAAAAGTAAATTGAATTTTCTTGTTTTGATAAATATTCACTTAGCAAATATTTATAATTCTGGTCACTTAACGAATATAGATAAAGCTCAAGAACATTTTGATAAAGCTTTTGAGATTATTGGAAAAATTGAAGATCAGGACTTGAAAAAGGATATTTTAATTGGCATGGTAAGAAATTATTATAATTTTTTACATGATAGAAAAAGTTCTGAGGAAGCTGTAGAGTTTTTAAGCCAATTCACAAAATATTGTTTATCCGGATTTAGGGAAAAAAAGGGACCGGCAGAAATGATAGATCTTAAAATATTGAGATTAAATTTAGATGAACCGACAAAAAAGCAAATATTTAAATCATCCTGTCTATATATTCTAATTTTTAGCAATTTTGCTTTTGTCGAGAATGCAGAAGATGAATTTAGGGTTATAAATGAAATAGCAAGGGATTTAGACTGTAATCAAAAAGACGAGCTATATAAATTAAGTAGTGAGTTAATATCTAAAACAAAAGTTTTGGATAGAGGAATTCCGGGCTCTCAGGATTTTTGGGAAAGAAAAAGTATTAGTATTAAACTAGCTTTTGGAAAAGAGCTTTCTTTGAGCGAAAGGTTTAGATTAAGGCTCTTGGAAGGAAGATAATAACTTAAAACATTTAAATTTTTAAAAAAGCATTAACCTTTTAGTCTTTCTGCAATTACATTTTTGAGCTGATCTATTTTAACCCTTTCTTGTTTCATTGAATCTCGATCTCTTAAGGTTACGCTAAAATCTTCTAAAGTCTCATAGTAGATAGTTATGCAGTAAAGAGTTCCAAGTTCATCTTGCCTTCGATATCTTCTTCCTATAGCGCCAGTTTCATCATGTTCAGTATTTAGAATATATAGTTGTTTATTATCCTGGGTAAATTAAAATTTTAAATTTATAACGTAAAAAACTTATAATTAGTTTGTTGTGTTTTGTTTAAAAAAACTTAATTAAAAATAAAAAATGTGTTATTATTACTTAAATAATATATTAATTCATTGCAATAAAAGGCAAAGGTATTATGAGTTACTTAGTTTTAGGATATGAGCAAAAAGCTGCGCTATTTCGTACTTTTACTAAATCATCTTTAGCCGGGCAAGCTTTTTTAACAATTGATCAAACAAAAGATATCGATCCAAATACTAGAAAGTTAATTGAAGCTATTTTTTTAAGAAATGTTGATAC
>JAFGQY010000081.1 GCA_016935395.1 Parachlamydiales bacterium
CAATTTAAAACATCAAGTAAAGTTTCAATTTTCATTGATGTAGATCCTGTTAATACTTATTTTTAAGATTATTTAATAAACACATAAAATCTTATTGATATGTTATCACTAACAATATTATAATATTTACAATTAATTAATTAATTACACAAATGAAATTAATATGTCATTAATAGAAAGATTTCTTTTTAAAAAACCGAGCAAATTCTTTGAAGACAATGAAGTTTTAACTTACAAAGGAAACGAATTAACAGAAACAGATCAAAAGTTATTAGTAGAAAAAATATTACAAATAGGAAAAAATTTAAATGTCCCGCAAGAAGCCTTAGATAAAACAAAAGTATATGTTCATGAAAGTTTACAAGTTATGCATATATATCGAAAAATTAACGGAACCAAGTATAAACACTGCATTGTTTTAAATAAAAATGACGCTTTAACATTAATCGGAAAACGAAATCCAATTGAAGAGCTAAATGAAGAAGAGCGAAAAAATTTTCTTGTTCTAGAAACAAGAGATATCAAAAAGTTGGATGCAGAGGATAATGTGCGAATGATTTTTAAAAAATATATTCCTTTGTTGGAACCAGTTTCAAAAGAAGAAGTAGAAGGTATCATAGCTCATGAATTTGGACATGTTTTTTATCATCATAAAAATATTAGTATTCCTCTAATCAATCAAATTAAAAGAATAGCATTTGTAGGTGTTTTCTCAATACCCTTAAGTGCAACAAAAATTTTTTTTCCGCCAAAGGATATCCATTGGAAGGTGATGTTCTATACATTTACAGTTTTCTTAGGAGCATTATCTTCACAGTTCATTAGAATGAATCCATATCCGGAAGATTTTGCAGATAAATTTGCAAGTCAAAATCCCCAATATAAACAAGGTTTACACAAATACTTTTCGAGAGCTGATTTTTTCTGGAAATTAGTAATTTCTGCACCTGATCATACTCTTCCCAGATTAATACCTAGAATAATCCATAGATTAAATAATCAACTATCAAAAATGATTTGTGAAATAACAGATCCTCATAGCTCCAGCGAAAAAAGAGCCACTTTTTTTGCTAGAAATTAATTCGCATTTGCAAATTGTTTTTTAGCCTGGTTGATAAACATTTCCATACCATAAAGAACAATACATCCTTTAGCATTAGCTTCTTTTAATAAAATTGTATCAACAGGTTTTGTAACAATATCTAAAACAATAGTTCCGGGAATCAGACTATCTTTAGGTACTACAGAAATATCATGCATAGAGCAAGATGTAGCATTGATGATAATATCATAACCGTCAGTCATAATATTTGATAATTTATCTAACCCGAAAGATCTGCATCTTAATTTTGAAGCTATTTCAAAACCTTTTGGTTCATCCCTATTAAAAATATATAAATTAGCGTTTCTTTTCATAGCTTCATGAGCAATAGCTTTTGCAGTTCCTCCGGCTCCGATTAATAGAACTTTTCTGTCTTTTACCTTAACCTTTCTTTCAATGGCGTCCAAAGCTGCGATTCCATCGGTGTTATATCCGATCAATTTATTTTCTTTAACAATGATGGTATTAACCGAACCTACTTTTGATATGTCCTCGTCTAAAAAAGAGACTACTTTTTCTTTTAACGGCATAGATACTGAAAAGCCTTTAAAAGGCAGCTTTTTTAATTTTGAAAAAAACTGAGGAAGTTCATGCCCCTGCATTTTTATTTTTACATAAACTGCATTTTTATTTTGCTTTCTTAACTCAGCGTTATGATAAACATGGCCTAAGCTTTGATCGATAGGATCGCCAATTAGAGCATAAATTTTACTATCTTCATTTAAATTTTTATAATTATAAACGTTTACCATCTCTTCTAGACTTATTTGGCCGGGTGAACTCATTTTATCAACAAAAGAGTAGTTAATTTTATTATTAAAAATTTTTGAAATAATTCTAACAAAAGATCCATACTCTCCAATAGAAACACCTATAACATTTTCATTAGAATTTTCTTTAATAAAATCTAGCATTTTCAAAGCGTCTGAATTGGAATTTGCATAGGTTGCAATTTTATAAAATTTAGCAAAAGGATTTTTTATCATTTTGAAAATATCATTTAGATTTTCAGGGGTATTTTGAAAATTGTGATATGAAAAAATTATTTCAACTTTAGGATGCTTTTTTGTCATTCTTTCAATAAATTCTAATGGAATATCATGCTCCAGATCAAAATAGTCAGGCTCAAGTGTAAACAATCTTTCCAGATCAAAAAACATTTTTTTATCATGCTGAGAGTATTTTCCGCCATGTTCTTTTCTGCGAAGTGAAAAAATAATTTTTTTATCAGCATAATCTTGGAGTTTTTTTACTTTATCCAGTGCAATAGAATCAAGAAAATCCAATCTAATTTCAATGATATCTGCATCTTTTGAATTTTTAATTTGTCTTTTAGCCGAAAAAAGATCAGGACCTGTTATTACAGCTGCTAACATATTTTTTTTCCTCCAAACGCAAAGAGTAATGATTGTTTAATAATTTTTTTCAAAACGAAGACATTATAAACAGATTTGCCAATTTTTTTTAACAAAGTAAATCGATTTTCATCAGAAATATTTTTTTTATCTATTTCAAGATAAGAAAAGATTACATCAATAGAAAGATTTGAAATATTAACTAGAAGATCTTTTTTAATTAAAATATTTAAAATTCTATCAAATTCTTTTTTTGAAAGCATATTCATCTTATAAGAGATATGACTTTCTGTAAGTATTCCATAGGCTAAAGCTTCACCATGAGAAATATTGTAATTTGAACCGGCTTCTATTGCATGGGATATTGTATGACCGAAATTCAAAAGTTTTCTTAAGCTGTTTTCATTTTCATCTTTTTCAACAATAGCTTTTTTAATAAGAATATTTTTTATTATCAGATCTTCAGAAATTTCATCAAACTTTTCAAAATCATCTAAAAGATTTTTATTATAGATAAGAGCATGTTTCAAAAACTCTAAACTACCATTTTTTATTTCTTTTTCAGGAAGAGTTTTTAAAACATTAAAATCTATAAAAACAGCCTTTGGATGATAAATAGTTCCAATTAAATTTTTTCCATGTTCTGTATTTACAGCAGTTTTGCCCCCGATAGAAGCATCTATCATAGCAAGAAGAGTTGTGGGGATAACAACATATTTAACTCCCCTCATATATGTGGAAGCTATAAAACCGGCCATATCTGATACAATCCCGCCGCCAATAGCTATAATTAATGTATCTTTTGAAAATTTGTTTTTAAAAATTTCATCTTCAAGTTTTTCTTTTATACTGCGGGTTTTATTTTCTTCAGAATCTAAAAAATCCAATAAAATTGCTTTTAACCCAAAGTTTTTGATTTTGTCAAAAATAGGTTTTGCATAAAGATTTTTTATTGAGCTATGGGTTATTATAACAAAAGAATTTGAAAGGTTTTTTAAAAAATTTATTAAAAAATCACTACTTAAAAGATCAGACTTTAAAAAAATCGGATAGGAAAAATCTTTTAAATTTACTTCAATTTTTTTCAAAATTACATCCCATATGCTTTATTGAGTAAATAAAAATCGGCTAAAGCAAGATATATCATAGCTTTTACAACAGGAACCGCTCTAATCGCTATACAAACATCATGTCGATCATTCTCAAAACTTTTTAAAATTTTTTTATTCCCTTGGGTATCTACTGTTTTTTGTTGTTTGGATATTGTAGGGGTAGGCTTAAAATGGACTTTCCCGTAAATGGGCTCACCATTAGAAATACCAGCATTTATTCCACCTTCGTTATTTGTCAAAGTATGAAATATTTGATTTTCGTATTTAAAAAGATCATTTCTTAAAGACCCTGTTTTTTTTGAAGATTCTATACCGTCACCAAATTCAACAGCTTTTACACCGGGAATGCTCATTAATAAAAATGATATTTTTGCATTCAACTTATTATAAATAGGCTCTCCCAAACCAATAAGTGTATTTTTTATATAAAAACCAACAGCGCCGCCGATAGAATCTTTTTCATCCTTGATCTCTTTTAATTTTTTTAACATCTTTTCTTCAGCTTTTTTATCAGGGCAAAAAATTACGCTTTTATCAATCTTTTCAAAAAAATCCTCTTCTTTAAAAACAATATCAATATCTCCTACTGAGTAAAGATAAGAAAAAACTTTGATATTTGTTTCTTCTAAAATCTTTTCTGCTATTAAAGATGCTGCAACTCTAGCTGCAGTTTCTCTAGCTGAAGCTCTGCCTGATCCCCTATAGTCATAATTTTTATATTTTTTGTAATAAGTAAAATCGGCATGGGAAGGCTTTAAAACACCCTTGATCTCTTCATAGTAACTTGAATCTACATCTATATTGGGAATTAAGATGCATATAGGAGCGCCCGTTGTCATTTTGTTAAAGACGCCGGATATTATTGTAGCTCTATCTTTTTCTTTTCGTTTAGTTGAAAAAAATTGGTTTACTGGTCTTCTTTTTTCTAAAAGCTCATTAATTTCATCTTCGCATATTTTGATGTTTGATGGACATCCATCAATTACAGCTCCAATGTAAGGGCCATGCGACTCTCCGAAAGTAGTAACTTTTAAAATCCTGCCAAAACTATTCGACATATATACTCTCTTCAATTTCATTTAAAATATCTTCAACAGATTTCTCATCTACATCAATAGTAAAATCGGCTAAATTTTGATAGATTGGAAGTCTATCTACATAAGTTTTGTCAAAAAGATCTTTATCTTGATAAATGGACTTTGTAAGTCTGGAAGTTAAAGTTTTTTCACTAGCTTTTAAATAAACAAATATTGAATTGGGTATTAAAACATTTTGATTTTCAGTTGAAATTAGTGAACCTCCCGAAGATGCTATTACTAAATTATTTTTATATTTAAAACTTTTTATAATTTCATTTTCTAAAAGCCTAAATTTTTTCTCTTTTATAAGAGTGTACACTTCAAAAATATTAAAATTTGAGAAATTGCCTTTTTCATATCTTTCTAAAATGAGTTCATCTATATCAAAAAAATTTCTTTCTAACTTTTCAGCAAGTTTTTTACCGATAGTTGTTTTACCTGAAGCTTTAAAACCAATTAGGACAATATTTTCACTCATATTACACATGCTCCTAAAGCATTTAAATCCTTTTTAAAACCAGGATAGGTTTTGTTGATACATTCAACATCTTGAATGGTTGTTGGCTCATCTATTGTCAAAGCTGCTACGGTTAAAGCCATGGCTATTCGATGATCTTTGTGAGAATTTACAACTGCCGCTTTAAGGGTTTTTGATTTTTTAATAATAAGTCCATCTTCCGTTTCTAAAATATCAGCATTCATTTTTTTCAGCTCTTGAGTAATACTTTGAAGTCTATTGGACTCTTTTTTTCTAGCAACTTTTGCATTTGTTAAAATAAGTTCGTCCACAAAACATCCAAAAACGGCTAAAACAGGAATGCTATCGATATAATCATTAACATCCAAAATTTTTCTGCCTTTTAAAATTGATTTTTTTATTTTGATAAGCCCAAGTTTATTATCTACGAAAATGTTTGCTTTGAAGTCTTTTAAAACATCTAAAACCAAAAAGTCTTTTTGAAGTGTATCAAATACAATATTTTTCAAAATTATTTCACTACCTGTTATCAATGCTGCAACAATTAAAAATAGAATCGAGCTAAAATCTGTTGGAACTTCATATTCAAAATTTTTCGGTTTTATAGGTTTTAAAATTTTAAATCTTTCAAAATTTTCGTTTTCAATTACGCTCTGCATTTTTTTAAGCCAAAAAAGCGTCATTTCTACAAATGGTTTTTCACCGGGATTTTTTACAATGATTTCACTTTTTTCATTAAAAAGACTCAAAGCTATTAGCATTGAAGATACAAATTGAGAATCTTCACCTTCGATTTCTATGCTTTTTGATTTTATAGGTCCTTTTATTTCAAACGGCGCAAACCCTTCAAAATTCTTATATGTGATTTGAGCTCCCATTTCTTTAAGTGCTGTTAAAAGAGATTTCATAGATCTATTAGTTTGAATTGACCTATCACCTGTTATCAAAATATTTCTATCACATCTTGAGTAAATAGAAGATAAAAAACGAAGAGCAATACCTGAATTTTTAACATTCAAACTTTCGTTTTTTTTGAAAACTATTTTTTTATTAACCCCTTCAATCATTAAATTATTTCTTTTAATCAAAATTTTTGCTTTAAACTTTTCACATCCTTCGATCATGGAAAAAATATCATCTGATTTTAAAAAATTTTTAATTATTGACTTTCCGCTGGCTAATGAAGCGAACAAAATAGCTCTCATAGTTTGAGATTTTGAAGTGGGAACTTTTTCAATTTCACCGGAAAGTTTTGATTTTTTTACAAAAAAGTTTTTCATATGTCTTTGATAATTTGAAAAAAAGGACTGTATTATATAGAATTTAGTCAAAAAGCAATAGGAAAAACAAAATGGATAAAAAGCTTCCGGATTATCATAAAATTGAAGAATTTCAAAATAGATCAAAAAAATTAAAAGAAATAATTGATCTTGGAATCAATCCCTACCCTTATAGATTTGATGTATCGCATACTGCTATTGAACTTCATGATTTATATGCTGAAAAACAAGTAGGTCACTTTGATGATGCAGCTGCCGGGGATACACCTCATGTAAAATTTGCAGGCAGGCTTATTTTGTTTAGAGCCATGGGTAAAAATGCTTTTGCTCAACTTCAAGATGAAACAGGACGCATTCAGATAGTATTTAATAGGGATTTTACAAAAGTAGATGGTTACGATATAGAAAAATCTAAAGAGCAACAATCTCATATAAAGTTTATAGAAAAGAAATTTGATCTTGGTGATATTTTAGGCGTTGAGGGTAATTTATTTATTACTCAGAAAGGTGAGCTTACAATTTTTGTTAAAAAAGTAACTCTTTTAACAAAAACACTTTTACCTCTTCCAGACAAACACTCAGGTTTAGCAGATCTTGGTGTCAAATATAGAAAAAGATGGCTCGATTTAATCACAGATAAAAAATCGATTGATACCTTTGTTCTAAGAAGCAAAGTTATAAAACTTATAAGGCAGTATTTGGATGAAAACAGTTTTATTGAAGTTGAAACGCCTGTGCTGCAAAATATCTACGGCGGCGCTGAAGCCAGACCTTTTAATACCCATATCAATGCTCTCGATCAAAATATGTATTTAAGAATATCTCTTGAAATACCCTTGAAAAAGCTTCTAGTTGGTGGTTTTCATAGAGTATATGAAATCGGAAAAGTATTTAGAAATGAAGGAATAGATAGAACTCACAACCCGGAGTTCACCGAATTAGAAGCTTACGCTTCTTATTGGGATTATAATGATTTGATGGAATTTACTGAAAAAATGTTTGAGTCCATTGCAATAAAACTTCTTGGGACTACAAAAGTAAAATTTCTAAATCATGAGATAGAATTAAAAGCTCCATGGAAAAGAATTTCAATGACAGCTGCAATTAAAGAGTATGGAAATTTTGATGTTGAAAACAAAACCGACGCCGATCTTTTGAAAAGACTTCATGAAACAGAAGTAGATAGAGAGAAACTAAAAGGCGCAACCAGAGGAAGACTAATAGCACTTTTGTTTGAAGAGCTTGTTGAAGATAAGCTTATTCAGCCTCATCACATAACTGATCATCCAATCGAAACAACCCCACTTTGCAAACTACATAGAAATCCAAAAGAGAAAAACCAAAAATTAGTTGAGCGTTTTGAAAGCTTTATTGCAGGAAAAGAATTCTTAAATGCCTATTCAGAACTTAATGACCCAGTTTTGCAAAGATCTCTTTTAGTTGAACAATCTAAAAAAAGAGAAGCCGGTGATGAAGAAGCACATCCTTTAGATGAAGAATTTATAGAAGCTATATGTCAGGGGATGCCTCCTGCATCAGGATTTGGTATGG
>JAFGQY010000082.1 GCA_016935395.1 Parachlamydiales bacterium
CCTGCCTTTTTAATAAAATGGATAATATGAAAAAATATTTACTTATCATATTTATAATACCCTGTCTTATCTTTACAAAGTCACTAACATATGGAGAAATCAATCTTGTAATGGATAAAATTTTCAAGCAGCATATTGAGTTTGAAGATTTTGATGAAACCTTGGTTTCTAGATCATTAAAAGTTTATATAGATAATTTTGATTCAATGAAAATTTATTTACTCGCTGATGAAGTCTCTAGCTATCTTGATCTTAGTTCAAAAAAAGCTAAAAAAGTATTAAAATCAATAAAAGACAATGAGTTTTTAGCATTTATTGAACTTGACGATCTTTTTCAAAAAGCCATTTTAAGAGCGAAAGATTTTAGACAAAAATTTATTAAAGAAATTATTGGAAAAAAAATAGTTGCAGATCAGGAATATACTAAAAATGTTGCTTTCGCAAAAGATTTAGATGAATTATATCAAAGACAAAAAGCTGTTATTTTGAATTTTTTTGAAAACCAACAAAAAAGATCTATTATCGATACAGATGAAAAAGAGTACAAAGTTTTTAATCTTTTAGAAAAAAAACTTAAAAGAAGTGAGAACAGATATTTAATTAATGAAGAAGGCAATTTAAAAGAAAATCAAATTTCTACAAACATTTTAAAAGCTTTTGCAAAAAGCTTAGACGCACATACCTATTTCTTTTCAGAAGATGAAGCTATTGATATGAGAACATCTTTAGAAAAACAATTTGAAGGTGTTGGACTGGTTTTAACAGAGAGTATTGACGGAGTCATTGTTAGCGGCATCATAAAAAATAGTCCTGCAGAACAATCAGGAGTTCTTAAAGAAGGGGATATTATTGTTCAGATTAATGGGAAAAATACAAAAGGTCTTAGCTTTGATGAAGTTATGTCTTTAATGAAATCCAAAGATACTTCTGATATTCATTTGGGTTTTAAAAGACTTTTAAAAAATGATCAGACCTATTCTTACTGGAATCTAAAGCTGACAAAGCAGGCTATTTCGATGGATGATCAAAGACTGACCTGTAGTTATGAGCCATTTGCTGATGGTATTATTGCAAAGTTATCTTTAAAATCTTTTTATGAAAATTCCAATGGAGTTACTTCTGAAAAAGACATTAAAAAAGCTATCAACTCTTTAAAAAAAGATGCTCAAATAAAAGGCCTTGTTTTGGACTTAAGGGATAATTCAGGCGGCTTTTTATCACAAGCAATTAAAGTAGCAGGCCTTTTTATTAAAAATGGAGTTGTCGTTATTTCCAAAAGCTCTAAAAAAGATATAAGATATTTAAGAACTTTAGATTCAAGCGCTTTTTATAATGGTCCGCTTATTATCTTAACTTCAAAAATGTCAGCTTCCGCATCAGAAATAGTTGCAGCAGCGCTTCAAGATTTTGGAGTTGCATTAGTAGTAGGCGACGAAACAACCTTTGGTAAAGGATCTATTCAATATCAAACGGTTACAGATAAAAATGCTGATTATTTTTATAAGGTAACTGTTGGAAAATACTATACCGTATCAGGTAGGACTACCCAAATAGAAGGTGTTCGGGCTGATATTAACGTTCCATCAGAATATTCATGCTATACTGTAGGAGAGAGATATTTGGAATATCCACTCAAATCCGATACAGTAAAAGCAGCCTATAAAGATAATTTATCCGATCTTGATGGAAAGATTAGAATGTGGTTTAAACAAAACTACCTTCCAAACCTTCAAAAAAAGGTAACCTTTTGGCAAAAAATGGTTCCAATTTTAAAAGAAAACAGTAAAGTTAGGCTTGAAAAAGATCTTGATTTTCAAAATTTCTTGAAAAAACAGGAAAATGTAAAAGCTAAACTTAACTCACAAACTCTAAACATTGAATATAAAAATTATGGTCAAGAAGATATTCAAATGAGTGAAGCTGTCAATATTTTAAAGGATATGATCTTTATAGAAGCTGAAAAAAGAAAGGTTTCAGGTTTTTAAGTATAATTTTATCTAGTTTTTGAAAATATCTTCATTTCCCATGTTTTTCTATAAAATATTTATTCTATTCTAGATATAGTTTTATATTTTTGAAAAAATCGGTTCTCAAAAATATTTAAATCATCTAACATATTAATTTAGTTATTTGGCCAGATAGCTCAGATGGTAGAGCAGAGGACTGAAAATCCTTGTGTCGCTGGTTCGATTCCAGTTCTGGCCATATTATTTTATTAATATTAAATTTATTCTTTTTTTTTAAAAAAAAATCACCTAACCCCTTGGATTTATCTATCTTTTAGTATTTTGTAGAGCCTTGTTAAAAATCACTTTCGTAAAATTTATATGAAATTGAGCTTTAGAGATTAGATGATATTACTATTGCAATAAAAAAAATGTAGCTTAAAAATAAAAAATGTCCACAAAGCATATTTATTAACTAGAGTGGACATTATTTATTGAAAGAATAAAGAGTAAAAAAAATAGGGATATAATTAAATAATCCCTAATTTTTTTTAAGATAAAATAACACTTTAAAGCATTACTTTATCTATGAAGCAAATTAATAACGATCACGTCGTTTATTAAATCCGCCTCCAGGTCCTCCTCTTGAACCGCCTCTTGTGTCAGTTTTTGGACGAGCTTCATTAACTATAATTGCTCTTCCATCACAATCTTTTCCATTTAGTTCTTGTATTGCTGCTTCAGCTTCTTCTCTTGAGCCAAATTCCACAAATGCAAAACCTTTTGATCTTCCTGTATCTCTATCTGTAATTATTTTGCAGCTTTCTACAGATGAATATTTTGAAAAAAGTTCTTTAACATCATCTTCTTTATAACTATGAGGCAAATTGCCAACGTAAAGTTTCATCGCCATTTTAAAACGTTCCTTTGTTTTTTTATTTCTCTTAACCGCTTTGTTTATTTTAATTCCTGATTGGGAAAATTAATTTCTAGCAAAACGATAATTAACCTTTAAAACAAACTATTTGATAAATAGTCATTAAAAGGTGGCTCAAGCTTATAACATAGTCAAATAAACATCTAGAAAAAAAAGCTAGTAACTAAAAAAAAAATCATTAGTATGTTTAAAATAATTTTTCAATATCATTTTAAATACATATTTAGAAATTTTGAATTATTTATGATTACATAGCTAATACAAATAGTTTCTGTAAGATAATGTTAAAATCAAAAAAAACAGTTCTTTAACATTCGAATTGCCAGTAAGATAGGGGTTTTTAAGCTTTTTTTATTATATTAAAAATATAATCAAAAAGCCATTTTTTGCGCCATTTTTCCCATCTATTATTATTATTTAACTTATTGTCTAGATGATTATTAAAATTAACATCAATAGGATTAATATCGGCATTTTCATTTAAAAATAGACCGCTGTGATAATTCAAAAGTGATTTTAAAAGTGACAGGATTGAGGGGCTTAGGTTGTTTTCTATTTTGCTTTTTTCTAAATAGATAATCTTAATCTTATTATTATTTAGCTTGTTTCCTATGTGAGCGTCACCCAAAAAATGAGCAATATCATTTTTTTTGCGAATAATAGTAATTTTGATCTGTTTTTTTTCATCGTTCAATTTTTTATTAAAATTATCAATGGTATCATTATCAATTCCAATAGAATTAAAAGTTATCAAATGATCAATTTTATCGTAAAATTCAGCTAGAGTTCTTTGTGCATAGCCGCCGCCTAAACTTAATCCAACTACATGAGCTTTATCAGTTAAAAAATTTGGGTCATTAAAAATTTCACCTAACTTTTTTTTGCCTGATATAAATCCTTTTATGGCTATTTTTTTAGAAAGGTTGTCTAAAAATGCAGAAATAGATCTTCTATTTCTTATTTTTGATTGAGTTCCTCTAAATGCAATTATAGGGGGATTGTTTTCAAGTGATTTTAAAGCGTATCCTACCATTGCTTTTTTAGCAAAAATGGTATCGTAAATATAGTAAAAACATAGTTTTCCATTTTCATTTATGAGTGGTACCAGGCTTTTTTTAGCAAGATTTCTTGAAATAACTCTTTTTATGAAAATTTCTAGTGATTTTAGATGTTTTATTTCGTTTGAATCATTCGAACTTTCTAGATCAATGATATGACGAAACAATACAAACCTTTCTATATCACTGCTATCACTAGTATCTTTTTTTGGATCAGTCGGAATATTTTTTAAATCTTCTTTAAAAAAGCTTTTTTTATGCTTTACAAGCCTTTCTAAACAGCGTTTTTTTTCATTTATATCTTTAATGTCTAAATCAAAAATATGTTTAAAATACTTTTTAAATGTATTTGCTGAAAAATATTTTTTATTTTGCATTTCATTGAAAAGCTTTTCATCATCAATCAATTTTTCAAAAATTTTCTTAGTTTCGGTAAGTTTTTTTAAATGATTTAAGAAAGTTTTAAAAAATAGTTCTCTAAAGGGTTTTATGTGTATAGCCAGGAAAAGAAAAGGTCGAAATTTTGATTCGACTTTAAAACCTTCATTTTTGGTATTTATTAAATAATAAAACCTTAAACTTGCAAATTTTCTATTAAGTATTAACATAATGATATTATTAATTAATTTTTATTATATTATAGCATAATAATAGGTAATTATAAATATTATTCTGTTGAATAATTAGAGTTATGTAAAGTTATAATTTTAATTTTTCTCAAGCCAATCAAGGGAAATGGTCCCAATTTTTTTAAGTAACTGAGTCTTATCAGGAGCCATGTGAGATTCATCTAAATTAATAATAGTTTTTGGTTTTGGTGTCATATCTTGAAGCTTTCTTGCTGCTTTTAATGGAATGTTTTTGTCTTGAAGTCCATTTATTATTAAAAATTTCCCATGAATATAGGGTAAGTGAAAAACGGGATCTACTGGCTTAAATACCAAATAGGCTAGATAGGCCATAGGAGCTCTTAAAATCCTATATTTTGATAGATTTGCATAAAAAATATCATAAAGGCCTGCTCCTCCATATGCCATAACGCCAGGGCCCAGATCAATATCTTTATTTTGAGCCAAATGGTATACTTGAGGTACAAAAATAGCCCCGAAGCTGCAACCCATAATATTAATTGGACCTTTATTATACCAAGGCTCATTTTCTATAAAATTTATAACCTCAATTATTTGATCAGAAACGCTAAGCGCTGCTTTTCTAATTTCTGGTATATGAAAAAGGGCTGTTTTGGAATTAATTTTTTGAAGATTTTTTGGATATTCATATCCAACAATTACAAAGTCTTTTGGATTTATTGGGACATATTTTAAGGAATCTTCTCCAGTTTCAAGTCCATCTATTAAAATTAAGCATTTTAGATTATCAGATCTTTGAAAAGGAAAACTAACAGTAAATTTAATATCTCCCTTTTTTTTACTATATAAATGATACTCTTTAAAAATTCTTTGAAAACCATCAAAATTTTCAACATATTTTTTTTCTGATATTA
>JAFGQY010000083.1 GCA_016935395.1 Parachlamydiales bacterium
CTCCATTTCCATGCCTCAACCTTTGTTCAAAAGTGTGACATTTCAATTTAGCCCAAATGTGACATTTTAACTTAGCCCCTACATTTTTTAAAAAGTCATTGCAAAGAAAGTCTTTTATCTATAAATTTCTATAGCCTTTAAAAAAAGGTTTAGGTAGTTTTTGATTAAAACACATGCTACTAAAGTATCTTCAATTTTTAATGATCTTACTAGACAAGATAAGCTACTTGAAGAAAAAAAAGTGGATCTGAAAATTAAAGATCTGGCAACAAACAGAATTGCTGCCAGGCATTTTGGTAAAATGTCAGCCCAGCTAATCAATACTCAAAATGCTAAAGAAATTTTCAACCTTTTTTCTTCACTTTTAGGAAAACCAAATCACTATCCCATTTCACATGAAGAATTTAATAAAATCGCATATCTAAAACAAACAAAAAATCAAAATGAGCCAATAGGAATCAACGGACCTAACTGGGTGTGTGCTTTAGCTCAGTTTATGATAAACATTCCTTCTATAAAAAATATGTTTGATTTTACCCCTAAAAGCTTTTTGCCTTTCAATGTTTTTATCGACTGCTATGAATATGACAAAAAAAACATGCAAAAATCAGCCACTTATAGCTGTGATATGCTACTTGACTGTTTGATTAAAAAATTTCCTCAAAATTACTTCATCAAAAATAAAGGTAAAATTGATATTTACAAAATATTAAATTTGATTATGAACGCTCTTTTTGAAGAGGATGGTTTTTTCGAATATGAAAATAACTCCGATCTTTTAGCCTTTCATCCTAACTGGCAGGTTTTGTTAGATCCAAAAATAACTCAACCGTTAGAAAATATTTTGGAATTTATTTTTAAAAGACAAAATCTTCCTAAAGAACTTCTTCTTGGATATAGATGGTTTTTTAATGATAAAAAAACCAAGATCTCAAAAAAACTGTTACCTAGAAAACACATTTTTTTGAAAAATAATTTTTATGAATTAGATGCATTTATTGAATATAGGGAAGATGGAAAATATAGTAGTTATATTACCTATTTAAAAATCGATAATACATGGTATCAAATCGAAGATCTAAAAGTTAAAACTATAAGTGCAAATAATTTATTTCTACCTCTTTCAAAAAGCATTATTCAACACTACTCAATCATAAAAGAAAAAATGCAGAATTTTAGATAAAAAAAATCCCGCTAAAAACTAGCGGGATTTTCTTGAAATTTCTCAGCTAAAAAAGTATTATTAACTAACAACTTCTTTAGTTTTAGAACTGCTTGAAGTTTTAACAACTTGAAGGTCTTCTTCTGAAATTTTCTTTTTCTCCATCTCTTGGTTCTTTGCTTCGAACATTTTTGATAAAGAATTAGCAGATAACATCCAAACTGTTACAATCACCATTACAATTCCCATAACATATGGGGCAATTCCAACTATACCACCACACATAATAATAAGGCCTTGTTGTAAAAATGCTCCACCTGATTTACCAAGTCTTGCTCCAACAACATCAATAGCTGCTTTTCCTTTTACTTTAGATTCTTGATCTAAAGGAATGTAAGCCATCTCTTTTGTAGGATCAAAGAATGTATATTTACATGATTTCGATAAGATGTTTTGAGCAGCACCTAAAAGTACTATAAACATTTGAAGTGTTAATCCACCTGCAATATACGGAGGTAATTTTCCTCTGAATACTACAAATGTTAAGAATGATACTCCGGTTAATACTAATAATATTGGAGTTAAAAGTGCTGATATTCTCCATCCAAATTTTCTCATGATATTTCCACCTAAAAACACTGTGGTGAAAATTGTAATAAGTCCTGTAACAGTTGAAAATCCACCCATAAATGCTAAATAATCATTTGAATTAGGGAATTGAATTTTTAATTGTGATTTCCAAGTTACTTCAACTAGATTGATAGCAATTCCATAAGAAAGAACTAAAAGTGCTAAAAGACCTAAATACTTTGATGTAAATAAGAATTTAAAGCTGTCTTTCATAGAAAGTTTTGGTTTGGATTTTTTAGAAGCTTTTTGCTCATCTTGTGAATAAAATCTTGCATCAGTTAATACATTTTTATTCATCCACCAGTAGCAGGCTGCAATTAATAATCCAAGGCCTACAACAACTATCATCAATTTATTGATAGTCACTCCCCAAGGATCTACGCCTGCAGCTAAAGCAATTCTTTTAGGAAGATTTGCGAAATATCTAATTGTTGGTCCAGATACTAGTAGAGCTACGTTTGCTCCAGTTAAAAACAGTGCATAAAATCTTTTAGCTTCTTTAACTTTAGTGATATCGTTAGCAAAACCCCAAAATAGAAGAGATAAAACTACGCTACCCCAAAGTTCTGATAAAACATAAAAAAGTGAAAATACCCAGTTTCTAAATACTGCTATAAGTCCCATAAATCCAGAAGGTAAAAATGCTTGCATTCTATCTGCAAGTCCATGTGGATGCAGATATCCTCTTGCTGGATAAAGAACCAATGCAAAAAGAGCAAAAAATATTAAAAACGGGAAAAGTGTAGTATAAAATAATGCCGGTTTGCTGAGCTTGTTTGAAAGTTTAGCATAGAGCAACATAAATATTACAGCTCCCGGTAAAACCCCATAGAGTTTTAAAAATGGGATTACCTCAGCTCCAGATCCTCCTGCTGTAACAACTAACGAATCTTTCATATCTCTTAAAATTGTATAATTGAAAGAAATACAGAAAAACATGATTAGCATTGGCAGGATTTTTTTAAGTTCAAAGCTATATATAGGCCATAGAATTGACCTAGCTTTTCCAAATTCTTTTTGTACTTGTGTCATGAATAATTATCCTTTATTTATAATTCTCACTAAGAAGGAGTAATTATAAGGCTTATCCCTTATAAATCAAGCAAAAAAAGCGTTTAGAATATTTTTAAAATCGGTTTTTTCAAAAAAAGAAAATACCCTTAAAATTATTTTTTTTAAAAAATATTTTAAGGGTAAAATAAAAATTTATTTTAATGAATTTGCGTAAGTTTCTGTTAGAGCATTTATAGAATTTACTGATTCAATGTATCCATTCCAAAGTTCTTGTTCAACTTTGTTTTGACGAATAGCTTGAATTAGCTCTCTTTTATAAGATGCCAAAGATTTTTTTGGACTTAAAATTGAAATTATTTCTTTGTCTCCTGCAAGTCTAGCAATATTAAGCATTCTTTCTAATTGCCATTTAGTAAATGACATTTGATCTCTTCTTTTTCTAGATCCTCTTGCAGCTCTTGGTTTTGGAGATACTACTAGTGGTCTATTTGAATTAATAACAAATTCTGTGATTATGTTTGCTAAATCTTGAGGATTTTTCTTTTTCATCTTTCTTAAAGTAAAATGGTGCATGTATCCGCCTGTTGTTACAGGTAAATATTTACAAAGGTCATTTTCTTTTCTAGCACCTACTTTTTTGATTGCCTTTGCAATCACATCTTCAAGTTCTTTAAGATTTTTTTGCATAATTCCATCCTAGATTTGGTTAATTTAACTTTTTTTTGATAGAAAAATTCTATCTAATAATAAACAAATAAAATTAATTTAAAGTAGTTAACTTATATTTGCAATTGATTTTTGAGGAAATAATAATTGTTATCGGGTTTTTAAAGCAAGTAATAAAAAGAGCTAATTATTTATTTTCTGTTTTGTATAATACTTTATTATTATCTTGGAAAGCATACATTTTACAATTAGCCGGAACAATAATTTCTTTAGATTCATTAAAAATAATATTTTTTGCATAAAAAGTTGAATTTTCATTTAAAATAATCTTTAAAAACCCTTTATGTTTAATGTTATTTTGATAAAAAATATTGTCACTAGAATAATCTATTCCTTCATTATTGATCTTTACATTGCTTAAATGGCAATTATGATTCAAAAATTTTTTATTTTTATAAGTAATAGCTTTTATAATTAAAGATCCGTTAATATCGACGTTTTCTAAATTTACATTTGATAAATCTAAAAAAAGTTCTGATTGTTTCTGCAGTCTTCCACCAATAATTTTCTTTGCTATATCTTTATACAAGGGGCCAATAGATGGATTAAGATATGTTATAAAAGAGGGGCCCTGTAAAATATAATTTTCTTTTGAAGGCATATCAGGCAGAGACATTTTTGAAAAGTTTGTTAATACATCGTAATAATTTGATAAAACATCAAAGTAACAACCTTCAGGGGTTTCTATAATATCAGATCCAAATTTATAAGATTTTTTAGTAGCTGAAATTGTTTTATTTCTTTTTGAATATGTAATAAATGTTTTTAACTGTAATTTTTCTTCATCTTTAATTTTTTCATCAAATTGATCTGTAATTGAATCTGAAATATTTTGCATCATGGATTCCAATCTTCCGGCATTGACCTGAACTATTTTGTTATCCTTGTCTTTTGCATAAACTTTAGTTTTTAAATTAATGATCAATCCTGGAAAAGGATTTTTAATAATTGTTTTTTCAATTTCTAAAAGATCTGCAAATAAAATATTTGTATTAGAAGGATATTTAGAGATGTCGCTATTATCATTAATAGGCACATCTTTAATATTGTATTTTTTAAATTCTGTATACTCAATATTCGAATAATTATAGACGAATTTACTTCCTTGTTTTATTTCCTTTAATATATTTATACCTTCTGCTGATTTTACTTTTCTAGCGCATGAGGCAAATCCAAATTTTTTATCAAATTTTATACCAGTTCCCAAAAAGGCTAAAAGAGTAAAGTCGGTATTGGCAATTGGATTGTTAATTTGTCTTATAAGAGCCTTAGTTCGGTTTTGGCTTTTCAAAAATTCAAAAGCTTTTTGTTTTTTCATCAGCTGCCACAAAACCCCGTGTCCAGATGGTTTTAATGCTAAAGTAAGTGGGGATTTTAATGCCCAATTTCCATCTTTTGTAATCAAAGGAGAGCAAATTTGTTTGATGAAAAAATAGTTATTTTTGTCTCTTTCAAACCAGTTTTTTTCTTCGAGTAATTTTACAATCTGCTCATGATTATTATTGTATTCAGAAGTCATTAAAACAATTGGTGTAACTATTTGTTTTTTAAAAGTTTGATAATATAAATATTCTAAAGATTTGATGTCTTCTATTGCATTTTCTAAAAGAGTTTTTCCTAAAAAGTTAAGTTTTGCCATCGGTATCGGGATTTTAGTTTTAGGATTCACTAAGCCAAGTCTTTCAGCAGCTCCGCCGATTGGTAAAATTAAAGCTATTTTACTTAAGTTTTCAAGACCAATATCAACTAAAGACTCTACATCAAAATCAAGATTTTCGATATTGATTGCTTTAGGATAAAAGTATTCGATATTTTTTATTTTCTTATCTTTTTCATCCAAAAGTTTTAAAAAATGGTAGTGATATCCAATTATTCCACCAATTTCAATGTAGAAATCATTAATTTTTTTTAAGTTAGATAAAAGCTGTTTAAACTTTATTAAAAAATCTTTGTTTTCCATATCATAAGATAAAACACTTTCAGCCTGATCGATTACTATTAATGATTTTATAAGATATTCATCTTCAATGGATATTTCATCTTTATACATGGTAATCTTTGGATGGAGATGAAAAAAATGAATGACCTTTTTTTCTTCATTTAAGATTTCATTTTTATTAAGGACAGTTTTAGCTTGATTTAATTTGGATAGGATTTTTTCTAATTTTATTAACATAATACTAGTAAAATAGATTGCTTATTTAATATTAAAATATTAAATAAGTAATTTAAGAGGAAGAAAAATAAATTAAATGGAAAAAATTAAATTTATTTCATTTCTATTGATATTAGTAATCTTGACTACTATTTCATATATATTTATCCAACCAAAGTGGGTGGCTTATAGAAAAGCTGAAAACTACTTGGAAGAAAAAAGATATGAAAAGGCTTTAAATTACTATGTTAAGGCTATAAAAAAAGGCATAGACCCAGACCTAATAACCAAAAATTTACATAGAACTGCTTTGATTGTTGGAGATTATCCAAAAGTTATAAAAGCATACGAAGATCTTATCAAAAAACATCCTGATGATGAAGATCTAATAGTGGGCCTTGGAACATTTTATATTTATCAAAATGAAGTTGATAAAGCCATCAAGTTGTACGAAGAAGCCCTTTTAAATACAACAGATTATAAAATAAAATTTGCTTTGGCAAAAGCATATCTTTTAGAAGAAAAATATAGTGAGTCAATTCGCTTATATAAAGAAATATTTGCTTCTAAAGATTTTGATATTGAATTTGATCTTTATATGTTGGTTGAATATGCAAGAACTTTAGTTGCAAATAAAGACTTTGAAATGGCCGAAAAAATCTATTTGAAAATTATTCACTATCGAAAGGAAGTTAGATTCCAAATTGAACTTGCAAATGTTTATCTTCAGCAAAAAAAATTCAAAAGTGCTTTAGCTATTTTGAAAAAAGTTTCAATTAGAAAATTGGATGATCATTCGAAGTTATTTTTAGCAGATCTTTATGCATACTCTCAAAAATACGAAGAAGCTAAAAAAATTTATGAAAACTATTTAAGAAAGTATCCGGATGACAATAATGCAAAATTAAAATATTCGAAAATGCTTATCTGGTCAAGAAATCCTAAAAAAGCAATTGAAATATTAAGTGAAATGAAAAGTGTTTACATTAACAATAACAAAGCATTGCTAGCTTTAGCTAGAGCATATTACTCAAATCGAGAATATGATCAGGCTATCGAAATATACAAACATATAATCCATAGACAAAAAAAGAAAGATTATAAAGTTATATTGGAGCTTGGAGATATTTATATCTTAGATAAAAAAATCCAAATGGCTATCAAAACGTATAAATTAGCAAATAGAGTAAAACCTAATAACTATGTAGTCTTAAAAAAATTGGCCATTGCTTATTTTAAAAATTCTGAAGATCATAAATCTTTACAAATTTTCACTAAGCTATATGAAAAAAATAATCAAGATGTTGAAAATGGACTCGGAATTGTAAGAATCTATCTTAGAAAAGAGAAGTTTGAAAAAGCTGAATCTTTTTTTGGCGAGTTATTAGTAAAATTTCCTCATAATCTAAACGTTTGTCTAGAATATGCAAACTATCAAGCTTTGATAGGACATGCTTTGAAATCAAAAAATATTTTTTTAAAACTATTGAAACAGACAAATTTTCGAGAAGATATTTATGTAGCTTTTGCAGATAGTTTAAGCGCTTCTAAAGATTTTTACTTTGCAGAAAATATCTATAAGGAAGTTTTACAAGAAAAAGATGATAACCCTTCAGTAAAAGCAAAGCTAGCCTATGTGTATGCTTCAAGTGAGAGGTACGAAGAGGCTAAGAAAATCTATAAAATGATGATTTTTAATGAAGAGGAGACGGATTATGCATACATGATGTTAGCTAGAGTTCATATGCTAACAAAAGAGTATGAAAAAGCATACTTTTATGCAAAAAAATCATATCAGCTAAAACCTATTTTATATACTTCATTTTTAATAGCTGAAATACTTTATAATCTAGCTAAGTATGACGAAGCTTTAGACCTTTTTATTAAAATTGATAAAACAGATGAAAATGCTTTTGAGAGCAAATTGTTTATTGCAAAATGTTTTCAAAAATTAAATCAAAATAAAATTGCTTTAGTAACACTTAATAAAATTTTAAACAAAGAGCAAAACCCTGAAGCTTCTTTTAGAATTCTAGAAATAAATGGAAAAATCAAAAATTATGAAAACTTTTTAAAAGAAACGATAAGTCCAATTTATTTGAAAAGATATGCTGAGCTTTATTCAGAAAGGGGATATTTTGATATTGCAATAAAATTCTATAAAAAAGCATTAATTTTAGATCCGTCTTATTTTTATGCCGAATATGGAATAGCCCAAATGAACGCTGTTTCACATAACTATGATATTGCATTAAATCAATTTGAAAAATTAAGTAAAAAGTATGTAGACAATTATATCATTATGTTAAGCATAGCAAGAATATATGCTTGGGAAAATGATTTTGAAAAAGCATTTATTCAATATGAAAAAATGTTAGAATTTTCAAAAAACGATCCTGTTATTATTAAAGAAATGGCAGAGGCTGCATCTTGGGTTAAAAAAACATTTATCTCAGATGAAATTTATAGCAGTTTATTGATACCTGCGGTTGATGATCAATTATTGAATATGGTTTTGAAAAATTTTTCAAAATTGGAGGATAAAAACCTTGTTGAAGATTTATTAATGAGAAAAGATAAAACCATTTATTGTAACTATGAAAAAGTACAAGCCAAATTAAAAGAAAAAAAATACAGAATATCTAAAAAAGCTGAAAAAGAGCTGGAAAAAATTTTAATTGAACTATCGGCAATATATGAAATTCAAAAATCAGTTTATTTAGAAAAAGAATCCAAATGGACATATTATCAGAAAAGATTTACAGCAACTTATGACTATTTAGAAGAATTGGTAGCTATGCATCCTTATAACCAGGAAGCTTTATTTGATCTAGCCCAAGTTCAATGCATTTTAGGTCTATGCTGCCAGTCTAGAAGAACCTATGAAGATCTTTTACAACTAGAGCCTCTTCACAAAAGAGCTGAAATTGCACTTAAAAGAAATAAAATTATTTTTAATCCATTTTTGGAGTTAAAGCATAAGTACTATAGGGAAGAGGGTCGTGGTGATATTGATAGAATCATTCAAAATAAAACTGATTTTGATATAGGCATTCCAATCAGGTGCAATCACAAACTTATCTTCTCTGCAAATAGATGGTCAGATGAACCGACTTATACATCAAATTCTCAAATTCTCAATAAAAATAAATTAGAAGGATCTGTGTATCCATCTTATGGATATACGATTGAATACGATGGGGTTATTTCAAAATACATAAAAATGAGAGCTAACTTTATTCAAAAGTTTTATTTGGATGATTTTAAAAATACAAATGAAGGTCTTTTAAACTTTTCGTTTAATTTAAATGGATATGTTGATTTAGCAGCAGGATTTGATCAAGCAAATAAACTTGATAATATTTTTTCTTTAAGACAAAGAATTCAAACCAAAACTTATTGGATGAGCGCTACTTCTATTTTAAAAACTAGGATGGAGCTAAAAGCTGATGTGAGATCTGATAATTATAGCGATAATAATTCTATCGATCGAGGCAGATTGGATTTTGAATATACACTTACTTCTTATCCAAAAGTATTTAAAATTGGTTTTTATGGAGAGTATAGAGATACTAGAAAATTAAATATCTTTGTATATCAAGGACCCTTTTTAGTAAATATTATTCATCCTTATTGGACCCCAAGAAACTATAATTCTTTTAGAGCAAGCATAGAGTGGTATCATAACATTTCAAATCCTCATATCTGCTCCAATCAAAATCATTATTACAGTTTAAAATTACTTTCGGGAAGTGATACGGAAAAAAATCCTACCATTACTTTCGAAGGGGAGTGGTACTATGGAATAGGGGATAATTTAACTTTTAATATTAGAGGAAATGTTCATAGATCAAAAATTTGGAATTCAGAAAGTATTTGGGGCGAAATAAAATATCAATTTTAAGGTAGTAAAAATGCAGATAAAAAAAGAAATATATCAAAAACTAATAACGGCTGTTTTATTTTTTTCAATAGCTTTTGCTTTGCTTTATATGACTATAAGATTTTATCTACTTTCAAAAGCTACTCATTATTGGTATGAGGATTTATTATCTGTAATTCTTTTGTTTGCAGAGCTATTTATATTGGTTCATAGCATTGGCTATATTTTAGAAATAGTTCAAGTAGTATCAAAATATAAGACTTTGAAAGATGTTAGGAAAAAAACAAAAAAAATAACAAAGTTTCCTCCAATTGCTATTATAATTCCTTCATATAAAGAACCATTAAATGTTTTAAAAAGAACCTTAACTTCGGTTTATAATTTGTCTTACCCAAATAAACATGTTGTTTTCTTAGACGATACTAGGTATGACCAATACAAAACTAGAAAGGAAAAAGAACAATTATTAATTTACAAAAAGAAAATCGAAGCACTCTGCAAAGAGTTGGATGCAAATCTTTTTAGAAGACATTGGAGGGGAGCAAAAGCAGGTATTATTAATGATTTTTTAGACTTTATACAAAACAAACCAAAAGAGGGTTTTCAATTTAAGAATTATTCAAGAAAAAAATTAAAAACACCCAAATACATAACAATATTTGATGCAGATCAAAATCCATACTATGATTTTTTAGATCCTTTGGTATCTGAAATGGAAGAAAATAGTAAAATTGCATTTATTCAAACCCCTCAATACTATACAAATTTTCAAGAAAATAGAGTTGCAAGAGCAGCGTCACTTCAACAAGTTGTGTTTTTTGAGTATGTATGCATTGGTAAAAGTGCAAAAAATGCCATGTTTTGTTGTGGTACCAATGTGATTTTAAGAGTAGATGCTTTAACTCAAATAGGGGGGTTTGATGAAGATTCTGTTACAGAGGATTGCGTTACCTCATTTAAACTTCATTTAAATGGTTGGTCAACGAGATATCACAGCAAAGTATCTGCTTTTGGTCTTGGCCCTGAAGATTTAAAAAACCATTTTAAACAACAGTATAGATGGGCTCTTGGAACCTTAGGCCTTTTTAAACTTCTTATAAGAGAGTTTTTCAAAAACCCCAAAAAACTATCTCTTAAAATCTGGTGGGAGTATTTTTTATCGACAACCTATTATTTTATTGGTCTTGTTTATTTAATATTAATAATTATGCCTGGGCTTTATCTTCTCACAGGTGTTCCAACTTATTTTTCCTCGCCTTTGATTTATGTTTTGATTTTTATTCCTTACATAGTAATAACTTTGATTTCCTTTTTCTGGACTCTTAGAAAAAGATCTTATCATCCAAAAGATGTGTTTTTGGGGCAATTTTTGATGGTGATAAGTTTTTCGGTATATATTAAAGCGGCTATTAATGCCATGTTGGGAAGAAAGGCAAAGTTTGAAGTTACTTCAAAAGGAAGAGCATATTCTATGCCTTTAAAAGCGCTTTGGCCTCAAATATCGATTTTTGTATTTTTATTTGTTGCAACAATTTGGGGTGCTAATAAAATCTATTTTGAAAGACAAGCAATATATGCTTACACAGTAAATATGTTTTGGTGTTTTTATCACTTTTTTATTTTAACTTTTATTTTTTATTTTAATAAGCCAATTGAGAAAAAATTTCAGACGGAAAAAATATAGGGATTTTATGAAAAAAATTGTATTTTTGCTTTTATTTTCAGCAACTGTTAATTCTTATTCAGATAGTTTTTTTTGGGGAGTAGCTTTAGAAGGATATCCAACGAGAAAAGATGTATACGTATCGGAGTATGAAACCGGTGCTAATATTGATATTGTTCAGTTCTATTTAATGTTTTTAAACCCATTAAAAGATAAAAAATATCCCAATATTAAAAAAAGTTTGGATCATATCTCATCTATGAACGCCATATCTTGTATTACTTTAGAGCCGATGTATTTTGAAAATAAAAAAGAAAAAGTAGTAAATTTTCAAGATCTCATAAATGGAAAATATGATGACTTTTTAAAAAATCTGGCTTCTCAGATAAAAGAATTTAAAAACCCTGTAATGATTAGATTCGCTCAAGAAATGAATTTATCCAGATACCATTGGGGTGATGAAAATTTTGATGAAAAGAGTCCTGAGATTTACAAAAAGATGTTTAGATATGTGGTTGATAAATTTAAAGAATTAAAAGTTTTAAATGTTTTGTGGGTTTTTTGTCCTAACTCGGATTCTGTTCCAAATTTACCTTGGAACGTTTTTCAAAACTATTATCCGGGTGATAAATATGTAGATATTTTAGGAATTGATGGATACAACTGGGGAACTTGCGCAACTAAAGAAAAAATGGGCTGGGTTAGTTCAAGTAGAAGCTTTGATCAGATATTTTTACCTAGCTATAAAGAATTAAAAAAGATATCAAACAAAAAACCGATTTTGATTTTTGAAACGGCTTCTTCTGATAAAGTCAAAGATAAGTCTAGCTGGATAAAAGAGGCGCTTACTTCTGCAAATAATCTTCAATTAAAGGGGGTTATCTGGTTCCAGGTTGATAAAGAATGCAAATGGAAAATCGATACAGAAAATCAAAAAAATGTTATAAGTAATTTTTTAAATAATTTTGAAAATGATCCTAAAAAATGGCTAAAAGAGCTTTTGGATGAAAAAAGAAAAATTAATTAGTTTTTTAGAAAAAGCAATTATTACGGAAGAGACGGCTACAACCATATATCTTCAGCATTATGATGCTTTTTCATCAAGATTTGATGTAGATGAAAAATACAAAAAAGAAGCAAAAAAAATTATTAAAGTTTTAATAGCCGGTAATAGAAAGCATAAAAAGATATGTGAAATGATTTTAAACAAAATAAAAAGATCAAAAAAGCATGATTACTAAAGAAGATGCAAATAATTATTTAAAAAAAATGCTAAAAACAGAAATAGAAATGAGAAAAGGCTATTTATATTTATATAAACATTTAAAAAACAGCTCCTTAAAAAAACAATTTCTTGAATTAGCTAATGAAGAGTCAGAGCATGCAGCTTTAGTAATGCATCTCATCGATGGATTAAAGCATATGCAAGGCTAAGCTTATATTTTGACAACAGTATGTCTTCAGTGATATTCTATATCCTTTAATTTTAAAAATTTATTATACCTATGAAAAAAATAGCTATTCTTGGCTCAACGGGCTCTATTGGAAAATCTACTTTAAAAGTGGTAAAGGAGTCACCTGATCTTTTTAAGGTGGTGGCTATCTGTGCAAATTCAAACATAGATGAAATAGAAAAACAGGCTAAAATCTTTAATCCAAAACTTATAGCTGTTTTCAATGAAGAAAAAGCAAAAGAGTTAAAAAAAAGACTTTCAGGTGATTTTAAAATTGTATCCGGGCTAGAAGGACTTAATGAAGTTGCTTCTTATCATGAAGCTGATTTTGTAATGTCCGCTATTTCAGGAAGCATTGGTCTTATTCCTACCATATCCGCTATCAAAGCTAAAAAAACCATTGGCCTTGCAAACAAAGAAGTGTTGGTTTCAGCAGGAGAATTGGTTAAAAAACTTTTAAATGAAAATAACGTAAAATTATTGCCCGTCGATTCAGAGCACTCGGCAATATTTCAATGTTTGAAAAATGAAGAAAATAAAGAAATTAAAAGACTTATCATTACAGCTTCCGGAGGACCTTTTTTAAATACCAATATAAAAGATTTCAATAAAATTTCTTTGATCGATGCGTTAAAACATCCAAATTTTCAAATGGGAAAGAAAATTACAATAGATTCAGCAACCATGATGAATAAAGGGCTTGAAGTGATTGAAGCTTATCACCTGTTTCAAATAAAAAAAGATCAGATTGATGTTATCGTTCACCCCGAGCAGATTATCCATAGCATGGTAGAGTTTATTGATGGATCCATTTTAGCTCAGATGTCAGAACCTACAATGGAAATTCCAATCAGATATTCACTTAGCTATCCTAAAAGAATTCATGCGGATTTTAAAAATTTTGATTTTTTAAAAAATCACTCTTTGACTTTTAAAAAACCGGATCTGGAAAAATTTTTATGTTTAAAATTAGCAATAGAGGCTCTAAAAATAGGAAGAAGCCTTCCATGTTTTATGAATGCGGTGAATGAAGTTTTGGTAGATAAATTTCTAAAAGGAAAAATCAGCTTTTTAGATATTTCAAAAAAACTTGAAATACTTATGTCTTCACATGAGACAGTAAATATGTTAGACTTAAATGTAATATTAGATGTTGAAAAGCATGCAAAAATAAAAGCGGAAAAATTAATATGTTAAATATTTTATATATCATCTTAGCAATAATCGGTCTTGGTATTTTAGTATTCATTCACGAACTTGGGCACTACTTTGTTGCAAAAAGAAAAAAAATGAAAATTGAAACCTTTTCTATTGGATTTGGAAAACCTATTTTTTCTTGGATGAGAGGGGATGTGAAATGGCAAATCGGAGTTTTGCCATTTGGCGGATTTGTAAAAATAGCAGGAATGCAAAAAGAGGGGAACCTTGAACCTTATCAAATTGAAGATGGCTTTTTTTCAAAAAAACCCATTGATAGAATTTGTGTAGCTCTTGCCGGTCCTTTTACAAATTTAGTGTTTGCTTTTTTGATTTTTTCGGTTATCTGGGCTTTGGGTGGTAGAAATAAAAACTTTGCTGAATTTACCAAAAAAATTGGCTACGTTGATACAAAATCTGAGCTATACGATCTAAAAGTTAGACCTGGTGATGAGATTTTAGAGTATAATAAGAAAAAATACTCAGGTTTTAAAGATGTTTTATATACCTCTTTAACCAATGGAAAAGAGATCGAAATAAGTGGTTATAAAATTAGCTACTCTCAAGGTAAAAAAATTCCATTTGATTATACTTTAGCTCCCTATCCCGATCCTGATAAAGCTGGAGATTTTACTACAATAGGAGTTTTAGCTCCTGCAAGTTATCTTATTTACTCCAAAGTAAAAGGTTTTGATTATACAAGTCCTATTATCCAAGATAGCGGACTTCAATATAACGATAGAGTTTTGTGGGCAAATGGAGAGATTTTATTTTCACTATCTCAACTAAATGATATTTTAAATGAAAATCAGGCTTTTTTAACCATAAAAAGAAAAGATAAAATTTTTCATACTAAAGTTAATTTAATAAAAGCTCAGGATTTAAAACTTCCTCCAAATTATAAAAACGACATTTTAGATTGGAAATACTATGAAAATATAAAGCCTGATTTTGATGAGCTGCAACTAATACCATATGCATATACTTCATCGGGATATATTTTAGAGCCTTTGGACTTTTTATCTGAAAAAGCTGCTTTATCATTTAAAAACAATAGAAACGCCTATGCAGTTTCTTTAGAAAAAGGTGACAGGATTTTAGCTATCGGTTCTAAAAAAATTGATAGTGGATCAAAACTTTTAAATTATCTTCAAAACCCTCAAATTCTTTTAATTGTACAAAGAAACGGCGCCATTTTTCAAAAAATTTCTTATAAAAATGAGGATTTAGACTTTAATCAAAATTTAAATATTTTTGATCTAAATAAACTCATCTCAAATATTGGAACTCCAGATCAAGTATCAAACATTCAATCCCTACATCTTTTAAAACCCATAACTCCAATAACAAGAAAGCAGTTAGCTCAAACAAGTCCAATATTTAAAAATGAATATGAAAGAGTTTCTGAATCGATTTCAAAAATTAAAGATGAGAAGAAAAAACAAGAAGCGAATAAAGCTTTTCAAAAATTTGAAAATAACAAGGTTTTAGGCATTCATCTTCAAGACAGATCCGTTAAATATAACCCAAATCCAGTAACCCAATTCGTTGATGTTTTTAAAGAGATATATAGAACTTTAGTCTCTTTGATATCAGGATACCTCTCTCCAAAATATCTAGCGGGTCCTGTGGGCATTATACATGTTGTTAAAACCAGCTGGAGTCTCGGAGCTTCAGAAGCTCTTTATTGGCTTGCTGTCATTTCCCTTAACTTAGGTTTTTTTAATCTATTGCCACTGCCTGTATTGGATGGGGGACATATTTTGTTTTCAATTATTGAAATGATAACAAAAAAACCAATTAAATCTAAAACTATGGAAAAACTTGTTATCCCATTTGTGATTTTGTTAATTGGTTTTATTATCTTTATTACCTATAACGATGTACTCAGAATATTTAAAAAGTTTTTTTGAAAATCAATTAGATAAAATATTCATTCACACAAGATTTTTTATTGAAAGTGTTAATGCTTAATAGTTAGAATATATTGCTATAAAACATACATTTAAGTTTTTAACTTTATTCTATTTGATATAAAAAAACCAAACCAGTTGTTATATTATGGTTTGGCTTTTTTTTAAAAAAGATTTCTTAAATAGTGCTTAGTTTTGCCATCAAAGGACCCATTAGAAACATTGGTATTAAAGGTATAGGGTGAACAAAATATTTTAAGTAAGGAACATTACTTAATAGACCCATTGATATAAGAGCTAATGGAATACTTGCAATTTTTATTAAACTTGACGCAGTTTGATGAGAAGAAAATCGATCTAAATATTGTTCTTTGTTTGCTATGACAATTTCATGTAAGTAAAGTAACTCTTTTATTTTATTCATATTATTAGAAAACATTCTTGAAAAAAGAGTTCTAAAAAAGAAGAAAATCCGCGTTATTATGTTAGCTTCTTTGATCATTTTCCTGGTTTTTTCATCAAAACTTTGAAGTCGAGCTACAATCTTTTTAGCTGATTCTATGTTGTTTTTATGTTCTTCTAATATAGCATTGTCCTTTGAATTAATTTTTTCTAAAAATGATGAGTTATCATTTTTACTAATAAGAGTAATTGGACATTCAATTAAGCTTTTAATAACTGTATTTGATATGTTTTCTAATGAAGTTTTGTAGAATACAGAAGGCTCTTTAATAGTATAATAATTTTTTTTATACAGTAAATATCTTTTTCCAGTTTTAGTAATTTTTACTTCACTAGCGTTAAGTAAATTATTAATTTGATTTAAGTCTAAATTTTCAGTGTTTAAACAGGGTATTTTATCTATATTCACAACCGACATATTTTACTCCTTTTTTATGAAATAGCTTATATTTATTTTGTTAAAAGTCAACTATAAGTATTATTCTGTAGGGGCTAAGTTAAAATGTCACATTTGGGCTAAATTGAAATGTCACACTTTTGAACAAAGGTTGAGGCATGGAAATGGAGCTA
>JAFGQY010000084.1 GCA_016935395.1 Parachlamydiales bacterium
CTCCATTTCCATGCCTCAACCTTTGTTCAAAAGTGTGACATTTCAATTTAGCCCAAATGTGACATTTTAACTTAGCCCCTACATTTTAAAAAAAATGTTTGCCAAAATTTTAATAAATTATTAATGTTGCCTTTATGTTTTTTTAATGAAAAACGCTACTCTGCTGCTTAGGGTAGCCTGGGTATGGATAGGTGCTCTTCAACGAAGAAAACAGCTTAGGGGAACCAAATCGCCGTTAATTAAAAGTGCGGTGGGACCCAAGTGAAAACTTGCAGGCCTTGCCAACTTTTTACGGGAATTGTTCCCACCTATTATAAAAGGTTGTAAGCGCATATACTAGGTCCTTGCAGCGGAGATTTTTTTATCTGTTTTTTATTCTTCTAGCTGTTACAAAATCAAAAACATTTATTCCATCTATTGTTTTATTAGAGGATATTTTTGTTGTCTGTATTTTAGGCTGAACATTTTTTGCTTTTGAATGAATGACAGTTTTATCTCCAATATACATAGCTACATGAGTTACGCTAATCATATCGGAGCTAAAAAAAACCAGATCTCCTTTTTGAAGATCTTTTAATGATTTTACCTCTTCTAAATTAGGATCATTGATTTGATCAGAGGTATTTCTAAAAATATTTACTCCCATCTGTCTGTAGAGCATTTGAACAAAGGCAGAGCAATCATACCCAAAGCTTGAATTACCTCCCCAATAATATGGAATATTTAAAAAATTTTTACCCAGATCTATTGCTTCTTCAATTGATAAAATCTTATATTCAAAATCCAGATCTCTACTTTGAACAAAACCTATTTTCCCATCAATTAATCTTACCTTTATCCATCTATTTGAAAATTTATCTTTTGGTGAAATGACTTCAATTTCAGACTCAAAAGGTAGGGTTATAATCGGAGGATAAGGTTCTGTATCTTCTATATAATAAACATGAGTCCACAGTGATTTAACTTTGGCTCTTTTTGTATGTTGGGGGTAGACATTCATTATTGAAATAATGTTGGTTTTTTCGACCCATCCTTGATACTTATTAGAGGCAATAACAAAAAACCAATTATTTTTCTTTTTTAAAATTTTTATAGGAGTTCCATAAATAGCCTGGGTATTAATGTCTGAAATTTCTTTAGCTTCTTTGTGAAGGTTTACTACACTTTTTGATATATAGAAGTTTTTAGCATAAATGCTAGATGTCATTGAAATAAAAATAAGAAAAAAAACTCTTAGAAGGTTATTCATATTTAAAATATTTGAAATAAGTTTTTTTAAGAATTAAATAATTTTTAAAAAATTACAAGATAAAAAGTGTTTCTAATCTATATGTGAAGAGGTTTATTCAAAGATAAGTTTTTTATTTCCCTTTTTATTTTACTTAAAAAATCTGCCTTTTTATCAAAATGTATTTTTAAAGAAGTTAAAAACTCTTCATGATTTCTTGTATTTCTATAAGAGGGGACTTTGGGTGGAAAAGATAGAAAACTATTCATTTTTTCAATGTTATAGTCCCATAAAAATGAGGAGTGCAAAATAAATCTATCCTTTTTTATATACTGGGCATTTCCGGCTACTTTTTTATTATTTATAACAAAATCGTTTTCAATAAGACAAAACCCATCAATTTTCAAAGCATCTTTGTAAAATGCTTCTGCCCACTTCATGATTTTTTCCGGAAAAAGTTCAATATTTAAAAAATCTTTTGAGAAAATAAAGCTTACAAAAATGGTATTTTCATCTACATAAACAGTTCCGCCGCCTGAAAACCTTTTCAAAATATCAATTTTTTCATTTTTGGAAAAATTTAAAAGCCATTTTTTTTCTTCATTTAAAATTCCAAGAACAATAGCTGGACTGCTTCCTGCGTTTATTATACAAAAATTATCATGAGAGTTTTTTAAAAGATCTTTTTCGATCTTTAACTGCTCAGATATTTTTAAAAAGTCATATTCTAATAAATTTATCATGGAAAAGTTTATTGTGTAGAAATGCTAGAAATATCTTCTGTAAAAAGAGTTATCTGTTTTACTCCTCTAATAGTTGAAACTTTTAAAAATAGGGCAGTATTGTTAGGCGCTATAGTTACATCAATAATATTTGAAATTGTCTGTTTATTATTTAAAAGAAAAACAATTCTTGATGCAGAAACATTCTTTTTAAAATCATTATAAGCTTGAAAAAGATCTAGGGTTCTATTTTTTATGTCTATTGTCATTACGCTTTTAGAAGAGGTTGAGATCAAGGAAGGTACTTTTTGATTTGACTGATCTTCTTGAGCAATTGGAGCTGTATTAGTTTCTATTTCATCCCCAGGTTTTTTTTGATTATTTTGAGTTATCTGCGCTTGTGGTTGAGCTTTTTGAAAAAGAATGGGAGATGAAGTTTTAGTGGTAGTTTTTGGTGAAGCTATAGTTTTTTGATTTTTTATTGTGTTTGTATTTTGATAGGGTTGATTTGTTGGAACTTCTGTAATTGTTTCTGTTATCTGATTATTGGCATCAGCAAATATATAAGAGGATAAAAATAGAGCTATTAAAAAAAATGAAAATTTATTTAAAAAACTTTTCATCTGCTAAATCCTTTTTTAATGTTAAAAGAAACTGAAGAGACTTTTTTTATTTTTTGTTTTTCTTTTTCACATTTGTCTAAGACATTTTTAAGTTTTATGTCATCCAATGGCTCATAAATTATGTCAAATACTCCAGCTTTAATAGCTTTTTGAAAGTATGTTTTTTTAAGTCTTGCAGTTACTAAAATTATAGGTACTGTAAACAGTCTTTTTCTTTTTTTTAGCTGGAAACAAAGATCAATTGCATCCGGCATTTTATCATCTACAATAACAATGTCCAGATTTGTAGATTCCGATATTTTAATGGCATCTTCAAATGTTTTTTTTTCAATAAGATGATATTTATTTTCAAGCTGGCTTTTAAAAAACAGCTTGGTTGTAATATCTTGAGTGATAATCAAAATGCTTGGTTTTTCTTCTGTCATAATTTTGATATTATCACTTTATTTTTTAAGTGCCACCATTAATATTGATATATCTGCTGCACTGACCCCATTTATTCTAGATGCTATTGATAGGTTTTTTGGTAGAAATTTCAAAAGCATTTCTCTAGCTTCAAATCTAAGCCCAATTACTTTTTTATAAGAAAAATTTTCAGGAATTTTGATTTCATCTAAATATTTTAGTTTTTCAACCTCTTTTTTTTGTCTTACTAAATATCCTTCATATTTAACTTCTAGCTCTAGCTGATCATTTGTTTCTATGCCGTAATCTTTAACGTCATCTTGGTATTTTTGTAGTAGAATATCATAAGTTATTTCAGGTCTAGACAGAATCTTTTTTAAAGAGGCTACTTTATCATCTTGGCTTTTAAATATCTTATCAAGTCTGTTACTTTCAAATTCAATAATCTCTTTTTTCTTCTTAATATTATCGTATCTTTTTTTATCGATAAGACCAAACTTATAAGCATATTCAAAAAGTCTTAAATCGGCATTGTCTTGTCTAAGCAGCAATCTGTATTCAGCTCTAGAGGTAAACATTCTATAAGGCTCTAAAATTTCTTTTGTGATTAGATCGTCTACCATGACACCAATGTAGCTTTCATCTCTTTTCAAAATAAATTCATCTTTTTTAAAAACTTTTAAAGCGGCATTAATACCAGCTAAAAGTCCTTGAGCTGCTGCTTCTTCATATCCTGTAGTACCATTAATCTGACCTGCAAAATAAAGATTTTTAATTATTTTGGTTTCCATTGTAGGGTAGATTTGATGAGAAGGTATCGAATCATATTCTATAGCATAGGCAGCTCTCATAAATTCTGCATTTTCAAGACCTATCATGCTTCTTATAACTTCTATTTGAGTGGAAAATGGCATTGAAGATGATAGACCGTTTATGTAATACTCATTTGTATTAAGACCTTCTGGTTCTAAAAATGCTTGATGTCTTTCTTTTTCACTAAATCTCACAATTTTATCTTCTATTGAAGGACAATATCTAGGACCAACGCCTTGAATCCTTCCAGAAAATAAAGCCGATTTTTTCAAGTCTCTTAAAATAATCTCTTTAGTTTTTTGTGTTGTATAAGAAATGTAACATGGAATTCTTTTATTTAATTTTTGCTCAACTAAACTATAAGAAAATTTTACATTTTCATCAGACGGCTGAACATCCAGTTTATCAAAATCAATACTTCTTTTATGAATTCTAGGAGGAGTTCCGGTTTTTAACCGTTTAATTGTAAATCCCATCTCTTTTAATGAATTAGATAGATCGTTTGAAGGAAGATCACCGCCCCTTCCGCCTTCAAAATCAGAATCTCCAATATGCATAAGTCCTTTCATAAAAGTGCCGGATGAAATAATCACTGTCTTTGCTTCAAAAATAACGCCTTCTTTTGTTAAAACTCCTTGAATTTCACCATCTTTTTCAATCAATGATTTTACTGTAAATTGTTTTAACTCAAGATTTTTAGTTTCTTCTAAAGCTTTTTTCATCTCTAGTGAATATTGAGCTTTGTCGATCTGCGCTCGAGGCGCTCTTACTGCCGGACCTTTGGAGGCATTAAGCATTCGAAAATGTATTCCGGTTTTATCTGTGATAACACCCATAATACCACCCAAAGCATCTATTTCACGGACAATATGTCCCTTGCCAATCCCTCCAATAGAAGGATTACAGCTTGCCTTGGCTATAGTATCTAAATTCATAGTTAATAGAAGCGTTTTGGCCTGCATTTTTGCAGCTGCATATGCAGCTTCGCATCCAGCATGCCCCGCTCCTACAACTATAACATCAAATTTTGTAGGATATTTCCACATATAAGATTTTTTAAAAGAAAGATGTTATTTATCTTTTTTTATGACGATCGCGTCTTCTTCTTTTCTTTCTTTTGTGTCTAGCGATCTTTGCTTTTCTTTTCTTTTTAACTGATGCCATATTAACCTTAATCAATTTTCTAAATTACTTAGCTAATATATTGAAAAAAATAAAAAAAGTAAAGAAATGGCTATTTAATAGATAAACAAAAATTTTATTTAATGGCCGGCAGCTACGTTAATTTGTGGACCTGCTGCTGATTTATTAAAAAAGATCGAGCTATATTTCCAAATAAGTATTGGTAATGTTGTAGCTATATACACATACTCTGCTGTTTTTAATACCGTTTTAATTCTTGTTGTTTTTGAATGGGTATTTTTGAAATTATCTTTGATTTTGTTCGACTTATCATACATATGCTTTCCAAGATAACCAAGTCCTGTTGCAGATAATCCATAAAATAAAATAGGTATAATAACTTTTTTAAAAGTTATAAATTTATAAAGGGAAAGACCTAGCAGTCCCAAAGATATTACTCCTCCTATTATAGCAAAAGAAAAAATAGCTGTAATGTAAGACTCAATTTTTTCAATAGTTTTTAAAAAGTTATTTTGAGCTTCCAGGTAGTTTTTAGAACGAACATTTAAATCCTTTATTATCCTGTCTGGTGGGTTTACAAAAAATTCTCTTATAGTTAATACCATTTCAAGCCTCCTGAAAAAATTAAAAAAATCTTATATAGTAAAAAAATTTATGTAAATAAAAGTTTATTAAAAACAGCAGCATCCTCTAACAATTTTTTGGTAGATTTATTTTTTTAAAAAATTTTGCATGCTTAAAAAATAGGGACCTCATCGAACAAAAAAATAAGAGCTATTAAGTTTTGCTCCTTCAAAATCTCTTCCAATAAATCTATCCATGATTAAATAAATTAAAACTTCGATTATTGTATCCTCAGGAGCAAAAGAACCAATTAATCGGATGAACTAAAATTTTCTTATAAAAAATACAACTCGTTTAAAATCAATAATTTGCCGATAAAAGTTGTCAAATAAGACCGTCTTTATTCTGGTCCGAATTGACACTAAAATATAATTTAGATAAAATAAGTAAAAAATAACAAGGTATTTTTTATGCTTTGCTATAGATGTAAGCAATCATTAAATTCAAGAGAACCGCAACATGAGGGTCTTCACGAAACTTGCTTTGTTAACTGGTTTGGGTCGCCGCTTTTTTTTAATAACATTATTCCTAAAAACTTTTCCTCAGCTGCTACTTTAACTAATAAGCAAAATTCCAGCTTTTTTCATGGAAAATTTCGCAAATATTCCGGATCTCTAGGTAAGAAAAATTATATTTTAAAAGTAGAACAAAGAGACTATCCCGAACTACCCCGATTTGAATACCTATGCAATCAAATTGCTGTGTTATTAAAGATTAAAGTTCCTCCTTTTTTTCTCATTCGTTTTCAAAATGAACTAGATGCTTTTGTTTCGCAAAATTTTATGCAAAGTTTTTCATCAAGCTCTCTAATTCATATTTATCATTTTATAGGTCATCAAGAATTTAGCTGTGAAACAATCGCCAAAATTATCGAAGAAAAGACTCAAAGCCTTAAAGAAGTTGAAAAATTCATTCAAATTACTCTTTTTGATGCTTTAATCGGCAATCATGACCGTCATGGTAGAAATTTAGCTTTGATTCAATCTCCAAAAGGTTTTCAATTAGCTCCGGCATATGATAATCCGAGTTATATAGCTATAGAACTTGAATCACTGCTAGGTGCAATACATGAACCTAAAGGATCTATTGCCACTAAAGAAACATCCGAACCTAGCTTAAACGACTATATTAAAGAATGGAAAAGACTCAATTACATGTATGCTATAGAAAATTTTAAAAAACAGATTTTCAAAAAGGAAAAAATGCTTTTTGATTTAATTTCTTCTAGTTTTATTTGCAGCAAAAGACAGCAAGCTTTTACCTCATTAATTCAACGCCGTTTAGGAGAATTAAAATGAATATAAAAAAAATTTCAGCTATCGCTGTTTTTTTAGAAAAACGAAAATCTCGTATATATGTAGGCAAACTCTATCGTAAAAACAATGATTTTATTTTTCAGTACAGTGATCAATATCTTCATACAGAACACATCATTCCGGTAGGGCCTGATCTACCTTTAACGAAAAAAATTCATCATGCTGGTAAGTTATTCGAATCGCTTCAGGACCGTCTTCCAAGTAAAGAAAATCCGGCTTATGGAGAATATTGTCAAACAATGGGTATTTCAATCGATGAAAACGATCCTCTGGTTTTGCTCGCCACAATCGGAAGAAGAGGACCTTCTTCATTGATTTTTGAACCGATTTTTTCAAAGGAATTTACAAGCAAAGACGTTCTTCGCTACAGAAAATGGCTGGGATTGACACAAAGAGAATTTGCATCTTGTTTTGAATTTTCCAAAAGCACATTAATTCGAATAGAACATGAAAAGGAATTTAAAAATGAAGTGCTTAAACGATTAGAATTATATATGAAATTTCCGGAAACTGCTTGTTATCAAATTATACAAAATTCTGGGTGGTTAAATGATGATAAAACAAAAGAAATTCTAAAAAAAATAAAACAAGAAATTTTTATTTAACATAGTTGGAAAATTTATTTTTGTTAAAATTCTTTCATAGACAAACATCTAATAAATAAAGAACATTTTTTTAAGTAATATTTCCAAAATACAAGAATAACTCTATTAATTTGTCGGACATAGTAGCTTGAGGAATGTGTGACGTGGGCAGCTCGAAAAACTGCCAGTTTTTCTTTTTAGAAATCTTTTGTTTCACAAGTTTAGTTACAGAAAGAAAAGAGCTTTCAGTACATTGTATATAAACTTTAGATAATGATTCTATTTTTTGGGGATCATAGTATAATTTTTCAGTATAAGCTTTAGGAAACCCCTCCAAAACTATCTTAGGATCATATTTAGCTGAGCTTAAAATATTAAACAATGATTGACCGGGATCCGGAAAAGCTGCATCTAGATAGACTAAAAGAGCTATTTTTTCTTTTATTTTTACTGCTACTCCAGTTATTACCATCCCTCCATAACTGGCTCCTATCAAAATAACGTCCTTTAGCTTATGTTCTTTTATTAATCCGCATATTTGTTCGATATGATCTGAAAGATCGTAATTATTCTCATCTAATAATGTTGGTGCAAAAACTCTGTGAGAATTCTTTCTAAGCGGAGCTATAACTTTATCCCAAACTTTTCCTCCCAAATACTCTCCGGAAGGATAATCATTTCTTTTTGCAAGTTTATTCCATGTGTCGGTAGATAAATTTCCTCCATGAACTAAAACATAATCAGCCATTAAAATTAACCTGTTTAATTTCTTTTATTGAAGCTGCCATTTTTTATCTATTTATTCAGGTGAAAACTGTGTGAACGCCTCTTCATTATCATCTACTAATGATGGATTAAGAGGAGTGAAGTTTTCGAACTTAGCAAATTCTTTTCTAAAACTTAAATTAACAGTTCCAACGGCTCCATGACGGTTTTTGCCAATTATTAGTTCGCCTTGACCGGGTTTATCATATGGATCATAATATTCACGTCTTAATAAGAAGAATACTAAATCACTATCTTGCTCTAGGCTATTATGAACAATAATATTATTAGCAACAAAGTTATGCACTTCTTCAACTGTTGCATCGTAAACATCTTCAACTTGGAGTTTTTCTATGGATACAATTTCATCCCAAATAAGTTTTTCATTATTTGAAATAGCAATAGTATCCTTAACATTTAATTCTTCCAAAGCTGTCCAAGAATCCTTTTTCAAAAATGGATGATTACTACTAGCTTTTATTTGTCTTTTTGTTTTAGTTGTTAAAAGATAAACCGTTTTTCTACCTGAAAAAAATGCTTTTATCATTTTTCTTTTTTTGATTTTTAGGTCTTTATCAATTCCATAAACTTCAATAGGCATTTGTGTTTTTCTTTCAGCTAATTCTTTGATTGTGTATATTTTTCCAGTATTAGCATCTTTTATTTGAGTATCACCTGCTAAACATCCACTCTCTCTTAGATCACTCATCATTGGTCTATGACCTTGTCTTTCTTCAACCTTTCTAGAAAGCTGAGATAAACATAAGATTGGAATATTCAATTCTCTTGCTAGATTTTTAAGCATACGTGATATTTCAGAAATTTCAATTTGTCTATTTTCCATTGAACGAAGGGTTCCGGAGCCGGATAGAAGCTGAAGATAATCAATTATTAAAAAGCCTATATTAAATGCTTCTTTCATACGGCGAGCTCTAGCTCTAAGATCGGTAATTTTAAGAGAGGGCTGATCATCAATTATCATCTGCTTTTTTTGTATATAATTGACGCAAGAAACAATTTTTTGATATTCAGAGCCGTCTAAAGAACCATTTTTTATTTTTTCTGATTCTATCTCGGCTTGAGAGCAAATGATTCTATGAAGAATTTGTTCAGCGGTCATCTCTAATGAAAACATACCGACCGGAATGTCATTTTTAAAACAGACATTTTCAGCGATATTTAAAGCTAAAGCTGTTTTTCCCATTGCCGGTCTTGCAGCTAAAATCATAAGATTGGAATTCGAAAGTCCGTTTAAGATTTTATCAAGATCTATAAAATGAGTTGGAATTCCTGTGATTCCAATATCATCAGGACCGCGCTTGTGATACTCTTCTTGTTTTAATTGCAGCTCTTTTAAATATGGAAGACCTTTTTCAGATTTCAGTCCTGATAAAATATCTTTTATCATAAGACCTTGATGATGGTTTACAGATTGGGAAATATTGAAAAATTTACTCTGAGCTTCATCTAATGTTACTTTCACATCTTCAGGTTCTTCTAAAACTTTTTTTTCTATAACTTCTGTAGCATATAGCATTTTTCGAAGAATAGATTTATCTTTTATTATCTGTATGTACTCTTCAATGTAAGCTGAAGTGCCGGCATATTGGGCAAGAGTTGTTAAATATTGAATTCCACCAATTTCATCTAAGATATTTTGTCTTTTTAATTCTTCAGCTACGATGTGGATGTCGGCAGGTTTATCTTTTTTGTATGCTTCTTTTAAAACATAAAATATTTTTCTATGTTCTGAAAAATAAAAGTCCTGATCATCTAAATTATCAGAAGCAATATTTAAACTATTTATAGAGGTAAGCATACAACCTAAAACCATCATCTCTGATTCTTTGGAGTTAGGAGCTGTTTTGATTTTTATACTTTTTGTTGTCATATAAACTTTTGGATGAATTATTTCTTTTACTTACATTATCAAAAAAGATGTTTTGAAAAAACCATTCTTTTGAAAAAGTTCTTTTGTAAATTGAAATTTTAGATTATATCAAATTAATAAAGGAGAGGTGTTATGAAAAAAACATTTTTATTAGTTTTTTGTGCTCTATTTTTAAATAGTATTTTATTTGCTAATGTAGGTCCTAGCGTTGTGAATTACTCAAAATTTTCAAAACAGAAAGATAATGAGGTAGTAGCTGCATATAAAGAAAATACTCCATGGGGAATGAATGTTTCTATAGATTTGCATTCAGCAGATCCAAAAATGATTAGAGATGGAAAAGTTATCACCAAGTTTATGAAAGATTTAGTGAAATATATTAATATGAAAGCTTACGGAGAACCGATTGTCGTTAATTTTGGAGATACTCCAAGGGTAGCTGGATATTCAGCTCTTCAGCTTATTGAAACTTCATCTATAACTGCACACTTTGCAAATTCAACAAACTCTGTGCATATAGATATTTTCAGCTGTAAATATTTTAAACCTCATGAAACAGCTCTTTGGTGCAAAGATTATTTTAAAGCAGAAGAAATGAACGTTTCACAAGTTGTGTTTAGGTATTGATACAAGCTTTATTTTTTAGAAATTATGTGAGTAATTTCTGCTTTAAGCCTGATTACTAAATCAATGAAAATATAATAGATATCTGTCGAGCTTTTTTAACAAAGAGCTCGATTGTTTTTTATTAAGAAATAATGCAAGAAGGGGATGTTTCGCCTTTAGTTGCAGCAATTAAATCCATGATCTGTGTTTTGTAGAGTCTTTTAATTTTTTCTTGCCCTATTTCGTCTGTTATTGAGAACTTTCTCGAATATCCCTCTCTTGGTTTTTCTTCATTGTTTAAAAAATTATTTGTAGAACTAATTAGTCGATCTTGAAAAATTGTAAAAACATGTGTTTTTTATAGAGAAAAAGGATGATTTTAAACCTTTTTTTTATATAAAATTTGCAAGAAATTACTCCTTAAATCCAAAACATGTACTCGTTATTTTATCTCAACTTATTGATTGTGAAGATTTGGAAAAAGAATTTGCCGGCTTTTTTACTGAAAAAGGAGGCGCTCCTGCAAAACCAGTTCGATTAATAACGGGACTTTTTATGTTGCAGAACATGACTAATTTTTCCGATGAAGGAGCAGTTCAACAATGGGTAGAAAGTCCTTATTGGCATTTTTTTTGTGGATATGATTATCTTCAATGAACTTTTCCTGTTAATCCATCTTCTTTATCCAGATGGAGAAAACGTTTAGGCGAAAAATGGATGAAAAAAATTCTCGCTTGTACATTAAAGACTGCTTTAAATTTTGAGCTATAAAAGCTGCAAGTTTAAAAAAAGTTATTGTTGATACAACTGTAATGCCAAAAAACATCTCCTATCCTACTGATAGCAAATTGTATTGCAGAGGGATTCAAACTCTTTGCAAAATGGCTAAAAACAATGATATCGACCTTCGACAAACTTACACTTTCATTTCTAAAAAAGCTTCGAGGAAATGCTCTCAATACATTGTGGGGGCTCGCCTGGCGAATGCGCCAAAACCTTTTATTGATTCAATAACATCTCGATTGAAAAAACAAGACGGGAGTGTTATTCGTTTATATTACCCTAATAGGTCTTATGATGTGGTTTGTACTTACTCTGAAAAACGAGCAAAAAAAGA
>JAFGQY010000007.1 GCA_016935395.1 Parachlamydiales bacterium
AATAATTTGTTATACTTAAGTTAAGAAATAATAAAGGAATATTAATTATGGGTGGTTTTAAGGCTACCAAGCTTTATGTTAATGACGCTGCTTTATTGGGAGTTAGGCAAGTAACAGATGTGCCTTTATCAGGCTGGAGAAGAAATGCAGATTCTAAAGAAGGGGAGTCTGATAATGTAAATATGGGATTTACTCTTTTTGGAGCTTATAAAGATACAAAAAATACTTCTACTAGAAAATATTGGGAATTTAAAGTTCAAATTCCTTTAAAAACTGAAATAGGTACTGAAATAATAATAATAAGAATTGAACAAAGGTATGATTCTAAAAATTCAAAAAGTAATTATTTGGATGCTCTTAAAGATTTAGGATATTTTTTACAGGGTAAAAAGATTTCAAGAATAATTACAGCAGGCGATAGTGTGACTATACATTCTATTGATGAAAAAGGTCGGGTTAAAATTAAAAAGGCTGAAGAGCTTCCTCGTAAATTTTTATCTACAATTCGAGAGTTAAATAAGATGGCTATTAGTGATAATTTATTTCCTGATTCAACGGCATCTTCATTTGAGTCTACTCTAAAATTAAAAAACTCATTTAATTATGACATTAGATCTATGCGCCAGGATATCGAATCATTAAAAGATCAAAGAGAAAAATTAGAAGAAAAGGCTATAGAAGCTAAAGAAAAAAGAAAGCGGGAGCTTGATGAAAAACTTCAAGATAAAGATACCGGGTATCAAAAAATACCGGCTCTTTGGTGGGAGAAAATTACAGGTTTAAGCGACCCTGAGAAAAAATTAGCAATATTAAAGGGAAGAAATAGACTTCCAAGAGAATTTGATATGGCTAGATTTGGTACTTTTAAAACAATTCCTAAATATTTATCAAGAAAGCCGTTTACTTTAGATGAGCTTTCAGAAAGATTAGAAAAAGCTAAAACTGAATATGAAGAAGCCTTACGAGATTTAGAGGATCTGAAGCCTAGATATAACGAATTGCATGACTCTTTTTCTGAGCTTAATCGATTAATTCTTCCGAAAATCATAAAACTAGATGACAAGCTTTTTGATCAAAATACTTTAATGGATACTAAAGAAACAGAAATTGAAGAAAAAAGAAAGGAAATTCAGGAAATTGAAAAAATACCCGAAGCCAATAGATCTAAAACTCAAATGGAGGAGCTTGAAAAAAGTCAAAAAGAAGCAACAAAATTAGAAAAAGAATTAACAGAAATTCAAGAAGAAGTAGACAAAATCTTGTCGGAACAAAAAAAATTAGAAGATCGGATAAATGCTAAGAGCTCAGAAATTAATGTATTTGATCGAGAAATAGCATTAAAGAGAATCAAAAGAGTTCAAAAAGCTCAAGCGGAGCTAAAAACCATTGAGGCTAGGGTAGAGCACCTTAAAAGCGCTATTAACACTTAGCTGTTTGCGTAAGTCATTTATATAAAACATCTTAAATGTTAATTATCTAAATTCTTTATTTTAAGCCAGTTAATTATATTATTCATTGATAATTAATAATTTATTAATAATATCTAAATATTTTCTTAACAAATTAATATAAATGTGTTATTATAATAATAGAGAGAAATAGGGACATTAAAAATCCCTAAATAAAAGTATTGAGAGGTTAATAATATGAAAGAAACTCAAGTAAAATCATTTTTCGATGACTTGATAAACTCCCCAGAGAAGTTTTCAGAGTTTTCAGAAATGATTGAAAAATCTTTAGGCTTTTTTGAGCAAGTAGTTAAAGATTTGAAAACTGCCTCTCCTGAAGAGAGAGAGAAAATTAACAAAGTGATTAAAGATGTCGAGTCTAATCTGAACAGCGAATTTGATCAGATTTGTGATAAATTAGGCGTTTCAAAATCTGAAATACAAAAGGTTATTGCTGACCCGAAAAATTTTAAACCCGAAGAATGGTCGATGCTTCAAGATTTTCAAAACAAGTTAGATAATGAAGCTAAAAAAGAAGGTTATGAAGGTCAGGAAAAACCAAAAGCTAAGAAAAAAACAAAAAGTAAAAAATGGCTTTCAGCCTAAAAAAGTAGGAAAAAAATATATGGTGGAATCAAATAATAATAATCCTGCTGTTTTAAATCCCGCTCTAGCCAATGTAGGGCCAACACTGCCCCAAGAAAATGGACCTCACAGTAATATAGGTTATTATAGAAATTATTTAATCGATCAAGAAAAGGCTCAAATATTAGCAGAAATTGACAAACTTAAACATGGCAAGGGTGGATATGCATTTTGGTATATGGCGCAAGTGCTTTTAGGTAAACTTGAACAGATTTCCGATGACTTAAAAATGGGTCTAATTACATACGCAAACGCATTAGAAAAAGTATCAGGCGATTTAGCGAAAGTTTTAGAAGATATAAAACAGTTAGAAGAAAAATATGACGCGAAGGGACAAGGTAATGATTGGGATCACCCTATTGCTACTCCTCCATCTGCAGATGATAAAAAGTTAATACAATCTTTAGTAAATGATTTAAAACAATTAAAGCAAGATACAGCTGTATTTAAATCTATGCCTGAGCAGTATCAAAAAATGTGGGGACAAGGTAATTATCCAAAAAGAATTTTAGCTACAGTTGATATGATCTTTAATCAAAAGACAGGAAAGTCAGGAGACGTAAATAATTGTATTACACACTGGAATAATGGAGATACAGCACCTTTAATTCACTTTTTGAATACATGTATTAATGCACACGGAAAAAATCCGAAAGATCAAAATGACGTATTTTATATGTGGACTGACGCAGGTGAGGATGGTTCTGATGGACTCGATCCTTTAAACCAATCTTTATCTAACCAAATAGGTGATAATAACGACCTTTTAAACAAAGACGGTCAGTTGATTAATACTATTTATGGGGTGGATCAACAAACAATACAAAGTGTGGACGCATTCTTACAGACAGTTCAACAAAACTTAGGAAAAGGAGGATAATTAATGGCACACATGCAAGATATTACTCCAGCTCAAAGAGTTATTGAAAGAAGACAAGAAGATATGATGATGCAGCCTTTGACTCCTGCAATGGGAAATGTTATCAAGCCTGAAACAATGAGTATTTTCTATCTTTTAGAAAAGATGAAAGAGACTTCATCTAATTATTCTGAAAATATGCAAAAAGCAGCAGAAGAAAAAGCTGCAGCTTCTAGAATGCTTCAGTCTTTTATGAAGTACTTAGGTGAAAATCAAGATGATTATAAACATTTGCCACAAGCTATTCAAAACTTTTTGAATGCTTTAAAAAATGCAGGTGGATTAAGCGTTGATGAATTGAACGCAGTAGTTCAAATGCAAAATATGGCTGATGAGATTTCATCTAAGGTAGATGAGCTTAATAAAGATAAGGCTCAATTAGATAAATATAAAACGCAGTTAGAAAAATTAGAGCAAGATGTAAAAGGTAAAAAAGCTGGCGCTGGCGCAGCTTTAGCGGCATTTAAAAATTCTTGGGAATATAAAGCATTTGAAAAAGTAGGCAATGTTTTAGGCGAAGGTCTTTCTTGGCTTATAAAAAATGTCTTTGTTCCTATTATGGCAGCAATGTGGGAAGATGCAACCGGAATGCCCATGCCAAAAGATACATTGGATCAAATGAAAAATGTTGATTGTTCTCACGGCTTTGAGAAAGCAGTTGATGGAGTCATGAACTTATATACTTCAGCAATTACATCTAGCGATATTGGAAAAGAAAAAGATTTAAGCTCTAAAATAGTTGATTTGCAAATTAAAGTAACTGAGCTTGAAGATTCAATTAAAACAATATTTGCAAAAGCTACTGGTAAAATCAAAATGGATGCCCAAGATATATTATCAAATGCCCAAGCAGAAATATCTTCAATGCAAGCTTTATTTCAAGGGATATCAAAAGAAAATAATGATTCCCAAGATTACGGATGTTAATAAGGAGAAAATATGACAGCAATACAAAAAATAGCATGTTTAGATGATCCTCAATCAGGATCAAATCAAATGTGCGTAAATCCATTATTGCTATTGTTTTTAATGCAAGCTAAAACAGCTGATTACTTAGAAAACAGTTTAAAACCGAATATTATTTCAAATAATGAGCTTTATAAAGAGTTCGAAGACAAGAAACAAGAAGTGGATGCTATCACAAAACAGTTAAATGAACTTAAAGATAAAATAAGCAGTAATCCACAAAATAGTGACTCTCTTAATTCTCAAGTTCAAGAGCTTCAAAATAAACTAAATGAAGAAAGAGCTCAAATGGAAATAATAAAAAATGATGTGCAAACACAATGGCAAACACAGGTGGATTCAACAATAACAAGTATGAAATCAGCAACTGAAGAAGCTGGTTTTATGCTTCAAAATCTTTTAAAAAGTGAAAAAACTTGGTAACAAGTTAATTAATAAAGAGGTAAAAAAATATGGCAGTAGCAATAAAAGAGCAGCATGTAGAAAGAGAGCAAGAAATGATGCCAATTTCTTCTGTTCATAGTATACATGCTTTTGGCAAAGATGTTCATCCTTGCCTTTTACTTTTAATGCTTCAAATGCACAAAAAAGGCTTAGATGATAAAGATATTTTAAGACTTATGAAAAATATCGAAGAGAACTATGGATCATCTGATGATGATTCTAATAACAATATTACTTTAGATATGAAAGAAAATATTTTTCTTCTTCTAGGTTCAATGATGCATAATGCAAAAGAAGTAAATAATATGAATAAAATGGCTGTACTTGCCGATGAAAAAGAATCTCAAAAAGAATACCAAAACTCTGTAGATAAATGGAGTAAAGATAACCAAACAGCAGCCGCAAAAGCTAAAGAAATGTATAAAACGTCAGCTGCTTTTGGATCTTCGGGAACAGGATATCTTATAGGAGCAATAGCAGCTGCTGTATTTATAGTAGTTGGTATTGGTTTATGTTTTACTGGTGCATTAGCTCCATTAGGAGTTGGTTTGATTATCTTAGGAGCTGTCATGGTTTTGGGTATGTATGCCAACCATTCTATTAATATTAGTAATGGAGATATTTTTTCAAGTGAATGGTGGAATTCAAATGCAGATCAGATTGTTGACCCAAAAGGCAATAAAACGTTAGACCAAGGTAAATACTCTGATTGGCAAGACTATACAAACGGCACTATTAACCAAGATCAGTCTGAAGCACAAAAAAGACTTCAAGAAACACAAACGATTATGCAGTCTGAATTTGATCCACTTCAACAAAACGACCAAGAATTTTATAACTTGTTAAATACATGTTATAACTGGTTTGGTCAAATCGGACAATCTAAATCATAAGAGGAGTATATGCAAGCAATATTAAAATTAAAAGAAGATCAAAATCCTAATCCCACTCCGATCTTGACTGTTGTAAAAGGTGGCAATAGCGATAAAGATAATCAAGAATGTAATATGTGGAGACTTGTAGCTGCTTATAGTTTGATTAGAAAAATGCTTAACGAAGATATAATGACTTCAACTTCAATGACAAATGCTTTATTTGGTGTTCAGGATTCTGAAAATAAGGCATCACAAGCAAATTTTAAATTATTACATGAACAAATAAAAGAACTGGATCCAATTATAAACTTTCTTACAACCTTATCTAGTGTAAATACTGTAGTTTATGTAATAACTGGTATAGTATTGGCCGGAGCGATTTTAGCAGCAACTGTTTTAACAGGTGGAATGTTCGCAGTTGTAATGGGAATTATGGCTCCTCTTGTGTTTGCTATAGCAGGAGGTTTTCAAATAGCGCAAGGTGTTGCTAAAATAATGGCAGGAAATATTCAGAAGAAAATAGCAAATTTAGAAGCTGAAATAGGCGAAAACCAAAGTTTATCACAGTCAATATCAACACTTTGTAAATTCTTTTACGAAAAACTTTCTTCAATAGTACAAGGTAAAGCTACGTTAGACGGATTAGAATGTAAAGACATTTCAGCATGGGGAGAAGGGTTAAGAGAAATTAAGCAAAGAGTGGCAACAGGTTATTTTAGTAAATAAAAAAATTATAATAAAAATTCGGAGGAACAAATATGTCAGCTAACGCACGAGTAATAAAAGATCCAGATGTTGTTAACTATTCGCATTTTGGAGCTGGCAATACATATAATATAGCATCAAAAGAAAAAGATAATACTAAACTTTTTGGTGCTAATAGTTCAAATAATTCAGGTGACAACGAAGATATAACAACTGGGGACATTATATTGGCTTTAAGGGGCTTGATGTTAACTTTTGTAGGAACCTCTCTTACGCTAAGCTTAATGTTAGGTGATCAAAATAACACTATGTGTAATTTTGGAATAGAAGGAGCTCAAGCAAATGGAGCCGCAAAATCTGCAGCAGCTACAGGGGCGATGTGGGCAGGTGGTATCGGATGTTTACTTGGTGGAGTAGCTTTGGGATCAGGAATATTTGGCGGAGTTACAGCAGCAGCAGAAGCTGCTGATATGTATGAAAATGTATTGTCAGTGCCAACGGAAGAAACAAATCTTACTGATCTTGCAGGTGCTGGTGGTGAAGGTCAATTAACAGGAGCGGCTGGAGGAGAAGATATGGAAATGGAAATGAAAGAAATACAACATTCATCTGAACCAGAACCAGAAACAGAACAAGTCGGAGAAGAAGATGTAGCGCCAAAAGATACTCAAGGGGCGGCAAAAGAAGAAGAAACAGAAGGAGAAAAAGCAGAAAGCACAAGAGATGCAAAAACAAAAGAATTATCAAGTAAAAAACCTTTTAAAAACCAACAAGAAAGAGATAAAGCAAAAGCAGAAGTTGAAAAAAAATATTTTAAAAGAAAAGATATATCAAATAAAATAGCAAGCACTGCAGCACCTTTATCTCAATCAGCACCACAATTGGCTTCAGCTCCATATCAACAAATTTCTTCTGCTAAAGAAACAGAATCTGGCGTATTAAATACATATAACCAAACAGAAGGAACTAACTTGAAGTTTACAGAAAACAACGTGAACTCAGCATCTCAAAACCAAAACGCAGCTGCACAAGTGGTTGACCATGTAAATAGTGCTAAAATTGCATCTTCAAGCAATATTAGATAATAGAATTTTTTCTCTCTCGAATAAAAGCAGTCTTGGCTCTCAAAAAGAGCCAGGACTTTTTTTTAAGCTGATTTTTTAATAACAGGGGGCTTTTCTTTTTCAATAGTGTCTTTTTCGATCAAAACTTCCTTGATGGACGGATCGGATGGAGTTTCGAACATTAGATCACGAAGTAAATTTTCAACAATCATTCTAAGAGCTCTAGCACCTGTTTTGGTTTTTTTAGCTTTATGAGCAATAGCTTTTAGAGCGTCATCTGTGAATTTTAGATCTACGCCCTCTTCTTTGAAAAGCTGAACGTACTGTTTTATAATAGCATTTTTAGGTTTAGTTAAAATCTCAACCAGATCTTCTTCAGTTAGATCATTGCAATTGGCTATGCTGTTGAATCTACCTACAAACTCAGGAATCAAACCATATTGAACCAGATCTTCAGGTTCTGCTTGAGAAAGTAAATAGTTGATCTCATTTTTATCAACAGCTTTTAATTCACCGGCTTTAAATCCAATCGTTTCTTTTCCAAGTCTTTTGGCAATTATCTTGTCTAGATTAACAAAGGCTCCGCCGGTAATAAATAAAATATTCTCTGTATTTATTTTAATATATTCCTGATGAGGATGCTTTCTGCCGCCTTTTGGTGGAACGTTTGCAACTGTTCCTTCAACTATTTTTAAAAGGGCTTGCTGAACTCCTTCTCCGGAAACATCTCTTGTAATAGATACGTTTGAAGTTGTTTTTCTGATTTTATCTATTTCATCTATGTATATAATACCGTGCTCAGCTTTTTCAACGTCATATTCTGCGGCTTGAATAAGTCTAAGTAAAATATTTTCAACGTCTTCCCCAACATATCCCGCTTCTGTAAGGGTTGTTGCATCGGCAATAGCAAAAGGGACATCTATCAGGTCTGCAAGTGTTCTAGCGAGAAGAGTTTTACCTGAACCTGTAGGACCGATTAAAAGAAGATTGGATTTTATATACTCAACATCTTTTGTGTTTTTTGAAATAGCTGTTATCCTTTTATAGTGATTGTAAACAGCTACAGAGATTGTCTTTTTTGCATTCTCCTGTCCAATTACATAAGCATCCAGTTTTTCCTTGATCTCTTTTGGCTTTAATATTTTTAGCTCTTTAGGTTCTTTTTTTTCGATAATGTTTAAACAAAGGCCAATACATTTATCACATATAAACGCGTGAGGACCTGATACCAGTTTTTCTACTTGATCTTCTAATCTACCGCAAAAAGAACAAGCTGCTTTTTGATTGTTATTCATATCTTTTTATTTTTTGGGTTGAGCTATTTGATCTATAAGACCGTATTCTAACGCTTCTTCAGCGCTCATGAAAAAGTCTCTTTCTGATTCTCTTAAAATTTTTTCTAAAGGCTGAGTGGTTCTTTCTGACATGATGTTAGCGATCTTGTTTTTCAAATACAGAATCTCTTTCGCTTGAAGTCTGATATCCTCAGCTGCACCTCCAACACCGCCAAATGGTTGGTGGATCATAACGCGGCTGTTTGGAAGAGCATATCTTTTACCTTTAGTTCCGGCAGCTAAAAGAACAGCTCCCATGGAAGCTGCAAGTCCAATGCAATAGGTGTTTATATCACATCCTAAAAAATTCATAGTATCGTAAATTGCAAGTCCTGATGTTATCTGTCCGCCTGGTGAGTTGATATAAATGCTTATATCTTTTTTTGGATCTTCCATTTTTAAAAATAATAGCTGAGCTATTACAACGTTTGCAACCTGATCGTTTATCTCAGTTCCTAGAAATATTATTCTATCCTTTAAAAGGCGAGAGTAAATATCCATAGATCTTTCGCCACGGCCAGTATCTTCAATTACATATGGAGTTAATGAATTCTTTGTATCTTTTAAGAATTTATATGACATATTACCTCGAAATATTTGTTTTTATTTTACTTGTATCAGTTTTTTGAAGAATGTTCAAGTATATAGTCTTGTGCTTTTGTAAGAGTAAGTTTAGAAAGCGCTATTGCATATACATCTCTTGGGATGTTTTGAGGGTCAGGGATTTTAGTTCCGCCTGACTGTCTGTAAATAATATCAATAGCTTCGTTTGTTATTTCTTCGTCTTTTATTTGAATTTTATTTTCTTCAATTATTGTTCTTGTAAGATAAAAAATCCTAAGAGCATTCTCAGCTTGCTTTTCTAAATCCTTTTCAAATGCTTTCTTGTCGTTTTCTTTCATCTTTTCAAATTTAGCTTTGAATCTTGGATCGTGCATGTATGAATTTTTTCTGGACTCTATTTCAGTTGTTACTAAAGATCTCGGAAGGTCAAATTTAAAATTTTTCAATAAAAAATTTTCAACTTGATGACGTTTTTCTCTTAAAAAGCCTTCTTCCGCTTGCTTTTCTAACATGTTTTTTATAGATGTTTCCATCTCTTCAATAGTTTCAGATCCAATTCTTTTCGCAAACTCATCATTTAGTTCAGGTAATTGAGCTTCTTCAATTTTTTTGATGGTAACTTTTACTTTTTTAGGTAGAAATTTTTCTTTTTCCTCGGCAGGTGCATCTTCATCAGGTTTGGAAATGCCTTCTAAAGTATCTCCAACTTTAGAACCTTTAACAAGTTCTTGCATCCAGTTAGCCATGCCATTTTTTGATACTTCAAATCTTGTATCGGAAAAAACTCTTTGATGAGGCTCTTCATCAATTGAATCTAGATCTATAATAATATAATCATACTCTTTAATAGGTCTGTCGACTGATTCAAATTTAGCATAAAAAAATCTCATCTGACGAATCGCTTCATCGATTTCTTTTTTTGTAACTTCTTTTTTTGTAGTCTCTTCAAGTTTGAAGAGCTTTGGGTCTATTTTTGGTACTTCAGGCTCAGTTTCATATGTGTATTTTAAAGTAGCGGTTGTTTTAGTTTTATCAATAATATTAAAAATTATTCTTGATCCCGGATTGATAAGCGGAAGCTTTTTTTCTTTGTGGGCTTCTATAAAAACTAAATCAGCAAGTTTTTTATCGGTTCTTTCATGCAGTGCTTGAGGGTATTTTTTTTTGATCATTTCAACAGGTGCTTTGCCCTTTCTAAAGCCGGGCATACTCACTTCTTTTTTTATGTCTTTTATCGCCAGCTTTTCAGCCTCTTTTAAAAAAGATTCATCTGCAATAATTTCAGCTTCAACAATGCAGCCGGGTTTTTTTTCGACGTTGATTTCAATTTTAGTTTCTTTTTTTTCCACCTTGAAAATCCTAAAAATATTTTTTTAAAAAAAAAGCGGGTGATGAGGCTCGAACTCACGACCCTCACGTTGGCAACGTGATGCTCTACCACTGAGCTACACCCGCAAAAGTATATTATGTTAATATAGTTGTTTTTTCATTTTTGAGCAAGGAAGTTCAAATTCTTAAAAACTTTTTTTTTAAGTTTGTGTAAATACGATTTACGCTCATATGTAAATTTGGACGGTTTTTTTAAATTTTATTTAATATTTTTAAAATTTTTTTGATTGATAAGGTTTTAAAAAAAAGGTAAAAATAAATTGGTGCCATACAAATTTTTAAAAAAAACGGAAAAAATAATTATGCTTAACTTTAGAAAATTAAAGCAGGATTTTTCTCAAAATCTTTTGCAGCAAGGTAAAAGTATTCATGATGAAAAAAAAGTTACAAGCGCAAAAATTTTGAGACTAGATGATGATACTATTAGGTTTTCTGCCAAAGTAATGGGTAAGTTTGAAAATACTTACGAAAGTGAAATCGAAATAGATAGATTTGAATCTGAAACAATCCATTCAAATTGTGATTGTACTTATAGATTCGATTGTCAGCATATTGCAGCTTTAGTTTTCTACTTGGAAGAGAATATTGATTCCATATTGATCAATTATTCAAAAGATAAGGATCTTAAAGGTGTAGATGAAAAACTTTTAAAAACTATTAAAGAAGCTGAAACAAAAGAAGATATCAAGAAAGATGTTACATATAAAAAACAGGTTATTTCCGAATATACAAGCAGTTCAAATATTTTAGCTTCATCCCTATTTTTTCTGCCTAAAGAAGAAGACTTTGTTAATAAAGCTGAAATAGCTTTTATATTTAATCCAAAATCTATTGAAAAAAATCAAAAATATGTTGAGTTTTCCCTCGCTCTTAGAATTCCGTCCAGATCAAAACCGCTTAGTATACCTAATATTAAAAACTTTTTAGAAGCTTTAAGATTTGAAGAGAAAATTCAAATAGGTTCTAAAAAATATCTTTTTCAACTTAAAAATTTTAAAGATATTGAAAAAATAATTTTAAATACATTGATTGCATCATCAAGATATAATGAAAATCTAAATAATGAAAGAGCTCAAAAAATTGCTAAAATTGATATTGATACTTTTGGAGATATGCTGTTTAAAATCCATGAAATAGAAATTAAAAATAATCCTTCTAGAAGTGTGGCCGATCTTTCTGAAGATCAGCCTGTTTTTTTAAATATTTTTTCCGGTAATTTAGAAACGCCGCTTAACTATTCTTATTCAACTTCATTTATCAGATTTGATCTAAAATATCTTGAAGCTCCAGCTTCTAAAATCTTATTAAGTCCCACTTTTGTTGTAGATCAAAATGTTATTAATATTAAAGATGCTAATATATTTGAATGCTCTAGACCCGGACTTATTCATGAAGGCGTTTACTATAGATTTCCTGGGCATATTCACAGAAATCACTTGCAGTCTTTAGAACAAATACAGGATATGACCATACCGGAGCCATTATTCGGAACTTTTGTTGAAAACTCACTTCCCGAGTTAAAAAGATTTTCGGAAATATCAAACCAGGATGCTTTAGAAAAGTTTATAACCCTTCCTTTTACATCCAATTTAAAAGCCAGATGCTCTCTTTCTTATTTAGATGGTGAGCTGGAAGGTACTATATATTTTATATATGATGGAATAAAAGTTAAAGCGTCTGATTCAAACCTTTCATTTGATAATATTTCAAAATTCGTCACAAAAGATGGTATTTTAGCTAGAGATCTAGTTAAAGAAAGAGAAATTATAAACGATCTTTTTTCGGATTTTTTGTTTAACGAAGAACATGGAAGCTACATTTCTAAATCGGAAAAGAAAATTGTTGAGTTCATGACAGAAATTATTCCTAAATATCAAAAATTTATTAATTTTGAATGTCCTCAAAATCTTTTAGATCAATTTATTTATGATGAAACTAAATTTGAACTAAATTTGGATGTATCAGAAAAAGAGGGATTTTATAAAGCAAATTTAAAAGTAGACGGTCAGCTCAAAGGGGTTAGATTTGATCTTCTATGGGAATGCACTGCTGTAGGCAGAACTTTTATAGAACTTAGTCATATCAAAAAAAATATCAAAAACAGTTCAAGATTTTCAAAAATTTTAGTTTTGGATTTAGAAAAACTTACAAAAGTTGTTCAGATTTTTGATGAAATAGGAATTGATAAATTAGAAAATCTTGTAGAAGATAAGCCGCTTTGGAGCCTTGTTAATATTGAAGAAGAGATATTTAAGGACCTTCCTGTAAAATTTAAAATATCTCAAAAGCTTTTAGACAAAAGAAAAGAGATGCTGGGTGAAACAATTAGCCAGCCTAGCCCGATTCCAGGCTCAATTAAAGCAAATTTAAGAAGTTACCAAATTGAGGGGATTAGCTGGATTGAAAGACTTAGAAGAATGTATCTGAATGGTATTTTGGCCGATGATATGGGACTTGGTAAAACTCTGCAGGCAATTGTGGCAATTATTCAAAATCAAGAAAAAAGTGCGTCACCTTCAATTGTTGTTTGTCCAACTACACTTTTATATAACTGGGAAGAAGAAATTTTTAAATTTAGTCCAAATTCAAATGTAGTGGTAGTTGACGGAACGCCGCAACAAAGAAAAAAGATCTTATCAGATATTAAGGACAAAGATATTGTTGTAACATCTTATACTTTGATGCAAAAGGATATCGAACAGTATAAAAAAATAAATTTTTCATATGCAATTTTGGATGAAGCTCAACATATAAAAAATAGAGCCACTAGAAATGCTAAATCAGTAAAAATGTTAAACTCTACACACAAACTGATTTTAACAGGAACTCCAATTGAAAATTCTTTAGATGAACTTTGGTCTTTGTTTGATTTTCTAATGCCTTCATTTTTGTCCTCTTATGATAGATTTTCAGAGCAGTATCTAAAAACAGAAGGGGTAACCCACAAAGATAATATTGCTTATTTAAAAAGAAAGGTAGCTCCATTTATTTTAAGAAGAATGAAAGAAGATGTTTTAAAAGATCTTCCTCCTGTTTCAGAAATATTGTATCACTGTAAACTTACAGAAAACCAAAAAGAACTTTATCAATCTTATGCTAAATCTGCAAAAGATGAGCTTACAAAACTTGTTAAAAAAGAAGGGTTTGATAAAGTCCAAATACATGTTTTAGCTACGCTGACAAGATTAAAGCAGATATGCTGCCATCCAGCTATTTTTGCAAAAGAAAATGTTGAAGTTGGAGACTCTGCAAAATATGAAATGCTTTTAGAACTTGTACAAAACTTAATCGAAGCTAATCATAAAACTGTAATTTTTTCACAGTACACAAAAATGCTTCACATTATTAAAGAAGATTTAAATTTAAGAGGAATTAATTACTCTTATCTAGACGGCAGCTCCAAAAACAGATTGGATATTGTTAAAGAATTTAATAGCGATAATGATAAAAAAATATTTTTAGTATCTTTAAAAGCAGGAGGTACTGGACTAAATATTACCGGAGCTGATACTGTAATACATTATGATATGTGGTGGAATCCAGCTGTTGAAAACCAAGCAACTGACCGTGTACACAGAATTGGGCAGAAAAAAAATGTTTCTTCATATAAACTAGTTACTGTTAATACTATCGAAGAAAAAATTATTGAAATGCAAAACAGAAAAAAAGGACTGGTGAAGAAAGTTGTAAGTTGCGATGATGAAGCAATATCAAAATTAACTTGGGATGAAGTTTTAGAACTTTTACAGACTTAAAAGGGTAAATTATGCTTACAAAAAATGCTTTAAATATTAAAGATTTTTTACAAAAAACAAAACAGTCAATAATTACAAGACTAGATAGAGTCGGTGGACTCTTTTCTTCCGATATCGGTATCGATCTTGGAACTGCTAATACTTTAGTTTATGTAAAAGGAAAGGGAATTGTTTTGGCTGAACCTTCCGTTGTAGCGGTTGACTCTGTTACAAATGAAGTTCTGGCTGTAGGCCATAAAGCTAAAGCCATGCTTGGTAAAACACCTAGAAAAATTCATGCTGTAAGACCTATGAAAGATGGTGTTATTGCCGATTTTGAGATTGCCGAAGGTATGTTAAAAGCTCTTATTAAAAGAGTGACTCCTACAAGATCACTTTTCAGACCAAAGATCTTGATCGCTGTTCCATCAGGTATAACAGGGGTTGAGAAAAGAGCTGTAGAAGACTCTGCACTGCACGCAGGTGCACAAGAGGTTATTTTGATAGAAGAGCCAATGGCAGCAGCTATCGGAGTTGATCTTCCTGTTCACGAGCCGTCTGCTAACATGATTATTGATATTGGTGGTGGTACAACAGAAATAGCTATCATCTCTTTAGGCGGTATTGTTGAATCCAGATCTCTTAGAATAGCAGGGGATGAATTTGATGATTCTATCATGAACTACATGAGAAGAACCTACAATCTTATGATTGGTCCTAGAACTGCCGAAGATATTAAAATGACAATCGGCTCTGCTTATCCACTAGGTAATAATGAACTTGAAATGGAAGTTAGAGGAAGAGATCAGGTTGCCGGCCTTCCAATCACTAAAAGAATAAACTCGGTTGAAATAAGAGAGTGCTTGGCAGAACCAATTCAACAAATTATTGAAAACGTAAAATTAACCTTGGAAAAATGTCCTCCTGAGCTTGCAGCTGACCTTGTAGAAAGAGGTATGGTTTTAGCAGGTGGTGGTGCATTAATCAAAGGTCTTGATAAATCTCTTATAAAAGAAACAGGTCTTCCTGTTTTCGTAGCTCCAAACCCACTTCTAGCTGTATGCTTAGGAACAGGTAAAGCTCTCGATTACTTGGACAGATTTAAAAATAAAAAGAAATATTAATTTTTTTAATATTTTTTTTTATTATAGTTTTAGATATTCTTACTCTCTTTTAAATCTAAATGAGGTTTATTATGAAAATATCAAGTTTAGAAAACACATATAATAAATTTGAAAATCAAGTTTCTCAATTAAATAAAGAAGTTTCAAACCATAATTGGAAAGTAGTAAAAAAAATTGTAGCCTATCAATTATTTGCTCCTTTAATAACGTCTATCACTTCAGTTGTATCTTTTGGATTTGGTGTTAATTTTATTAGAAATAATAATGTGGCAAAAGTATATTTCTCAGCTGTTGGTTTAGCTAATATCGTTCTTCCTTTTTATCTTCTGAAGAAATTAGGCGATAGCATTTTTAATGATATAGAAAAAACACAAGATAAAGTCAAAACCCTAACAAAAAGTATTAATGATTCTGGCTTTTTTGTTAAAAATTCTATCCAAGTCAATGGATATAAACAGTATTTTCCGGGAGGAATAACTCAAGGAAAATTAGATTCTTTAAGTGATACTCAAGAAAGATATAAGAATCTTTCTTATATGGATTGGTTGAAATCAAAACTAGCTTAGTTTTTAATTTTTTTTGCATTAGAATTTAATCGGCATTAAAATTAACTGAAATACTTTTCATTAATAATGAAAAGTATTTTAGTTTTTTTAGGTTCTATTTTTCCAAAATTTTTTTTTTCAAGCGGTAGATTTTAATAAATGATCATGTAATACTTTTTATTTTTTAAAAGTAAAATTTAAAGGGTAAATCATGGATTTTAATATACCATTAGATGAGTGGACAGCTAATAAAAATTTAAAAAAATTTATCAAAGATAAAATAGATCTTTGCAAACCTAAAAATGTTTATCTATGTAGCGGAACCAAAGAAGAATACGATGAGTTAATGAATCAAATGGTCATAGATGGAAAAGCTATAAAATTAAATGATCAAAAAAGGCCCAATTCATATTTTTTCAAATCAGACCCTGAAGATGTTGCAAGAGTTGAAGAGAGAACTTTTATATGCTCTGAAAAAGAGATTGATGCTGGACCTACTAATAATTGGCATAACCCAAATGAAATGAAAATAAAGCTTTTAAATCTTTTTGATGGCTCTATGCAAGGCAGAACCATGTATGTGATCCCATTTTCTATGGGGCCTATAGGATCGGATAAATCACATATTGGAATAGAAATTACAGATTCTGCATATGTTGTTTGTAACATGCATATCATGACAAGAATGGGTAAAAAAGTAATTGATCATTTAAAAGATGAAGATTTTATTGAATGTATGCACTCTGTCGGCAAACCGCTTCAAGAAAATGAAAAAGATACTCTTTGGCCTTGTGATCCTGAAAATAGATATATTGTTCACTTTCCTGAAGAAAAAAGCATTTGGTCTTATGGATCCGGATATGGAGGTAATGCACTTCTTGGAAAAAAATGTTTTGCTCTTAGAATTGCATCAACCATGGCAAAAAAAGATGGTTGGTTAGCTGAGCATATGTTAATACTTGGAATAACAAATCCCGAAGGTGAAAAGAAATATTTTGTAGCTGCTTTTCCATCTGCTTGCGGTAAAACCAATATGGCTATGTTGAACCCTTCTCTTCCTGGTTGGAAAATTGAATGTATCGGTGATGATATTGCCTGGATGAAAATTTCTGAAGATGGAAGGCTTTGGGCAATAAATCCGGAAGCCGGTTTTTTTGGAGTAGCACCCGGCACTTCTTATGATACAAATTATAATGCTATGAAATCTTTAGAAAAAAATTCAATTTTTACAAATGTGGCTCTAACACAAGACAATGACGTCTGGTGGGAGGGCATGACAAAGAATGAACCTGAAAATATGATCAATTGGCTTGGAAAAAAACACTCTAAAGAAGAAAAAGCTGCTCATCCAAACGCAAGGTTTACATCTCCGGCTCATCAGTGCCCAATTATTGATAAAGACTTTGAAAATCCAAAAGGTGTACCAATTTCTGCTATAATTTTTGGGGGAAGAAGAGATGACGTTGTTCCTCTTGTTTATGAGGCTTTTGATTGGCAGCATGGAACTTTTTTAGGAGCTAGTGTCTCTTCTCAAATGACAGCTGCTGCTAAAGGAAATATAGGCAAATTAAGACATGATCCTTTCGCAATGCTTCCATTTTGCGGGTACAATATGGCAGATTATTTTGATCACTGGCTGGGCTTTGATAAGAAAATGACTTCTAAAAATCTTCCAAAAATCTTTTATGTTAACTGGTTTTTAAAAGATGAAAATCAAAAGGGTTTTATCTGGCCGGGATTTTCTGATAATATCAGAGTTTTAAAATGGATGTTCGAAAGAGTAGACAATAAAGTTGGCTTTAAAAAAACTGCTATTGGCAATATTCCAAATATTGAAGATTTAAATGTTGATGGACTCAACTTATCTAAAAATACTTTAGAAAAGCTTTTGGAAATAGATTTAGATAAGTGGGAAAAAGAAGTTTTGGAGCTTAAAAATTATTTCTCAATATTTAAAGATAAACTACCTGAAGGAATAATTGATCAACTAAATAAATTAAATGAAAGAGTTTTAAAGGAAAAATCAAAAAGATGCGAGCCGTCATACAAAGAGTAAAAAAAGCAAGTGTTGAAGTTGATAATAAAATAGTAGGTTCTGTCAATAAGGGTCTACTTGTTTTTCTGGCATGTAAAAAAGATGATACTGTTGATATGACAAAAACTTTAGCTGAAAAAATTGTCAATTTTAGAATTTTTAAAGATGAAAATGAAAAAATGAATTTATCTACTTTAGATGTTAATGCTGAGATTTTAGTAGTTTCTCAATTTACACTTTATGCCGATACTAAGAAGGGAAGAAGGCCTGCTTTTATTAATTTGATGGAGCCAAAAAAAGCAAATGAAATGTATGAAGAGTTTATTAAAGATATAAAAGGTTTTAATGTAAAAGTTCAAACAGGTATTTTTGCAGCTGACATGCAAGTATCTTTAATTAATGATGGACCTGTGACTTTCATAATCGAAGTATAAAAAATTTAGTTTAAGAAAATATTTAGGTTCAAATTCAGTCTGTTTTTATTTATCTGTACATTTTTTTATTGAGGTAATTCTTCAAAAAAAGTAGCTTCCTGAACTTTTTGGGGAGTTTGATGATTTTCAATTTCTTTTCTTGATATAATTCTTACACTTTGAAGTCCTCTACTCATTAAATTTCTAGAAATGATATCATCTCCTCTTTCAAACAAACATAATTTTCCAAACATAATTTCTGCATATATCTTATAATTAGCGGTTTCTTCGGAGTAGTTTTTAATAAGGCCATAATGTATTTTTGTAGAAAAATCAGAAAGGTCATCACCCGGTTGTTTAAATGTAATTACTCCTACAAAAAGGGGATTTTTCTTTTGCTTTTGAACTTTTTCACATAATGAAAAAAAAGTATCGTAATCAACACATGTAGTTTTTGTTTGAGAGGCTTCATGAGGTCTTTGAGTTATAGCTGCCATATTTTTTCTCCTTTATCTTGGAAATATTTCATTATTATTAAAAAAGAAACTTACTTCAATTTTAGCATTTTCTAAGCTATCAGATCCATGAACAGCATTTCTTTCTATAGATGAAGCAAAATCTTTTCTGATGGTGCCTTCTTTAGCATCTTTGAAGTTAGTAGCGCCCATAATTTCTCTACATTTTTTTACAGCTTCTTTGCCTTGTAGAGCTAATACTAAAACAGGACCTGATGTCATAAATTTAACAAGGTCCATATAAAAAGGTTTTTCTTTATGTACCATATAAAATTTTTTAGCTTTTTCTTCAGTTAGGTGAAGCATTTTTGCGGCTATAATTTTCAATCCGTTTTCTTCAAATCTAGCTAAGATTTTACCGATTACGTTTTTTTCAATAGCGTCAGGTTTTATTATTGATAATGTTTGTTGCATATTTTTCTCCGATTAAATAACTTTGTTGGAAAAATTATAATCAATCAAAGTGTTTTTTACCATGGGATATACAAATTATATTGATACAAATGATGTAAAAAAAATTTTAGTTGTAAAATATAGACATTTAGGAGACATACTTTTGTCTACCAGTGTATTTTACAATCTTAAAAGATTTATACCCCATGCAAAAGTTGACGCTTTGATTTATAAAGACTGTGTGAGTATTTTAAAAAACAATCCCTATGTGGATGATATTTTTTATTACGACAGGTCTATAAAAAAATTATCTTTTTTCAAAAAATTAGTTAAAGAATTAAAACTGCTTTTTTTTATAAAAAAACAAAAATATGACCTTGTTATCAATTTGACGGAAGGGGATAGGGGAGCCATCATCGCTTTTTTTTCAAAAGCTAAATATAAAGTGGGATTTTTTTCTGAGAAAAAAGGTCTTTTTAAAAAAGAAAAAATATTTACTCATTTAGTTAAAAGTCCAAAAACAAACAGACATGCAGTTGAAAGAAACTTGGACGCTCTTAGAATTATTGGGATATTTCCGGAATATAGTGAAAGAAAACTTATCTTTCACATTCCGAAAAAGGCAAGACATTCTATGAAAGTTATTTTTGAAAAGAATAATATCAAAGTTAAAAATTATGTTTTAATTCATCCTAATACCAGATGGAGATTTAAATATTGGGATAAATTTGATCAGTTAATAAAATTTCATTACTTAAATGGCGATAAAATAATTATAGTGTCCGGTAATGATGAATATGAAAAGGAACTTGTAAAAAAGATTATTAAAGATATACCGGCTTTGGATTTAACCGGTAAAACATCTATTGATGAGCTGGCTTATCTAATAGCCATGTCGAAAATGTTTTATGCCATAGATTCTTTTTCCTACCATTTGGCTAATGCCCTCAAAGCCAATCTAATTGCTCTTTTCGGTCCGACGTGTGATATCTCTTGGGGTCCCTGGCAAAATAAAAATGCAAAAATTGTTGTTGCAAATGTGCCTTGTAGACCTTGCCATATAGATGGTTGCGGAGGATCAAAAGTAAGTGAGTGTATGAAAGATATTTCACTTGAAGATGTTATAAGTGCAAATCCGTTCTATGAAAATATCGATCTTAAGTTGATTGAAGAAAAGATTTTTTGTAATAAGTAGAGTTATAGAAATAATTATTTCAGTTTTTTACTTTATAAACAAAAATCATCACCAAGATAATGTTTTTTAGCATCTTTGTTTTTTATCAGATCTTTAACCTCACCTGATAGCATTACCTTTCCGTCTTGCATAATATATGCTCTATCAACAATCGAAAAAATCTCTCTAGCATTATGATCGGTAATTAATATGCCAATGCCTTTTTTCTTTAAAAGTTTGATAAGTTTTTTTACATCTTGAATAGCAATGGGGTCAATATTTGCAAAGGGCTCATCTAGTAGTAGTAGTGTAGGCTCTCTTATTAGGGCTCTTGTGATCTCCAGTCTTCTTCTTTCTCCTCCAGATAATGAAATGGCTTTTTTGTCTTTCAAATGAGTTAGATTTAGTTCGCTTAATAATGACTCAAGTTTGATTTTTTTTTCTTTTTTATCTAAATCTAGAGTTTCTAAAATACAAAGCAGATTCTCTTCTACGGTTAAATGCCTGAAAACTGAGGGTTCCTGAGCTAAATATCCCATCCCAAGTTTTGCTCTTTTGTGAATAGATAAATCTGATATTTCCTTACCTTTAAAAAAGATTTTTCCTCCATCAGATTTTATTAACCCTATAGTTATATAAAATGCTGTAGTTTTTCCAGCTCCATTAGGGCCTAGAAGTCCAACTATTTCCTGTTCTTTTACATCAAAATTAAGCTTGTTAACTATAGGTTTGGATGAATACTGCTTTTCTAAATTTCTAACTTCTAAAAGGGGTTTAGTTTTCAACTGTTTCTCCTAAATATTTTGAAAAAATTTCATGGATTAAATTTTCTTCATCCATGTTAAATGTAAATCTAACGTCGCCTACACCGTTAATATAATCTTTCTCTTTTTGCGATATATGGATTTCTTCCGAGCTTAATTTAATTGCTCCGTTTTCTTGCCAAAATAGCACTTTGTTATCTTTGTCACCTATTAATTTTATCATTCCATCTATGGGGCTATAAAGCATTTTGTCGGCTATAGCGTAGCCCAATTTTTCTTTCTCTTTTTTATATATTAGCTTGATCTGTTTTTCTAAGTATATGTTATCAATAGTTTGATCCGAGTTGTAGCTTAAAGTTGCTTTTTTAGCCGAAATGCTTACCATATCATCTTCGTAAAGAAGATCTTCTTTTTCTTTTTTGGAACTAAATGCGTTGATTTTGTTTTTTTCCGTATCCAATTCTATAATTCCATTTGTAGAAATTTTTGATCCTTCATTAGAATTAAATAGTATCTCAGTGTTTCTTTTAGATATTACCTTGTGAATAGCATTCTCGTTAGCTTTTTTTAAAAGCTCAACTTCATCTGAATGAATAGTCATGTTTTTATCTTGGATCATAACATCATTTTTCAATGTAAGACAGTTTTCAAAGTTTTGCCAAACAAGACTTTTTGAAGAAAAATTTAGTTTGGTATCTTTTTTCATTATTGTTGTTAAAGCTCCTTTAGGATTTTTAAGAAATAAGCTTTGTTCTTTTATGTCTAATTTAGCAAAAGAAGATTCAATTTCATCTTTATCATATAAAAATTTGATTTTTGAATCTTTTTCAGGATATAAATAGATAAAAGAATAAATCTCATCTTTTTCAAAAGAGGCTTTATCACAATATATTTTGGCTTTTTCATCCAAAAATACTTCAACGTTTTGTAAAAAATTAACGGAATAAATATTTTCTAATTTTGGTTTTTTTAAATAGTTTTTGGTATCTAAAATGCACTGAACTTTTTTTGATTTTATAGAAAAGTCTTTGTTATTAATTTTGTCTTTATAAATAACAAAATCTTTTGAATAAAACTTGATTTTAGATGTAGCCAAATTAAAATTTGCAAAGTCTGATAGTAAAGTTCCGGCATCATTAAAAATTAACTTAACGTCATCTTTTAAATTAAAAAAAAGTGCATTTGTTTTTTTTAAATTATTAAACGTAGCTTCATTTGCGTAAATTTTCCCAAAACTATGCTCCAAAAAAAAACTTTCTTCAAAAAAGAGTTTATTTTTTTCAAAAATTACTCTTTTTGAAGATACGTCATATCCATCGCTACCTTGTGCAAACAAAAGATAGGGCAATATTAAAAAAAACAAAATTTTTATTTTTCGCATATTACGCTCTTAGGTGGAGAAAATTTCCCTTTAAAATCTTCTGAAATCATTTTTGGTTTTTTATCAAAAATTGAAAAGGTTATTTTACTGGATTTTCCTTTGAAAAAAGCATCGTTAACATCTAAATTTTGTGAATCGATTTTTTTTGAAACATTTTGAAAAAAGAAAATGTTTACATCATTTAAAACCATTTCATGCTCTGGAAAATAATAAACTCCATCTTTTGCCTGCAAATATTTAACTGCTGATAATAATTTATCGCTATCTAACAGATGAAATTCAATGTCTGATAGTTTCTCTTTAACATTATATTTTTTTGGCATTTTGTCTAAATATATTTCAGATGATTTAGACGTTATAATAAAGTGTTTTCTTTCCAAACTATCAACTATGTATAAATCTTTTTTTACATTTTTTCTCTCTTGATAGGCATTTTTTGATTTTATTTCAGAGCTATTTAAAGCTGTGACTTTTTTAAACTCTTCATAGTCTTTTTTATTTATGATTAAAAGATTTATGATTATTAGAGATATCAAAAGAACCAAAAATGTCAGTGAATAAAAAAATGTTTTTTTTAACATAAACTCGGCTGTAAATTTAAACTATTATAAAGTGTTTGAGCCTCTTTTAGTAAAATTTTTAGATCTTTAAAATCCATAACGGTTTTACTGTCGCTTTTAGCATCTTTGGGTGATGGATGAGACTCAATAAAGATAATATCAGCTCCAACTGCTATAGCAGCTTTTGTAAGATATGGAATAAACTCTCTTTGCCCACCTGAATAATGACCTTGACCACCTGGAAGCTGAGTGCTGTGAGATGCATCAAAACATACGGGATAACCAAACTTTTTCATAATAGGTATTGCTCTAAAATCACTCACTAAATTGTTATACCCGAAAGATGTTCCTCTGTCAGTTAAAATGATATTATCATTCCCGGTAGATTTAACTTTATCAACAGCATTTTGCATATCCCAGGGGGCCATAAATTGGCCTTTTTTTATGTTGATTACCTTTTTTGTTTTTCCGGCTTCTACCAAAAGATCCGTTTGCCTACATAAAAATGCAGGAATTTGAATGATATCTGCAACTTCTGAAACAGGTTTAGCCTGCGTGGGTAAGTGTATATCAGTTGTTATGGGAAGATCACTAAACTTATCTTTTACCTTTTGAAGCATTTCAAGACCTTTTTCCAATCCCGGCCCTCTAAAAGTATCAACAGACGATCTATTTGCTTTGTCAAAACTGGCCTTAAAAATAAAATTAATATCAAACTGAGAAAAAATATCTGTTAGCTCAGTAGCGCAATATAAAAGGTGTTCTTCATTTTCTATAACGCAAGGACCGGATATGAATGTAAGCTTATCTTTTATAAAAAAATCTTTTATCTTTATTTTTTTCATCAAAATCTCCAAAAGTCCAAATTTTTAAAACTGCAAATTATAGCACATTTGAGGATTTTGCTTAAAATTATTGAAAATTAATATTAATTTAGGCTCTGTGACCTAGTAAAAGTGATGTTTTTTTTATCTATTACTTGAATAATTTAACACAAAGTGTATAAAATATAACCCAAATGGACTGATAGCTCAATTGGATAGAGCACCCGCCTTCTAAGCGGGCGGTTGCAGGTTCGAGTCCTGCTCAGTCCGATTGACTTTTTTTTAATATAAAAACCCAAATACCCAAAGAGGTATTTTATTTCCTATGCCTTGTTCTATTTCATCGCAAA
>JAFGQY010000085.1 GCA_016935395.1 Parachlamydiales bacterium
GGACCAGTACCAGGACCAGTACCAGGACCAGTACCAGGACCAGTACCAGGACCAGTACCAGGACCAGTACCAGGACCAGTACCAGGAGCAATTCCAGTGCCTGGAGCAGTTCCAGGACCAGTTCCAGGAGTAGTTCCAGGAGCAGTACCAGGAGCAGTACCAGGAGCAGTTCCAGGAGTAGTTCCAGGAGCAGTACCAGGAGGAAGACCCCCTGCAGTGGTAGAAGATTCTGATTCTGACGATGAATTTTTTGATGCTCCACTACCCCAGCAACAAGTAGTTCCACCAGAAGCAGGACAACAACCTGCAGAATTACAACCAGGAGAACCATTAGCTCCACCACCGCCAGCAGGAATAGTCAGAGGCTGGCTTAGAAGAGGGGCTGTAGCAGCTGCACCTATAGCAGCCTATTTAGCTGAAGCAGGTATAGTATACAGCGCGATCCAACTAGGAACTCAATTGATTGGATAATCCTTTAAGCTGTTATCATGCAATAAAACTAAAAAAGACTATTTGAATAAACAAATAGCCTTTTTAAAAAAAATTCTGATCTGAAAATTTTATAAAATTATGCTTTTTCGACAGGAGTAGAAGTTTGAACGTCTGTGATAGCAGCTTTTAGAACTTCAATTTTAGCACCATCATAAGTGTTTAAGATAACAGTATTATCAGTTACTTGATCAATAGTACCAATCATACCCATAGCAGTTACTTTATCACCTTTTTTCATTGAATCTCTCATGTATTTAGCCTGTTTTCTTCTTTTTTGTTCTGGTCTAAGTAAAATAAAATAGAAGAACACTAATGCAACAGCTAACATGATTAAAGTTTGCATATAACCACCTGATTTAGCAGCAGATTGAGCATTATCAGCAAAAAAAGATATGGTAGAAAATAAATTCATAATAAATCCTATAATTTTTTAGTTTTTGTGACTTAAGAATGCCTGAAAGTTTACTCGAAATCAAGTTTTTTTAGTATTGCAATATTTTCTACATGGTAAGTATGGGGAAATTGATCTATAGGATGTAAAATTTTTAATTGATAATTATGATTAGAAAAAACTTCAATATCATCTTTTTGAGTTAATGGGTTGCAAGAAATATATAAAATATATTTAGGAGATAGTTTTACAATATTTTCTATAGGTTGCAAGCCTAAACCTGCTCTTGGAGGATCGACAACTACCAGATAAGGTTTTTCAAAATTTTCATTTAAAATAATATCATCCAAAGCTTTTTTCACATCTTGATTTACCATTTCAAAATTTTGAATATCATTTAAAATAGCATTCTCTTTAGCTAATAAGGCAGCTTCTTGATTTAGCTCTATTGCAATAACCTTTTTAGCCAAGATTTTTGAAAAAATCATCCCCAAGGTTCCCGTTCCAGCATAAAGATCATAAACAACCTTATCTTTTAAATCCTCATCATCAAAATACTTTAAAGCCTGAGAATAAATAACTTGAGCTTGTTTAGGATTTGGTTGAAAAAAGGAAAAAGGACCAATTTTGAAATTCAATGAAATTGTTTTATCTTTAAAAGGTATATCTAAAGTTTCCATCATTGAATCTTTTCCCAAAAGCTTTTTTAAATCAAAATTTGTGGGCTGTCCTTTTTTTGCAATCTGGGTTACTAAAAAGATTGAAACGGTCTCATCTTCATTTACAGTGGATTTTATAAAATCCACAAAATCTAAAGTCTCATTATCGTTAAGTTTATACTCATCAGATGTGGTTAAAATAACCATTTTATCTTTAAGATTTTTCGTTTGTCTAACGGTTAAATTTCTTAAAAATCCCTTTTGATCAAAAATATTAAAAGCAGAAAAATCATATTTTTCCCACCAAAGCCTAACTTTTTTTAAAATTTGTGAATACCACTCACTTACCAAATGACATCTTTCAACATTGAAAACAAATTTTTGTTTCCCTTTAATCATGAGGCCTAAATATTTGGTTCCTTTTCTATTTTGAGAAAAGGAAAACTCCATTTTATTTCTATACTCAAAAATTTCAACGCAAGGTGTTATCGGATAGACTTTTACATCTGAATTTTTTAAAATATCACCAAATATATTTTCAATAATTAATAATTCTTTGTGTTTCAACTGCTCTAAATAGTTTAATGTTTGATAAGAACACCCTCCACAGATCTCTGTCTGTTCGCACTTCGGTAAAACCCTTTTTTTAGAAGGGGTCAATAATTTTAAAATTTTAGCTTTTATGAGATTTTTTCTTTTTTTGGAAAGTTCCGCTAAAACTTCATCTCCATCAATGGCATTTAAAACTTCAATTTTATTACGATTTTCATCAAAAGCAATCCCTCTGCCTTTTTCGCTCAATTTTTTAATCAAAAGTGTTTTTTCCATAAACCCATAAAAATTTTAACTTATTTGAAAAATTATACAAAAAAAAAGAAAGAAGATCCATCTCTTCTTTCTTTTAATATTTTTTAAAAAAAATCTTTACCTATATTAAAAAATATAAATTTTAGACTCTTTTTTTCTTAGTCGATTTTTTCTTAGACTTTTTAGATGCGCTTTGTCTCTTTTTTTCTTCTAAGACTGATTCTTTTCTATATTTTTTAGATATTTTTGCAAGTTTTATCGTTCCGGTTCTAACTCTTTGAGATGCAGCTTTGTTATTTCTTTCTGATTTTCTTAAATCTTTTGTAATTTCTTCTAAAAGCTTATGCATGGTTTTAATTGTCTCTTTTAAAGCCATTTTAAAACTCCTTATTTTTGTTTAACTTATGCTAGTTTTACTATTTTGAATAGATTTTATCACTTCAGTTTTTTTTAGATTTATCATCACAAAAATAGTTAAATCCTCTTCAAAGTAGCTTAAAAAGCTCTTTTGTTCTAATTTTCTAAGCATTTTAAAATTTTTATTTCTTATTATTTATATTACATCTTGGAAAAACAAAAATAAATTGACAAGATAAAAGTTTTTTAAAATTATATAGAAATGAAGAAAATCAGTTTTTTAAGCATTTTATTTTTTTTATTTTTTTTGCAAAGTAACCTTTTTTCAATTTACGTAGGCAATCCTGCTGAACCTTATATTATTAATAACGGAGTTTTGTTTTGCTCAAAAAAATATTCCCTTAGAGCGGGATATTTGTACAACAATATATATAAAGGTAGATACCAAGAAAAAAATACCGATCCAGGTTCATTACCATCAGATACTAAACTAAGAATTAACTGTGCCTTAATAAGCTTAAACATGAATAAGATACTGGATTTAAATGTCATTTTGGGATCATCAGATCTTCAAATAGATCAGGAAATCTATGCATATAGAAGATTTGCATGGGGAGCCGGCTTTAAACTGGTTCTATGCAAATACAAAAATGTTTTCGCTTCTTTTGACGGTAAATATTTTCAAACAGATCAAAAATCAGATTTTTTTATTATTGATAAAGAAGTTTATCCATTAAAAACAGCTTTTAAACAAACTTATGAAGAGTATCAGGGATCTCTTTCAATATCTTATCCCACGAAATTTCTAAGTCCTTATATAGGGGCTACCTATCTTTACTCAGATATAACACCAACTCCAAAAGGTGGTATTTTAATACTTCCCGGAGGAAGTGAACTTGATTTTGATACGAACAATTATACAGTAAGAAAGAACTTTGGTATGGTTGTCGGTACTACAATATCAAATTTAAGCAGCAAAGCTACAATTAGTATTGAGACCAGAATGTTCGATCAAAATGCTTTTGCATTTGTAGGACAAATAAGGTTTTAGAAAGTACTTCGTATAGATTCTTACTATATATATAAAGACAAAAAAAAAGCTGGCAGCGACCTACTCTTGCATACTCTTGTGCATACTACCATCGGCGAAGACAGGCTTAACTTCTGAGTTCGGGA
>JAFGQY010000086.1 GCA_016935395.1 Parachlamydiales bacterium
GATGGTCCTCCTTTTGCTACGGGATTACCTCATTATGGTAATTTATTAGCTAGCGTATTAAAAGATGTTATACCTCGATACAAGACTATGAAAGGGTACTTTGTTCCAAGAAGATTTGGGTGGGACTGTCACGGCCTTCCTGTAGAAAATGAAATAGAAAAATGTCAAGAGCTATGTGGTCATGAATTCGTACAGGTTCATGGAATAAAAAAATTTAATGAAGAGTGCGAAAGCATCGTTTTAAGATATACGGGTCAGTGGGAAAAAACGGTAAATAGAATTGGAAGATGGGTGGATTTTTCAAATACCTACAAAACCATGGACATTTCTTTTATGGAATCGGTTTGGTGGGTATTCAAACAGCTTTACGATTTAGATCTTGTTTATGAAGGTTTTAAGGTGATGCCTTTTTCTCATAAACTTGGAACCCCACTTTCTAATTTTGAAGCAAACTTGAATTATCAAGAAGTAGATGATCCTTCTTTGGTTGTAAAATTTAAAGTGAAAGATGAAGAAAATACCTATTTTTTAGCATGGACAACAACTCCTTGGACATTAGTTTCAAATTTAGCTTTAACCGTTAATGCGGATATTGACTATGTAAAAATAAAAGATATAAAAAATAACACCTTTTTTATCTTAGCAGAAAAACGAGTTCCAATATATTTTAAAGAAGATTTTGAAATTGTTGATAAATTTAAAGGTAAAGCTTTAGAAGGTAAAAAATATTTACCTCTTTTTGATTATTTTTCCTCTACAAAAAATGCTTTTAGAATTTTGGCAGATGATTTTGTGACAATTGAAGATGGAACAGGAATAGTGCATACAGCTCCAGCTTTTGGAGAAGCTGATTTTTATGTTTGTAAAAGAGAAGACATTGAGCTTGCTTGCCCTGTTGACAATTATGGCAGGTTTACCGATGAGATACCTGAATATAAAGGCATGCTTGTAAAAGAAGCGGATAAGCCAATTATAAGAAGATTAAAAGAAGAAAAAAAACTGTTTCATCAAGGTGTTATAAGACATAGATACCCTTTTTGCTGGAGAACAGATACTCCGCTTATTTATAAAGCTATAAAAACCTGGTTTGTAGCAGTTGAAAAAATAAAAGATAAACTGATTGATTCCAATAAACAGATTCATTGGGTTCCCGAGCATATTAAAGAAGGTAGATTTGGTAAATGGCTTGAAAATGCTAGAGATTGGGCTATTTCAAGAAATAGATTTTGGGGAACGCCTCTTCCAATTTGGAAGGATAAAAATAACAATCTTTTTGTAATAGATAGTATCAAACAATTAGAAGAGTTAACAGGTAAAAAAATCACAAATCTGCATCGTCAATATGTTGATGATCTGTCTTTTGAAGTTAATGGTGAAAAATTTACAAGAGTTGAAGAGGTTTTTGATTGTTGGTTTGAATCCGGTTCTATGCCTTATGCTCAAAATCATTATCCTTTTGAAAATAAAAAATTCACAGAAGAGACTTTCCCTGCAGATTTTATAGCTGAAGGACTTGATCAAACAAGAGGATGGTTTTATACCTTGAATGTGATTTCATCAGCTTTATTTAACAAACCTGCTTTTAAAAACGTAATTGTAAATGGAATTATTTTGGCTGAAGATGGTAATAAAATGTCAAAAAGACTTAAAAACTATCCTGAGCCTGAAATTATCCTTTCGAAATACGGTGCTGATGCAATCAGGCTTTATATGCTTCATAGCCCTGCAGTAAAAGCAGAAGATTTAAAATTTACTGAAAATGGTGTTTCAACAGTTTTAAGGCAGGTATTACTGCCTTTATGGAACTCATACGTATTTTTAGCAACCTATGCAAATATATATGACTGGAAGCCGGAAAAAATAGAGAATTTTGAAGAAGATATTGATAAATGGATTTTATCATTATCTCAAAAACTTATTTTTGATGTTGAAAAAGCTTTGGATCAATATGAACTAAATACTGCAATAGATCCAATGATAGCATTTATTGATCAATTAACTAATTGGTATATACGTAGATCAAGAACAAGATTTTGGGAAGATGAAGATACCCCTGATAGAAGACAGGCTTTTATGACTTTGCATACTGTTTTATTAACACTTGTAAAAATAACAGCGCCTTTTGTTCCATTTATCAGTGAAGCTATTTATTTGGAAATCAAAACGGATGATATGCCGCAGTCTGTACATCTTTGTGATTGGCCAAAAGTTTTGAAAAAATTTCAAAATGAAGAAATAGAAGAAGAAATGAATTATACTCAAAGAGCTGTAAGCATAGGACACTCACTTAGAAAAGAATATAAACTTAAAGTAAGGCAGCCTCTTTTAAAAGCATATATTGAAGCAGATCCCAAAATATTAAAATATTTAGAAAAACAGCTAAATCTAATTAAAGATGAGCTTAATGTTAAAGAAGTTGTTTTATTAAAAGATGAATCTAGATTTATTCAAATGATTGCCAAACCTAATTTTAGAATTTTAGGTAAAAAAATTGGTAAATTGATGTCTGAAGCACAAAAAATTATTTCTGAATTTACATTAGAAGAGATGAATCTTTTATTAAATGACAAAATAGTTTTAATTGAAATAGGCGATCAGAAAATTGGACTTACCAAGGAAGATGTTTTAATTGAAAGAAATGTTAAACCCGGCGTTGCTGCAGGAAGAGATCAACATATTGCCGTTGCTTTAGATACTGAAATAACAGAAGACCTTTTAATGGAAGGAATAGCTAGAGAAATTGTGAACAGAATCAATCTTTTAAGAAAAGAATTGGATTTTGAAGTGACTGATAGAATAAAAATGAAAATCGAAACATCAGATGTTATTAAAAATGCCTATGAGAAACATAAAGACTATATCGATCATGAAATACTTGCCATAGAAGTTACTTTTGAAAAAAATAGCGGAAAAGAAATAGATATTAACTCAGAAAAAACGAAAATTTTATTAGAAAAAGTTTAATCTACCGGAAGATAATTTCTTAAAATAAATTGGTAATCTTCCCATGTTTTGGTTAAAAATTCAGTTAAACTCTGTTCTTTGATTTTTGTCTGCAATGGTTCATTAATAACTTTTGCTGTTATTGTATCTATAGAAATAGGATTTTTTTTTCATTTCTATTTTTTTCTCTATATAATCATATGGATAAATCCCTTCATAGGCTTCTCAAGATACATCAA
>JAFGQY010000087.1 GCA_016935395.1 Parachlamydiales bacterium
TCACTTAAGTTGGAAATAATCCTGTTTGTTATTAGTTTTTATAAAAAATTTTTCTCACTATAGCTTTAAAATCTTTTTTATAAAAATAAAATAAGGAAGTGACAATTCAATTTTAGTAAACTTTATCAAATCTTATTAAGTGTTTTAGGATATGGCTTTGCAGGTTATCAATTTCTTGACTTTTGGTTATTTTCAATCTATTCTATTATAAAAAAGAAGTAAATTTTTATATGTCAGAAAAAATCAAAGTAGCGCCTTCAATATTATCATGTGATTTTGCCAATTTAAAAGATGAAGTAAAAAAGATTGAAAAGGCTAATGCCGATGCAATTCATATTGATATAATGGATGGCCATTTTGTTCCAAATTTAACTATGGGCCCTAAAATCGTTGCAGCTATTAATAGGTGTACTGATCTGTTTTTGGATGTTCATTTAATGATGTATAATCCATTTGATTATATTGAAAAATTTGCTGAAGTGGGGGCCGATTTAATCACTTTTCATTTTGAGGCGACAGAAGATATTGAAGATACGATTAATTATATAAAAAAATGTGGTAAAAAAGTGGGGCTTAGTTTAAATCCCGAAACTTCTATATCACTTATAGCAAAATATTTAAATCAATTAGATTTGGTTTTATTTATGTCCGTTCATCCTGGATTTGGAGGTCAAAAATTTATTCCTTCTGTGATAGAAAAGATTGAACTTTGTAAAAAGTTCAAAGATGAGATGAAACTTAATTTTGATATACAAGTTGACGGCGGGATTAACGATAAAACTTCAAAAAAATGTTTAAAAGCAGGCGCAAACTTTTTAGTTTCCGGAGAGTACCTTTTTTCTATTGATGATATGAAAAAAGGAATTGAACTTTTAAAGACAGTTTAATTTTATGAAAAAAAAAATAGTCGTTTTAGGTGGCGGAACTGGAAATTTCGTAATTCTTAGAGGTCTGAAAAAATATGATTTGGAACTTTCTGCCATTGTTTCTATGGCGGATAATGGGGGTTCTACAGGTATTTTAAGAGATGATCTGGGAGTTTTGCCTCCAGGTGATGTTAGGCAGTGTTTAGTCGCTCTTTCCGATTCATCAAGGCTTATGAGAAGCTTGATGAATTATCGTTTTGAAAATGGCAATTTAGGTGGGCATAGTTTTGGGAATCTACTTTTATCTGCTCTTGAAAAGGTAACGGGAAGTTTTGAAAAAGCTGTAGAAGAAGTTGGCAGGATTTTATTTATCAAAGGTAAGGTGATACCGGTCACTTTAAATCAAGTTCATTTGAAAATGATTCTTAACAATAGAAAAATCTTAGAGGGTGAAGATGAAGTTTATTTATCTCAAGAAATTGAAGGTGGATATAAAAGCATTTTCTTAGAGCCCTATCCAAAAGTTAATCCGAAAGTCATTGATGAGATTATGAACGCTGATTTAGTTGTTTTAGGGCCAGGTGGACTCTATACTTCTTTAATTCCTATTTTGTTAGTTGAAGGTGTTAGTGACGCTTTAAGTAAAACAGATGCCAAAACTGTTTTTGTTGCAAATCTAATGAATAGACGTGGTCAGACAACAGGCTATAAAGTCAGTGATAATTTAAAAGAGCTTTTAAGATTTTTACCTGATGATATTTTTGATTATATTATTGTGAATAGAAAAAAGCCGCCAAAGGCTTTAATTGAAAGATATAAAGACGAAGGGGATCTAGTTGAAAACGATATGAAAAAAGACTCTAGAGTGATAGAATCTGATCTTTTAGGTCAACTTGCAAAAGTTAGCCAAAAGGATTTAATAAGAAGAAATTTAATCAGGCATGATTCAAAAAAATTAGCAAAAGAGATCATTAAAATTGTTGATAATCTTTGATTTAGATGACACATTAATAGATACATATAAATGCATAGTTCCAACAATGCTAAAACAAGCTTTGTTAGAAGCTATCAAAAAAGGTTATCAAATAAAAAATTTTGAAAAAGAGTATGAAAAACTTTTAAAAATTGATCGAAATTCGAAATCTTCCAAAGACACTTTTGAAAAATTTTTTAAAAACGATTCAAAATTTTTAGATATAGTCAATAAAGCATATATTAGTTTATATCCTAATGATATTAAAATTTTTACTCTTAAAGGTGTAAAAAAGATTTTAAAGGAGCTTTCTGAAAATCATAAACTTGCTATAGTTACCAAAGGTAATAAAAAATTTCAACTTTTCAAAATTAAAAAAGCTGGCATTGATAGTTCACTATTTAGTAAAATAGAGGTAACTCAAAAAGAAAATAAAGGAATTTTTTACAAAAAAATAATCGATGAATTAGGATATAAAGCTGAAGACTGCTTTGTGTGTGCAGATAAGATTAAAGTGGATCTAAAGCCGGCTAAAGAGCTGGGAATAACGACGATTCATATGAAATGGGGTAGATCAAGAAAAGAGAAAAAGGATGAAAATGTAGATTTTCAAATAAAAAATTTCGAAGAAATAAAACAAGTTTTGAAAATAAGGTAAAAAAATATGATAACTTCTAATCAACTAACGCCTGGAATGACAATAAATATTGCATCAAAGATTTACAGGGTTGAATCTTGTGTAAAAGTCTCAGTTTCCAAAGGTACAGCTTTTATAAAAGCCAAACTTAGAAATCTGATGTCGGAAGAGATTTTAGAGAAAAATTTTAAATTGAATCAGCAAATAAAAGAGGTATCTTTAGTCGAGCATACTTTAGAGTATCTTTACCCGGAGGGAAAAGATTATCTGTTTTTAGATATCGGAACCTTAAAGACTGTGATAGTTCCGACAGCTGTATTATTAGATAAGATCAATTTCCTAAAAGAGGGGATTAGAATTACAGCCTTGTTTTATGGTGAATCTGTATTTTCTGTTGAACTTCCCGTATTTTTAGAATTGATGACAGTTAGATGTGAATCAATAGATGATAAGTTAACTGTTTCCAATACAACTAAAGAAGCTCTTTTAGAAACAGGAGCAAAAATTCAAGTTCCACTATTTGTTGAAGTGGGAGATATCGTAAAAGTAGACACACATAAAAGTGAATTTATTCAAAGAGTTTAAAAAAAGGTTTTTATGGATTTAATTAACATAAAAAAAATAATTTCTCTTTTAGAAGAAAGTGATTTAAAAAAGCTTACTTTAAAAGAGGGTGATTTTGAAATAACTTTAGAAAAGCAGGATAAGCATCCAAAGTATCATCCCCATCCTCCCGTTCATTCTCAGCCTGAATCTGATCATGTTATTGAAAAGCATAAAGAGATATCTCCCAAAAAAGAAGCTTCACATGGAATTTTTATAAAATCTCCGATGGTAGGCACTTTTTATGCGGCGCCGGCCCCCGATAAACCGGCTTTTGTGAAAGTAGGCGATTTTGTTACTGAAGATAGCGTTGTATGTGTAGTTGAAGCTATGAAAGTGATGAATGAAGTTAAAGCCGGCGTTAAAGGGAAAGTTGTAGAAGTTTTAGTTGATAATGCTTCTGCTGTAGAATTTGCAACCAACCTTTTTAGAATTGAATCATGAAAGTATTAATAGCAAATAGAGGTGAAATAGCTGTTAGAATTATTAGGGCATGTCATGATCTTGACATTGCTACTGTAGCTGTTTACTCGGAAGCCGATAAAGAGGCTCTTCATGTACTTTTAGCAGATGAAGCTATATGTATCGGTGAAGCTCCCTCTTCAAAATCGTATTTAAAAATTTCAAATATTTTATCTGCGTGTGAAATTACAAATGCAGATGCTATTCATCCTGGCTACGGTTTTTTATCGGAAAATTCCAAATTTGCGTCTATTTGTGAAAGTTGTGGTTTAATATTTATTGGACCATCTCCAGAAGCTATTTCAAAGTTAGGTGATAAATCACAAGCTAAAGCCATAGCCAGAAAAGCAAAATGTCCGGTAATTCCAGGAACAGAGGGCATTGTAAATGATGTTAATGAAGCTTTGAAAGAAGCTAGAAAAATTGGATTTCCTCTTTTCATAAAAGCGTCAGCTGGCGGCGGTGGAAAAGGTATTCGAATAGCTAAAAGCGAAGATGAATTTATTAAAAACTTTATAGCTGCACAGACAGAAGCACAAGCTAATTTCAATAATTCAGATATTTATCTAGAAAAGATGATTGTAAATCCAAGGCACATTGAAGTTCAGATTTTAGCTGATAAACATGGTAATTACATTCATCTAGGAGAAAGAGACTGCTCTATTCAAAGAAGAAGACAAAAGCTTATTGAAGAATCTCCATCGCCAATTGTTACAAATAGTTTTAGAAAAAGAATAGGGCAAGCAGCAATCAACATAGCAAAAGCTGCAAAATATTTTTCTGCCGGAACGGTAGAATTTCTAGTAGATGAGAAAAATAATTTTTATTTCATGGAGATGAATACAAGAATTCAAGTAGAGCATACTGTATCAGAAGAGTTGACCGGTGTTGATCTTGTAAAAGAGCAGATTAAAATAGCAAGAGGCGAAAAGCTAACGATAAAACAAAAAGATATTGATTTTGAAAGACATGTATTTGAATTTAGAATAAATGCAGAAGATCCTAAAAATAATTTTTGTCCTTCTCCGGGTAAACTGAACTATTATATACCTCCCGGTGGTCCCAATGTTAGACTAGATAGTGCTTGTTATAGCGGCTATGTAATACCTCCTAATTATGATTCGATGATAGCAAAATTAATAGTAAAAGGAAAAACCAGATCAGAAGCTATTAAGCATGCTATTAGAGCCTTGAAAGAGTTTCACATAGAAGGTGTTAAAACAACAATCGATTTTCATCTTCATATGCTTCATGATGAAAATTTCATAAAAGGTAAATATAATCTCAACTATATTGATGATCTTCTTCAAAGAGGTTATAAATTTTCTAAAAAAGAATGACAAAATATCCAAAATTTGTATTTTAAAAATAAAAGCCTTTTAGGATTTTATTTAATGAAACCGGATTTTTCTAATTTAGAACTTTTGATATCGAAAGAGGAAATCAAATCTAAAATCATTCAAATGTCATTTAAAATTGACGAAATGTACAAAAACAAAGAAATTGTAATTTTAGCAGTTTTAAAAGGATCTATCATTTTTGTTTCAGATCTTATAAGAGAGATTAAAACACCTTTTAGTATTGAATTTATCAAAGCTTCAAGCCATGGTCAAAAAGGCACAAAGAAAGTACCTGTTAAAATACATGAGATCAATAAGCTCAATATTCAAGATAAGCATGTTCTTATTATAGATGACATTTTTGACAGTGGAGAAACTTTAAATGCTTTAACAGAAAAAATTTATGAAAGCGGCCCAGCCTCTTTAAAAACTCTTTGTTTACTTTTTAAAAAGAATGTTAAAAGGAAAAAACAGATCAATCCTCCTGATTTATATCTTTTTGAAATAGAAAACCAGTTCGTTATAGGGTATGGCTTAGATCATAAAGAGTATTTCAGAGGTCTAAAAGGTATCTATTCCTTAAAATAGAACTTTCTTAAGTGATTGGTTATAAGCGTTTACGTTTTAAGTCTTTTATGGATAGTTATTTATGTTTTAATATAATTAATGAAATTATATTAATTTCTTTACAATTATTTAAA
>JAFGQY010000008.1 GCA_016935395.1 Parachlamydiales bacterium
AAAAGCCTCTTTAGTATAAAGAGGCTAAGTTTATAAGTATAATTATATTGCCATAAAGATAAGATTAGAGCTTATATTTTGTATATTCGAACCACATTTTTTCTATATCTGAAATTTCCATATTAAAAACCTCACCAATACATTTATCTTTAGAAACTTGAAGAATCTTTTCATATCCGAAATTATCTACTATAAACACAACAAAACTATAAGCTAAGGCATGTGAGGCACCTACTTTTTTTCTAGCTATTATTATTTGATTATTTTGATAGTCTTTTTCATAATCATCAAAAGAATATCTATTCATTAGTTTTGTTAATTTGAAGTTATCTTCATCTTCTATCAAATCTTTCAAATTAGATCTAAAATCATATGCTTGACGACAATACTGATGTCTAAGATAATCGGAAACACAAAAAATAAGCCAATTTGGCACATTGTAATACCTTGATATAATCAATTTTTCAATAGATGCTAAAATAGCAGCTTCAACAGATTTTCGATAATGAAACTGCCCTGAATTTAAAGGCGATACAACATGTAATTCATTTGTATCATAATCCAAATGGCAAATAAAATAATCTGAGTAACCTTCCTTGTGAGCTGCTTCTTTGAAGGATTTTTGATCGGGATAGATATTTATAACAATTTTATCGGTTATTTTATTTGGATATTTTGAAAAGATGTTATCTATATTACTATCAACAAGATTGATTACTTCATCAGACACATCACCCTTTAAAATAACTCTATCTGATTCATAAACACTGGCAAAAGCAAAGCTTATGCACAGAAGAAAAAGAAAAAATAATTTTTTCATAAATCTCCTTGGAAATTTTTTAGTAAATTTCAAAAAATCTTAAAAAAGATATCAAAGCAAAAAATAGTTATCAATATTTTATCGCAAAACTATCTCCCATAAAAGAGAGAGTTTCAATGCCATTTTTTGTCATGTCGATTAAATCCTGATCGAATTTAACCCTATTTTCTTCAAATAGCAAAACAATCGAAGAGGCGCCGAGTGAAAAATAGCCCTTTTCTTCTGCTTTTTTGTAAGGTTTATTAGGAAAAAAAGTTTGATTAATAGAGCCTACATTTGTAGCTCCGATTTCAACATATAAAATGTCTTTGAAATTTTCTGTTTTCAAAGTGGTTAACTGTCTTTTGTTTTCAGCCAAAATGTTGATATTTTTTTTTATCGCCACAGGATTTACCGAGTATAAATACCCGTTTATAAGTTTAGTCTCGCTAGGAATACAATCTACCGGGAAATGAAATCGATGATAATCTTGGGGTGCTAGCCTTGCTAAAAGCATAGATCCGTTTTTATATTTTTGATATAAAAAGTCATCCTGAAGAAAGGATTTTAAATCAAATTTTTGATTCTTGATTTCAAAGCTTTTTTGCGAAATATTTTCAAACGCTAAAAATTTACCATCGCAGGGAAATATTAAAACATTTTCATCAAAATTAATTTTTCGAGCTGAAGGTTTTAGTTTTCTTATAAAAAAGTCTTGAAATGATTTGAAATCTGAAGTTTTTTTAAAAAACTCTTCTTCATTGATGTTAAAATGTTTGATAAAAGGTTTAATTTTGTATTTACTAAATTTTAACTTATTTAAAAACCCATATATTTTTGAAACAAAATCATACTTTGAACATATTTTTAAAATAAATTTAGAGATTGGGTTATCTTTGTATAAAAACTCTAAAACTGTTTGAAAATAGACTTTTTCATCTACTATCTTTTGTGTTTTTCTATTCCATATTTTCATGGTTAAAATTTTATATTAAAATTGTTCAATTATTCAACTAAATTAAAATCTTTTCTAAGTTTCGAGTAGATACAAAGATCTAAATACTTTCCATTAGAAAATAGAGCTTCTTTAAAAATCCCTTCGAAAGCAAAGCCGCATTTTTGAGCTATGGCAATCGAGGCTCTGTGATAATTTGGAATAGATAGCTGAAGCCTGTTTATTTTTCTTGTTTGAAATAGATAATTTGAAAATATAAGAAGGCTTTCTTTCATATAGCCTCGAGCTCTATTTTTTTTATCAAAAATTATGTACTTAATGTCTAATGCATCATAAATAGATATTTTTTTTGACGATATCATGCCGATAATTTCATTACTGAAATTCAAAATTAGCGCATAAGATTCATTTTCGTCCCAAAGAAAAGTTTTTTTAAACTTCTCATTTAAAGAGCTTAAAGACTCAAAAAAAGGCTCGAAAAACTCATCTTTTGAAATAGCTTTTTGTACATGTAAAAAAAGGTCTTTTAAATCCCCCTCTTGAACAGCTCTTATATTTACATGTCTTCCTTCAATCATTTTTTACCTATTTGAAAAATTATATTAGTTTAACTTTTTTAATAAAAAACATAAACACATAAAAACTTTTTTAAAAATTATCAAAATAAAAATTATTATATATTCATCGTAGCAAATAAAAATATAACTATTATTATATAATAATTGATATGCTTGGATAGCTTGTTTGAAAAAGTGTAATGCTTTAAAATATTAATAAATCAAAAAGTGTGAAAAATTTATGTTTGGTCTTTTAAAAAAAATCCTTGGTACTCAGCAATCTAGACAAGTAAAAAAATATATTAAAATGGTTAAGCAAATAAATGAGATTGAAAAATCTTATCAATTGCTATCGGAAGAAGAAGTTATAAATAAAACCCAGGAGTTTAAAAAAAGATTAAAAGAAGGCGAAAGTTTAGATTCACTGCTTTTTGAAGCATTTGCTGTTGTAAAAAATATTTGCAGAAGACTGGTTGGTAGTGACGTTCACGTGTCCGGATATGATCAAAAATGGGATATGATTCCATATGATGTGCAAATAGTTGGAGCTATTGCTATGCACCAAGGATGTATAGCCGAGATGCAAACCGGAGAGGGAAAAACTCTTACCGCTGCAATGCCACTATATTTAAATGCTTTAACAGAAGAAGCGGTTCATCTTGTTACTGTAAACGATTATTTAGCAAAAAGAGATTCCCAGTGGATAGGAACTATTTTTAAAAAACTGGGGATGAATGTTAAGTCACTAACACATGAAGTAGAGCTACATGACAGAAAAGAAGTTTACAATGCTGACATTGTTTATGGAACCGCATCAGAATTTGGATTTGATTATTTAAGAGACAACTCCATGGCAACTTCAGCAGAAGAACAGGTACAAAGAAAACCTTACTTTGCAATAATCGATGAGATCGATTCTATTTTAATTGACGAGGCTAGAACTCCATTAATTATTTCCGGGCCCACTCCTGAAAGCAGACAGATGTACGATGAGTTAAAATCAAACGTTTCTCTTCTTGTAAAAAACCAAAGAGATCTATGCTCTAGATTTGCAAGTGAAGCTAGAAGCGTTTTAAATGAGTTAAATTATCTATCCGACATTTTACCAAAGCTTTCAAAAGATGATGAAGAAAAAGTAAGTGTTGCTTTTAAAAAGCTGTGGCTTGTTAGCAAGGGAACTCCAAGAAATAATGTTTTGAAAAAAATTAAGGAAAATCCTGACCTAAGAGCAAAAGTAGAAAAATGGGAAACTTATTATCATCAAGAGCAAAATAAAAAAGAAAGATTTCAAGTGCTTTCAGATCTTTTTATCATAATTGATGAAAGAGCTAATGAATTTGAGCTTACAGATAAAGGAATTAATTCTTGGGCAAAATTTGAAAATGATGAAGACGCTAAAAATGACTTTGTCATGTTAGATCTTGGGTATGAATATGCAAAAATAGATGAGGACAAAAATCTTTCTGAAAAACAAAAATTGGAAAAAAAAGTAAAGTTAAGAGAAGAAGATTCGCAAAGAAAAGAAAGATCTCACAACTTACGTCAGCTTTTCAGAGCACATCTTTTAATGGAAAAAGATGTGGATTATATTATTCAGGAAAATGAAATTATCATCATTGATGAAAACACAGGAAGACCTCAACCTGGAAGAAGATTTTCCGATGGACTACATCAAGCAATAGAAGCAAAAGAAAATGTTAAAGTTCAAAAAGAGACTCAAACATACGCAACCATAACACTTCAAAACTTTTTCAGAATGTACGACAAGCTAGCCGGAATGACAGGAACTGCCATTACTGAAGCTCATGAATTCAAACAGATCTACAAGCTTGAGGTTCTTTCAATCCCAACTTACTGTCCTTGCATAAGAAAAGATTTTAATGACGAAATATACATGACAGAAAGAGAAAAATATCAAGCTATTTTAAAAGAGGTAAAAGCAAAATACGAAATAGGCCAACCAATCTTACTTGGGACGGAATCTGTAGAGATTTCAGAAAAACTTTCAAGAATATTTAAACAGAACAATCTTCCTCATAACGTTTTAAATGCTAAAAATCATGAAAAAGAAGCTGAAATTATAGCTAATGCTGGTAAAAAAGGAGCGATTACAATTGCTACTAACATGGCAGGAAGAGGAACGGACATTAAACTTTCAGATGAAGTAAAATCTGTCGGTGGCCTTTATGTAATGGGAACAACCCGTCATCAATCCAGAAGGATTGACCGTCAGCTAAGAGGAAGATCAGCAAGACTTGGGGATCCGGGAACATCAAAATTTTATGTCTCTTTTGAAGATTCGCTCATGAGACTTTTTGCATCACCCAGACTCACTTCAATGCTTCAAAGATTTAGACCACCTGAAGGTGAGCCTATTTCTGCATCAGTATTAAATAAATCCATTGAAACAGCTCAAAAAAGAGTTGAACAAAGAAATTTCATGATGAGAAAATATACTCTTGAATATGACGATGTAATGAATAAACAAAGACAAGAGATATATTCTTTTAGAAATGAGTTATTAACATCTAAAAATACTCAAGAAATAGCAACTGAGCTTATCGAAAGTATTATTATTGAAAAAGCCAACCAATTTTTTGTAGATAAATCAGATCTCAAAGGTTGGAATCCAAAAGGGTTTACCGATTTTTTAATGACTCACTTTCCCGTAACATTTGATGAAAAAGCTTTTGATGATGATTATCTAGATATCAATGAGATAGAAAAAAGAGCTATTGATAAAATCTTTTTATCTTTTTCAGAGAAATTGGATATTCAAAAAGAGCTGCTAAAAAGTTTTAATCAAAATATTGAAGCTGATTTTGATCAAATCATCCAAGATGTTTTAAGAAACATCATGATTAAAAATGTTGATAAACTTTGGCAAGAGCATTTGCTAAACATAGACCATTTAAGATCAGATGTTAATCTAAGATCTGTAGGTCAAAAAGATCCAATCATGGAATTTAAGCAAGAAGCGTTTTCACTTTTTGACGAGTTTTCAACTAATTTGAAAATGGAAATAGCCAAAGATCTTTTCAGGTTTGAAATGATCTCTCCTAAACTGCGACTTGAGCAAACTATAAAAAATCTTCAAATGCATACACAAAAATCTTTTGTCCCTCAACCGAATGATCAGATTCAAGAAATAGAAAATCAAGAAGTTTTAAAATCTACTCCAGTAATAAACGAAAATAAAATCGGAAGAAATGATGATTGCCCATGCGGTAGTGGTAAAAAATACAAAAAGTGTTGTGGAAGCAAGATTATAAATATTTAAAAAAAAATTTTAAAAAACTATACTCCTCCTGATGCTGAAGTTATTCTTGGTATTACTTGAAGAGGTACAGACTTAGGAGTTAAATTGCTTTCTTTTTTCTCTAAGTATTCTAAACGCTTGTAAAATAAATTCGACAATATCATACCCAAAGAAGCTCCCAAAACGGATGAAGCATTTGTTATCATTCTTTGTGTTAAACTAATATTCTTCAAATTTAAGGTTGGTGAAAAATGATTAATTAAGCTAGCTAAAGCTATACCCACAGCTGCACTCGTATTCACATATTTTTTAATACGCGGCTCTAAAGTAAAATCATAAGGATTTTTTTTCCCTTCATTATCTATTTTGCTTTTTAAAAAAGACGGTGTCTGCCAATAAGCAATAAATCCCAATGGAGATAAGACTCCAACCAATATTTTTGCATAATTTGTTTTAAAAAAATCATCTATTTGGCTCACTTGAAATCCTAAAACTGTAAATCCCATAGCTTTTAATAAAGGAAAGCAAATTCCGGAAATTTTTTTTCCCCTTGAAAGAGGTTTCTCTTCAGCAGTTGCATCATTAGCAGCTGTTTCAATTTCACCGGAGATATCCCGTCTCATGCTTAAAGTTCCGCTTGAAGCGTGTATGGAACTAGCTGAAGCAACTCCAGCTCCTTGCAATGATTTAGTTGACACTGTACTCATGTTATAAATCCTTTTTTATTTAATTGAAAATTTTCGTAAAAGTTTATTCATTTAAAAATAATTTACAATGCAAAACATTTTTTTAATTATCTTTTTTTAAAAAAAACAAAGATTTTTGAACTTAAAAAAGAAATAAAAAATATAAAAAATTTCAGATTTTTTTTTAAAAAAACCTCAATCTAATTTATTAAGCCCCTTAAATCCAAATAACAATAGTGGCATAGCAAAAATAGAATACAAAAACCAATATTTTGCATTCCAAGAAAGTGTAAGCGAGCCGTTTTCCGAAAAAAACAGTAAAAGCATAGAAAAGACAAAAATATTAACGCCTAGCAATAATAAAATAGTAAAAAGAAGTGAGCTTTTATCTGATCGTCTTTCATCTTCATCTTGGCTCTCTTCATCATTACTATCATTTCCATTTTCATCCTCTTCGAACTCATCATCATCTTCTTCTCCTCCCTCTTTTCCCGGACGAGTGTCTATAACTTTTGGTTTATAGGGAGGTGGATATAAAGATTGAAGGGTTTCTTCTGGAGAAAGTGATTTAACATCAGGGTTAAGTATTTGAGAATCAAAATCTTCATTTTTATTAAAAACACTACTTCCGCAGTATGGACAAATGCTTATTTCCATTGCGACCATACCATCACAACTTGGACATAATTTTGTACGCTCATTTTGATTCATAACCACCCTTTTCTTTTTCTATTATTAAGATAAAAGAAATTTCTTGCAAAGTAAAGTATAAAAAGAAGGTAGAAAGTATATCTCAAAGTAAGTTAAAATTGAATTTTTTAAAAAAAAGGCTTAATCTATGCAAAAAAAAACCTGTGATATAGCTATTATTGGCGCTGGACCTGGTGGATATACAGCTGCAATTAGAGCTTCCCAACTAGGCAGTAAAGTTATTTTAATAGATAAACTATTTGTTGGTGGAGTTTGTTTGAACACAGGATGCATACCAACTAAATCCCTTTTAACATGCGCTGATGCATTAGATATTGTTAAAAAATCCGCTCAGTTTGGAGTTGAAACCAAAGATATTTCATTTGATCTTTCAAAAATGATAGATAGAAAAGATCTTATTATAAATGGTTTAAGAAACAGTTTAAAAAATCTTCTGTTGGCTAACAAAATTGAAATACTTCAAGGTACATGTAGTTTTGAAACTGATCAAACTATTAAAGTAGAAGGTCATGATTCGTGTATTATTGAAGCTAAAAAAACTATAATAGCAACAGGATCATCTCCTCAAGAGATCCCTAATATTGAAATTGATCGCAAGTTAATCCATAACTCAAATTCGCTGCTTAATTTAAAAAAATTACCTTCATCTTTAGTTGTTATCGGTGGTGGATATATTGGCTGTGAGTTTACATCTTTTTATGCAAGATTAGGAGTTAAAGTAACTATAATAGAAGCGCTTCCTTCGATTTTGTATTCTCATGGAAAAGAGATAGCTGATCTTTTAAGCAAAACATTTTTAAAACAAAATGTTTCGCTAGAAACAAATGTTAAAGTAAAAAGCATTGAAAAAACTCAAAGTAGCGTAAAAGTAATTTTAGAAAATGAAAAAATTATTGAAGCCGATATTGCTCTTATTGCAATTGGAAGAAAAGTAAATACAAAAGGATTGAATTTAGAAAATCTTAATATCAATACAGATCAAAGAAAAGAAATTTTAGTAAATGATCAAATGCAGACATCAAATAAAAATATCTATGCAGTTGGAGATGTTTTAGGAAAGTGGATGTTAGCTCACACAGCTTCACATGAAGCTTTAGTTGCAGTTGATACTATCCATGGCATTGAAAATAAAATGAGTTTTGACGCTGTGCCTGCCATAATATTTACAAAACCAGAAATTGCTACAGTTGGTCTTACAGAAGAAAAAGCCAAAGAAAAAAATATTGAAGTTGAAGTTGGAAAATTTCCATTTTCAGCGCTAGGAAAAGCTCACGCTTCATCAGAAAAAGATGGCTTTGTGAAAATTATGATAGATAAAAAAACCAAAAGGATATTGGGAGCTGGAGCCATTGGACCTTCTGCCTCTATCTTAATAGCTCAAATGGGACTTGCCATAACAAATAATTTAACGGCTGATTCTATTATTGAAACTATTCATGCTCATCCAACTCTTGCAGAAAGTTGGTTGGAAGCTACCTTAATTTCACAAAATAGACCGCTAAACTTCCCTCCAAATTTAAAAATATGAACTTGCCAAGCTGGTTAAAAATAAAAATTCCCTTAGAAAACATCTCGTCTACCGAAAAAATTATTTTATCGAATAACTTAAATACAGTTTGCACTTCAGCAAAATGTCCTAACAGATCTGAATGTTTTTCAAAAAAAACAGCAACATTTTTAGCTCTTGGCAGCGTTTGCACAAGAAAATGCGCTTTTTGCAATATTGAGCATTCAAAAAATCCCAAAACCGTTGATATTGAAGAGCCCAAAAACATTGCAAAATGTATAAAGGATTTGAAGTTAAAACACGTTGTAATCACTATGGTTACAAGGGATGATCTAGAAGATGGGGGATCCAATCATATTGCAAAAATTTTAAAAAAAATTAAAACAACTAACCCTAAAATTTCTTTAGAAGTACTTGTCAGTGACTTTATGGGAAATGAAAAAAGCATAGACACAGTTTTAAATCAAAAGCCAGATATTTTTAATCACAATGTCGAAACAGTAAAAGAAAGTTCTGATAAGATCAGACACATTGCAAATTATGAAAGATCTTTAAAAATACTTAACTATGCAAAAAATCAAAAAAAGGCAAAATTCATAAAATCAGGGTTAATGGTCGGCCTTTATGAAACAAAAAGCCAAGTATTTTCCACAATTGAAGATCTTTTTGATAACGGCTGCGATATTATTACTATAGGTCAGTATCTTCAACCTGGCGGGAAAAATTTACCTGTTAAAAGATACGTTGCGCTGTCTGAGTTTAAAGAATATGCATCCTACGCTAACTCTTTAGGCGTTAAATATATATACTCGGCTCCTTTCGTCCGTTCGAGCTACAACGCTGAAATTATTTTCAAACAAATTGATCAAAATTAATTACATTATAATTACACAAATTAATTAAATATTTATAAAATAATTATAAATTATTATTGATTTGTAATTCATTATTTCTTAGTGTTTGATTTTGGGGGAAGAAATAATCTAAGAAATATATTTTCATGGAATTTGAATCGAGCAGAAAACATTTTAATATTGCCAGCGTAATCTTAGCAGGAGGAAAAGGCACCAGGCTTTATCCTTTAACATCGAACCATTCAAAGCCCGCGGTATCTTATGGCGGAAGATATAAACTTATAGATATACCCATATCCAATTCATTAAACTCCAACATTAGACAGATTGTTGTAATAGCACAATATTTAGTAGCAGAAATTTCCCATCATCTATCTCAAACCTATCAATTTGACAACTTTTTTCCAGGAAGACTAGATCTATTAACTCCGGAAGAAAAACCAAGTGGAGAGAGAATTTTTTTTGAAGGAACAGCTGATGCTATTAGAAAAAACGTTGATACTATTTTTGAACTCCCTGTTGATTATTTTTTAATTCTTTCTGGAGATCAGCTTTATAATATAGACTTTCAAAAAATGTTTGAATTTGCAAAACAAAAAGATGCTGATTTAACAATAGCTTCTCTTCCGGTATGTGAAAAAGATGCCAAAAGACTTGGAATATTGAAAATAGATCAAAATGATTATATTGAAGATTTTATTGAAAAACCTCAAGAAGCGGAGATTTTAAAAAAATTCAAAATTAAAAAATCTTTAGGAAATGAAAAAAAATCTTATTTGGGTTCTATGGGAATATACATATTCAAAAGAAAAGCACTTGAAGCTCTTTTGAAAGAAGATCCTAGAGAAGATTTCGGAAAACATCTAATACCGACACAATTAAAAAGAGGAAAAGCTGCAGCTTTCGTTTATAACGGATATTGGGAAGATATTGGAACTATCAAATCATTTTATGATGCAAATATTGCTCTGACAACCAGTTCTTGCGGCCTAAAAACCTACGATGAAAAAAATCCAATTTACACATGTGCACATCATCTGCCAGGAGCGAAAATAAAAGGAGCTATAATAACAGATTCAATAATTTGTGAAGGCAGCATAATAGAGGCAAAAGAAATTACAAAATCGATGATAGGCCTTAGATCCAGAATCTTGCAAAATACAATAATTAAAGAAAGTGTTTTGCTAGGTAATTCAACTTATACAGCTCCGACTCAGCATGAAAGTACGCTTCCTAAAATTTTTGAAATTGGAAAAAATACAATTATTGAAAAAACAATAATAGACGAGCATGTAAGAATCGGAAATAATGTAAAACTTATAAACAAAAAAAAGCTTACAACTTATGATAGTGAGAAAATCTCAGTTAGAGATGGAATTATTATTATAAAATCCGGAATTACCATCGAAGATGGTTTTGAATTTTAAAAAATATGCAAATTTTTGCCATAGCAGATCTTCATCTTAGCTTTTCAAATCCAAAAAAATCCATGGAGTTTTTTGGACCTGTTTGGAAAGACTATCAAGAAAAAATTAAAACTAACTGGTTAAAAAAAGTAAAAAATGAAGATTTAGTTTTAATATCAGGTGATATCTCTTGGGCAATGAAACTAAAAGATGCACTTATTGATCTTGAATGGATAGAAAGTCTTCCCGGCAAAAAAGTTATAATAAAAGGCAATCATGATTATTGGTGGCCATCTATTTCAAAGCTAAAAAAAGCTCTCCCACCAAGCATATCAGCAATTCAAAATGATGCACTTGATATTGAAAATATTTCTATAGCCGGAACAAGGCTTTGGGATACTTTGGAATTTTCTTTTGAAAAACATATTAACTTTCAGCCCAACCCTAGAGAAAAAAAGGATATCGATGAGGAAATTCAAAAAGATTTACAGGGCAAAATCTTTCAAAGAGAGGTGGAAAGATTAAAAATAAGCTTGGAAAAAATAAATAAAAACAAAAATGTCACTAGAATAGTAATGACTCACTACCCTCCAATTTCAAATGATTTAAACGATTCGATAGTATCCAAACTTTTAGAAAAATATAAAGTTGATATTTGTGTATTTGGTCATCTTCACAATATAAATCAAAAAAAGATGTTTGGAGAAAAAAATAATATTAAATATTTATTAACATCTAGTGATTTTATAAATTTTGATCCGATAAATATTTTTGATTAACTTCTGATAAGATCATTGAATTTTTTTAGATCTTCATCCTTTTTAGTTAAAACATTTTTATCTTCGATTTTCGATCTTTTTAATAAAATGTCATTTATCTTTTTTTCTTGTTTTTCTTCATCTAATCTAAGATAGAAATCAGCAACTATTTTAAGAAGATGTTTAAAGTCTTTTTCATTTCTTAAAATAGGCAAAGACAGTTTAACAATTCCAATAAAAAGATCTCTATCCCCTATTTTAACCATAAAATCTAAAATGGCTAACTGCAGATCCAAACAGGGTTTTTTAATTAATTTATTGAAAATTGATATAAGCATCTCGTTGCAAGTAGAAACATCTTCAAAAGAGACTATTTTGGCTTTGAAAAAATCAAGCCATATTTTTTTTGAAATATATGGATAAAACTCATCTATTATTTCTGTAGCATAAGAAAAATTTTCAATATCGATTTGCTCTGCTATATAATCAAACAAAAAGTTTTCTAAATCATGAGCCAAATACTTCAAAATGGTTTTAAAAGCCTCTTCAGATCCCATCCCCATATCAACATTTTCATCTAATATAATTTTGAGATTAGCTATTAAATCTTGAAGAGTTTCATCATTTTCCAGCTCATCAATATCATATAAAAAAATGTGATTATCCAATTCGTCTAAAAAAATAGTTAAACATTTTCTTTCAGGTAAAAGCCTTTTCCATAGTTCAAATACTGTTAAATAGATCTGGTCTTGAATTTCAATATCCTTATCAAAAGCAATAAGGTTTAAAAAGTCTTCCGGAGTTTCTACAGAATTGGCATATTTTAAAAAACTACCTTCATCTAAAATGACATTTAATTTTTTTAAATTATTAAAAAGCTGTTCTAAAGATAATTTTGAAAGATCT
>JAFGQY010000088.1 GCA_016935395.1 Parachlamydiales bacterium
TGTAGTTCAATGGTAGAACAATAGCCTTCCAAGCTATGAGTGTCAGTTCGATTCTGATCAGGCGCTTTTTTAAAGAAAAGGTTTAACAATATAGGAGACAGATTGGCAACAAAAGAAGATATAGATATAACAATTAAGGATTTATTAGAGGCTGGAGCACATTTTGGACATCAAAAAGAGAGATGGAATCCGAAAATGAAAAGATTTATTTTCGAAGAAAGAAGCGGCATTTATATTATTGATTTAGCAAAAACTATGCAGCAAATTAGAAATGCAGTAGAAATTGTTAAAGATACTATTACTAAACATAAATCTATACTTTTTGTTGGAACAAAAAAACAGGCTAAAACAGTTGTAAAAGAGTGCGCAGAAAAATCAGGCGAATTTTATGTTTGCGAAAGATGGCTTGGTGGAATGTTAACCAACCTTACAACAATAAGAAAATCTGTTAAAACTTTAGAAAAAATTGAAAAAAGAATTCAATCTGGTGGTGAAGGTCTTACTAAAAAAGAATTATCACAGCTGACAAAAGAACAAGAAAAACTTGATAAAAATCTATCAGGAATTCGTACAATGAGAAAGCCTCCAGGTCTTTTGATCGTTGTCGATCCTACTCAAGAGCATATTGCTGTAAAAGAAGCTAGAAAACTTGATATCCCTGTTATGGCTCTTGTTGACACAAATTGCGATCCTGATCCTATAGATCATGTAATTGCTTGTAATGATGATGCTTTGAAAAGCATTAAATTAATTCTTACCGAGCTTGCGAATGCTGTTGTTGAAAAGAAAAAAGAGATGCAGATACCTCTTTCAAAAGAGACAAAACCATTTTTGAAAAAAACAACTAAAGATGAAGATTTGGAAATTGATGTTTCCGATAAAGAAACTGAGGAGGAAGTATAATGTCTGAAATAACTCCAACAATGGTTAAAGAACTTAGAGAGCGCTCCGGTGTAGGTATGAGCAAATGCAAAGAGGCTCTTGTCGAAGCAGATGGAGATATGCAAAAAGCTATCGAAATACTAAGGAAAAAAGGACTTGCTTCTTCTGTAAAAAAAGAAGGCAGGGAAACTAAAGAAGGTGTAATTGCATTTTTTGAAAATGATAAAAATATTGTTCTTTTAGAAGTTAATACTGAAACTGACTTTGTTGCTAAAAATGAGAAATTTGTAAAATTTACAAATGAACTTGCAAGTCAAGCAGCTTTATCAAAACCAGCATCTTTAGAAGAGTTTGCAAACGAAAACTACAATATCGATCCATCATTAACAATAGAAGAATATAGAAATCTTTTAATTCAATCTATCGGTGAAAATATTCAATTGAGAAGATTGGAAATTATTCATAAAAAAAATAATGCTTCATATGGAATTTATTCACATATGGGTGGAAAAATTGTAACGATTGCGGAAATTACAGGTTCCTCAGATGAATCTAAAATTGCTTACGACATTGCAATGCATATAGCAGCAGAAAGTCCAGATTATTTGAAAGCTAGTGAAATTCCAGAAAATATTAAAAGAAAAGAAGAAGAAATTGCAAGATCTCAAATTAAAGGCAAACCTGAAAATGTTATTGAAAAAATCGTAGCTGGCAAAATAAACGCTTTTTATGATCAAGTTTGTCTTGTTAATCAGAAATTTATTAAAGATCCATCTATTTCTGTTGAAAAGTTTGTAGCTAATAGAAGTAAAGAGATAAACGCTCCACTGCATCTAACATGTTTTTGGAGATGGCAAATAGGACAATCTTAAAACTTGTTTATTTAAAGTAATTATTTTATTTTAAGAGTATCGTAATTTGAGGTATAAAAAATGACGCAAGAGCAAGAAGTTAAAAAATCTATGCAGGGTTCTATAGATCAGTTCAAAGAAGAGCTGAAAAATATTAGAACATCAAGAGCCAATCCTTCTGTTTTAGATAGCGTTAGAGTTGAAGTGTACGGATCTTCAATGAAACTAAAAGATATTGCAAACATAACCGTACCGGAATCACGTCAACTTTTGATCACTCCTTATGATGCTAATAATACAGGTCCAATTGGAAAAGCGATTGAAGCTGCTAATTTAAATCTAAGTCCAAAGGTAGAAGGTAATGTTGTTAGAATAAACATTCCTCCAATGGATGAGCAGATTAGAAAAGAAATGGTTAAAAAATGTAGAGAAAAAGCTGAATCTGCTAAAGTAAAAATACGCGAACTTAGAAGAAAATTTAACGAAATAGTTAGAAAGCAAAAACAAGACAACGATATTCCAGAAGACATAATGAAAAAAGAAGAAAAAATGATTCAGGAAATGACAGATAGATACTGCAAAGATATTGATTGTTTGTGCTCTAGTAAAGAAAAAGAAGTTTTAGAAGTTTAATCCTTGAACTATAAAGGCTGGCTAGTATAAACTACTTGAATGTATTTTATGGCCCCATCGTCTAGCCCGGCCTAGGACATCAGGTTTTCATCCTGCAAACAGGGGTTCGAATCCCCTTGGGGTCATTTAGATGAGGCATTAGCTCAGTCGGTAGAGCATCTCCCTTTTAAGGAGAGGGTCGATGGTTCGAGTCCATCATGCCTCATTTTCTTTTTTCTGCTTTCTGATTTTTAATTTTGATAATTTTTTTGTAATTTCTTAATAGATATTTCATAAATGCTTAGATGAAATAGTTCAATTTTAAGGAAATAGAAAAAGAGTCTTCTTAATGGTTTTTTATTTCAATAATGCTGCCAGTGATGCAGTTGTTTTTTAGAAGAGATATGGTTTTTTCGGCTATTATTTTTGGATCTAAAAGAAGAGATTCGTCTTCATTAGGAAAGAAGTCTTTTCTCATTTTAGTTTTTGTTCTTTGAGGCACTATTGTATTTACAAAAAGATTTTCAAATTCTTCAGCTAAACTCTGTGAAAAATTTACAACTGCGGCTTTAGTGGCTGAATAAACTCCAAAATTTTTTCTACCCATTGAATATGATGATGAGGAAATGTTTATAATATGCCCAAAATCCTTTATCTGGGCTTGATGGCAACAATATATTAGACCGTTTAAGTTAATAGCTATTTGCTCGTCTATCTCGCTTTTTTGAAGCTTTTTAAAAGGCTTTACTGTCAACAGACCTGCAGAATTTATAAGACCATCGATTTTTCCATATTTTGAAAAATTTTTTCAAATACCTTTTTTACATCTGAAAAATTAGAAATATCGGCTTTATATTCAGATGTTTTTTTTGATATTTTTATTACAGTTGCTTTTTCTTTTTCTAATAGATCCGAAATTTCACTTCCAATACCCCCCGATGCGCCTACAACTGCAAAGATTTTATTTTCTAAACTTGTAACTTTATAATTATCTGAACTAATTGAAACCTTTTTCAATCTAAATAGCTGCTCTGCTAAAAAAAGGTCTAATTTGGTTGTTATTTTAATGTTGTTTTCACAGCCGTCAACTACATAAATTTTAGTTTTATTTAATAAAAGCTGGCAATCGTCAGTAGCGTTTGAAATGTTTTGTTTTATAGCATCTTTATGAGCATTTAAGATAAGGCTAAATTCGAAAGATTGAGGTGTTTGACCTCTTAGAATAAAATTTCTATTCGGTATGTTTTCTATAGCCCTGTTTTCATCTATCTGAACTAAGGTATCGAATGATTTTATGCAAGTATCGACAGCTTTATATTTTATAACAGCTTCAATGTTATCAAAAATTATTTTTTCACTAATAAAAGGCCTTACAGCGTCATGGATTACAACGTAATCAGTTTTTTCGCAATTTAATAGCCCCAAATAAGAAGACTCTTGGCGGGTTTGTCCACCTGGAATTACTTTTATGTTTTTGTAATTAGAAGTTTGTTTTTTTACTTGCTCAATAAAATCTTTCAGGCAGACTAAGATAATTTCATCGAAAACTTTAGTTTTATAAAAGACGTTTAGTGTATGAAGATACACATTTTTACCGGATAAATTATGAAACTGTTTAGGAAGATCGCTATCAAAGCGATTGCCTGAGCCTGATAGTAATAATATTGCTGAAATTTTTTTATTTTTATACATAAGCTATGATTATAGAGGATGTTTGATTTTTTTATAAAAATAACTTTCTTGATCGTTAATAAAAAAAATGATTACTATAATTTATTAATTAGAAAAAGGTTATAAGTAATGAAGACTATAAAAACTCTCAGTTACACTTTTGTTTTTACTATTTTATATACAATGGCATTTTATCTTTTAAATAAGTTTTTAATAGTTCCTCATTTTGAAAATTCTGAGCAAAAAGTTTTTATTACGCTATTTTTTTTAGGATTTTCATCTCTTTATATGTGGATTCCAGGATTAGTTGCACTGTTTTTTGCAAAAAAGGAAAAGATCAAACTTTTGATTTTTCAAAAAAAGTTTAATCGGTTTTATTTTTATGCAGTCTTTGCTGCTATAATTTTTACATTTTTAACCATTTTGATTTCACTTCCTTTTGCTAAGCTCAATTTTTCTGTTGGACTATCTGAACAATTAAAACTTTTCGATAGCATTTTTTTAAATTTTTTATTTAGCTTTTTTGTTTTTCTTACTGCCGGACTTTTTTTTGGAGTAACAATCAATACATTTTTTGGCTTAGGCGAAGAGATTATGTGGAGAGGGTATTTATTTGAAAAATTCCAAAAGTTTGGCTTTTGGAAAATGGGTCTTTTTATCGGGATTATTTGGGGTCTTTGGTATGCTCCTTTGATACTTACTTTTGGGTATAACATTAAAGATCATAGAATATTGGCCTGTATCTTTATGATAATTTTCACGATTCTTTCATCACCCGTGTTTTTATATTTTAAAATTAAAGGCAAAGCAATAATTGTGCCAGCTCTTTTACATGGATCTATCAATGCAATAAACGGTCTTTCCATTGCCGTTTTTGCTGATGTAAATAGAATCTTAATTGGATCTGTAGGTATTACCGGTTTTGTTGTATGGATTTTGTTTGATTTATATATTTATTTAAAAAAAGATACTCTACGCATTTGAATTCTGCTTCAAGATTTTTCAGATTCATCTATTTCTATCATCTTTCAAAAAAGGGTTTTTTTAATTTTTTAGTATAGCTTTTCATCAGAAGTGAATTTGTAACTACTGAAACTGAACTGAAAGCCATAAGAGCTCCCGCAAGCATAGGATTTAAAAGAAAATGGAAAAATGGATATAAAATTCCAGCAGCGATTGGAATGGCTAAAATATTATAGAAAAAAGCCCAAAAAAGATTCTGTTTTATTTTTTTCATCACATATTTTGAAAGAAGATAAGCTTTGTAAACATCTCTCATGTCATCTTTCATTAAAACGACATCCGCAGACTCTATTGCAACGTCAGTTCCTTTACCGACAGCAATTCCAACGTCAGCAGTAGCTAGAGCCGGAGCATCGTTAATACCGTCTCCAACCATGGCAACTAAAAAGCCTTTTTTCTGTATTTTTAAAATTTCATTTGCTTTGTCTTGGGGTAAAATTTCAGCTAAAATATTGTTGTATTCAATTCTAGCCTTAATAGCTATGATTCGAGCCGTTTTTAAATTGTCGCCTGTCATCATTAAAACGTAGGCAATTTTGTTTAAAAAATGGATAACATTTTTAATATGGGGTTTTAAAAGGTCAGCGATAGCTATTATTCCAATGATTTTTTTGTTTTTTGATATTATTAAAGTGGTTTTCCCGACTGAAATAACATGTTCAATTCCAGATTTTTTTTCATCGGTTGGAATATTATTTTTTTTCATGAAAGATAGATTACCTATATGAAATTCATCTAAGTTTATTTTAGCAAAGGCTCCAAGGCCGGGATACTCTTCAAAATCTTTAACTTCTTCTAAATCGATTTTTTTTAATTTTGCTTCTTTTAAAATCGCGTCAGCCAATGGGTGAGAAGATTTTTTTTCAATAGATGCAGCTATTTTCAAAAGATAATTTTTATCATGTTCATAAGAGATAATATTTACAACTTTTGGTTTTCCTTGAGTTAAAGTTCCTGTTTTGTCAAATACAAAAGAGTTGACTTTGCTAAGAGTTTGCAAAGAAGAGGCATTTTTAAATAAAATTCCCATTTGCGCTCCCATACCAGTTCCAACCATAATAGCCGTTGGTGTAGCAAGGCCAAGTGCGCAAGGACAGGCTACTATTAGTACCGATATCAACACGGTTAAAGAAAATAAAAAGCTTTTCCCAAGAAGAAGCCAGATGCTGCAAGATGCGAAAGCAATCAATAAAACTATGGGAACAAAATAGTTGGCTATAATATCGGCAAGTTTTTGAATAGGGGCTTTTGAGCTTTGTGCAGATTTAACAAGCTTTATTATTTGAGATAATAGTGTGTCTTTTCCAACTTTTTCAGCTTTAAAAGTAAATGAACCTCTTTTATTAATAGTTCCGCCAAAAACTTTTGAATTTTTCTCTTTTTCAACTGGGATGCTTTCTCCTGTAATCATTGATTCATCAACTGAAGATCTGCCTTCAATTAAAATTCCATCTACTGGAATTTTTTCGCCAGGTTTTACTGTGATAATGTCATTAACCAAAACTTCATCGATCAAAACTGTTTTTTCTTTCCCGTCTCTAACTATATGTGCTGTTTTAGGGCTAAGCTCCATAAGTTTTTTAATAGCTAAGGAGGTTTTTCCTAAAGAAAAAGCTTCTAAATATCGACCAAGCAAAATAAAAGTTATTAAAAAAGCTGCAACTTCAAAATATAAATTATCATGAGAAAATTTTTCTGATCCAAGCCACATACTTATTGCAGCTACTAAGCTATAGACATATGCAGCTCCAACTCCTATTGCAATTAAGGTATCCATATTGGCTTTTTTCGTTTTTAAGAGAATGAGTAGGCCGTTTTTAAAAAATTGATAGCCAAGAATTATGACGGGGGTTGCTAAAATGAATTGAACAATCGCTAAATGCTTTAAAATAAAGATAGGCATAAGTTTATAAAACATTGCTATATACATCAAAGGAAGAGAAAATACAGCACATAATATGAATTTTATTTTAAGAGTTTTTATCTCTTTTTTTTGATCAATTTCTTGAGTATCTTCTTTTGATGGAGTGTAGCCTTTTTTTTTAATTATTTTATAAATTTCATCTATAGAAATTGTTTTTTCATCGTATTCTATAAAAGCTTCTTTTAGAGCAAAGTTAATCTTCGATTTTTTTATGCCTTTGATATTTTTAAAGGTATCTTCTAGCGTTTTGACGCAGCTAGAGCAGTGCATATCTAAAATTTTTATAGTCTGTTTTTTCATATATCTAACTTACTAATTTTTTTGTGATTTCAGCTACGTGCTTACCCAAGAAAGCAGCTGCTGCAAGTTCGTTTTTATTAGGATTTCTTTCACCTTTAACGCCTGCAATTGTCGAAACCCCATAAGGAGAGCCTCCAGCTATTTCACTATTATCCATTTGGCCTTGGTAGGTATATGGAAGACCTACAATTATCATTCCATGATGTAAAAGATTTGTGTGAAAAGTCAAAATAGTGGATTCTTGTCCGCCATGCTGTGTGGCTGAAGAGGTAAATACAGATCCAACTTTTCCAACTAAAGCTCCTTTCATCCACAAAGATCCCGTTGCATCTAAAAATGAGCGCATCTGAGCGCACATATTTCCAAACCTAGTTGGAGTTCCAAAAATTATTGCGTCATATTGGCTAAGCTCTTGTACTTTAGCAATTGGAATATCTTTCATTTGCTCTTGAGATTTTGTAGCGCCCATTTTTTCTAAAATTTCATTTGAGAGCGTTTCCGGAACTCTTTTTAGATCTACTTTTGCACTAAAACTTTCAGCGCCTTTTTTAATTTCATTAGCTAAATTATAGATATGTCCATACATTGAGTAGAATAAAACTAAAATTTTCATAAAAGAACTCCTTGAAAAATATCTTTTAAATAATTTTATATATAACTTTTAAAAAACTTTAAAGGAATCATATATGAAAAAAAAATATTTTTTTTTGATCTTAACTTTTTCATGTTTGTTTGTTTTTCCTAAGGTGTTTTCAGATGATTATTATCCAAAAGATTTTTCAAATCTTTTAAAGATGAAAGATTTTGATAAAAGTTTAATTGAAAATCATATCAAACTTTATGAGGGATATGTCAAAAATACCAATCTTGTTATTTCTTTATTAAAAAAAACGGATTCTTCTTCTTATGTTTTCGGTGCTTTGAAAAGAAGGCTTGGATGGGAATTTGATGGTATGAGGCTTCATGAATATTATTTTGAAAACCTTTCAGGTGATGGAAAAATTGATAAAAAATCTTTTAAAATTCTTGATAAAATTTTAGAAGATTTTTCATCTTATGAAAACTGGAAAAAGGAATTTATTAATACAGGTCTTATAAGAGGAATCGGCTGGGTGATTTTATATTATGATCAAAAAAAGCAAAAACTATTTAATGTTTGGATTAACGAACATGATTTGGGCCACCTGGCTGGATGCACACCACTTCTTATCATGGATGTTTGGGAACATGCTTACATTACTCAATTTGGTCTTGATAGGAAAAAATATATTGATATATATTTTCAAAATATCAATTGGAAGATAGTTAATGATAGATTTTTTGAAGGTAGATAACAAAAAGTATTGCTAAGTATAATAATGGTCATTTAGCAGTTATTAAAAAAAACATGAAGATTAAAAATAAGTATTTTGATAAATGGTATTCAAAAATCCGATCCCCTTATGAAAGAGTGTTTGCTAATACCAACAAAAGAACAAGATATACAGGAATAGTTAAGAATCAATTCACGGCCTGCATGGAAGCTATTTGTCATAATTTAAAAAGATGGATAGTTTTAGAGGAAAACTATAGCTAAAAAGATACAATTAACACAAAAACATTTATAGATTCTAAGAATTGATAGAGGATTAAACCTCGAAACCAAATTTTTTATCAATTACCGGGTCATATTTCAAAATTTATTCTAAAGAATCAGCTTGCAACGATCTCTAAATTTATTTTTTTAATGTTTATTTTTCAAAAAAACTTTATAAGTAAATTATATGTAAGTAATTTATGAATATATTAGATATTCCAGAGAGAAGTATAGATGAAACAATTTTTGATATTTTTTTTTTCTTTTTTTAGTTTTTTTATATTTTCTAGTGAGGAAATGCTTCAAAGTCAACAAATTAATTCTATAACCTTAATCGATCATATCGAAAGTATTAAAATGGATAGAATAGAGACTGAAAAGAAAATACAAATTGAAAGAGTATATGTACCCAATGAAGAAAAATTTGTTGAAGAAATGAACACATTTATTGGAAAAGAAATCAACTTAAATAATATAGAAGATCTAAGAGAAAAAATTCAAAATTATTACATCGATAATGATTATCCATTAATGTCGGCATCAATACCACCTTCTCAAGATATATCAAGAGGAGATATTCAGGTAGTAGTAATAGTTAGTAAGTTGGATTGTTTAAAAATTAAAGGTGTTAAATATAGTAATAAAGAAAGGCTTAGAAGTTTTATACGTACTTATCCTGGCAATATTATTAGTAATGAAAAGATGAAGCAGGATCTTTATTGGATTAATTATAATCCTTTTAGAGACGCTGCTATTTTTTATGAAAAAGGAGAAAAATATGGCACTACAAAGGTAACTTTAGATGTAAAAGAAAAACTTCCATTTAGAATTTATGGGGAATATGAAAACACTGGTAATCTTATAGCAGGAGATACAAGGTATATTACTGGATTTAACTGGGGAAATGTTTTTGGATTGAATCATCAATTAAATTATCAATTTATTACATCTACAACGACAAAAAAATGGTGGGCACATACTGCGAATTATGTCATTCAGCTGCCATGGAGAAATATTTTTAAAATTGTTGGCTTTATATCTGAAACGAAATCTAATGATTTTACAGATTTTAGAGCTCATGGTAAGGGATGGAATATTCAGACAAGATATGAAATACCTCTTATTTATGGAAAATTTATACATACTCCATACATAGGATATGATTTTAAAAGGACTAATAATTTTGTAAATTATGCTTTATTTAGTTTTCCTCAGGTGGATATAGATGTTTCACAATTTATATTAGGATATCATTTATCAGCACCAGATAGCATGGGATTAACATATTTTCGAGTGGATTTTTATATAAGTCCTGGTGGAATGACAAAAAATAATAAAACAAAAAATTTTGAAGCTCAAAGAGCTGGAGCGAAATCAAACTATTTTTACTTTATTATTTATTTAGATAGAACTACTACTTTGAAATATGATTTTTCATGGATTGCAGATTGCAAATTACAGCTTTCTTCAGGAAAACTTATTCCCTCTGAGCAGTTATCTCTTGGAGGAGTTTCAACAATTAGAGGATATAAAGAAAATGAAATTATTGGTGATAATGGATTTTATATAAAAAATGAAATCAGAACTCCAAAATTCCCATTTATATTTAACAAATTAGTAAAAGATAATATGCAATTTTTAACTTTTTTAGATCTTGGATGGGTAACAAATGTAGATCAAAGCATATATAATAAGAAGTCTGCATTTTTAGGTTCTTTAGGCTTGGGATTTAGATATGCGATAAAAGATAACGTTACTGCTAGATTAGATTATGGATGGCAACTTAAAGATATATTAAGAATAAATGAGGATAAAAATGATCATTCAAGGGCACATGTAGCAATATCTGTTGCATTATAATGAGGGATGTATTTATGAAGAAATTATTTTTAGCGTTTTTCTTAGTTACTTTAAGACTTTTTTCCAATCCTTCAGGAGAAAAAATTACTTTAGGAGAAGTTAGTTTTCAAAGAAATGAAAATACCTTGAATGTTAATCAATCATCTCAAAAAGCAATAATTCACTGGGATGATTTTTCAATAAATAGTAATGAAGCTGCGAACTTTTTACTTCCAGATAGTTCATCTTCTATATTAAATAGAGTTATTTCTAATAATCCTTCAAAAATTTTTGGAAGTTTAAATTCTAATGGAAATGTTTATCTTATCAATCAAAACGGAATAGTAGTTTCTAAAGAAGGAGTTATTAATACAAATAGCTTTTTTGTAACTACATTGAATTTAAAAGATGAAGAGTTTTTAAAAGGATCAGGTCTCAATTTATCAGGAGATTCAAAAGAAGCTATTATCAATTATGGAACTATAAAGACGCCAGCAGGGAATCTGTTTTTAATAGCCCAAGAAGTTATTAATGAAGGAAGTGTTTCTTCAAGAGAAGCCTATTTAGTTGGAACAACAGAGGCGATAATAGCGCCGGATTTAAATGAAAAGATATTTATAAAAAAAGGATCAAGAGGAAAAGTAGAAAATAAAGGTATAATAGAGTCTATTCAAACTGAAATAAAAGCAGCAGGAGGATCAGCATATACATTTGCAATAAATCAAGAAGGGAATATTTCAGCAACAGGAATAAAAAAGTTAGATGGGAAAATAGTTTTGATAGCAGAAGAAGGAGAAGTTAAAGTTACAGGAGAAATGAGAGCTGAAAATGAGAATCAAAAAGGAGGGACAGTACATGTACTTGGAGATTATATTCAGATTAGAGATGGCGCGAAAATAGATGTAAGCGGTGATTTAGGTGGGGGAAAAATCTTGATAGGAGGAGATTATCAAGGTAAAAATCCGAATATAAAAAATGCAAAGGGTATTTACTTAAGTGAAGATGTTTTAATAAATGCAAATGCAAATGTTTTAGGAAAAGGAGGAAGGGTAATCCTTTGGTCAGATGAATCTACTAGTTTTTATGGAAAGATAACAGCAAAAGGTGGAAATACTATAGGCGATGGAGGATTTGTTGAAATATCATCACATAAACATCTAAAATTTCCAGGGGAAGTAGATTTAAGAGCAGAAAATGGAAAAGTAGGAGATCTTTTATTAGATCCTTACAACTTAAGCATTTCGACATCTGCAACTTCACCAGATAGATGGGTAGGTCCTCCTTATCAATATGATGCAGCAGCAAATACAGATAACATACAAGATAGTGATATTCAAACGAAGTTAGCAACAGCAAATGTTACGATAACAACAGGTTCTGGTGGAGCTGCAACTGATGGAACTATAACTTTTCTAACAGGAGTAAATATCAGTTGGAGTACAACAAATAAACTTACAATAACTGCAGCTAAAAACATTGTTATAAATTCAAGTGTTTTAATTGAAAATACCAATACCGATGGAACAAATTTCGCTGCATTAGAGATGATAGCTAATAATGGTCAAATAATTACAAGTGGTAATGTAAATGGAATCTATTCTGAGGGAAATATTTCTACTTATTATGGGAATATTTCGGGAATTGGTTATGGGTCAAATGGTGGATATAGTGGCGTGAGATTTGGAGGAGGAACTATTGAATCTAAAGGGGTAGGCTTAGAGGCTGCAACGATCACCTTTTCAGGATATACAGCAGCAAACCCAGGGGGATTTCAAGTATCAGGATTAAGAATATCGAACTGTAATTTTAACACAGTTGATGGAGCTATAACATTAACAGGAACAGCTAGAGGAAGCTTATCTAGTGGTACTTTTTTATTAGGAACTTTACTTTCAGGGGGGACTGTGATTACTTCAACAGGAACTGATAATTCTGTTGATGGAACAATCACTTTAAATGGAATAGGAGGGGAAAATTATCGGTTAAATAGAGCTATACAAATAGAAGGACCTACGATTTCTTCAGAAAATCATAATATTATTGTTAATGGAACTAATGGTGCTAATAGCGGATATAGTTCGCCAGGGGTTTTTTTCTACTCGGGTACATTTAATTTAACAGGTACTACTTCTGATGCGGCTACGCTTACTTTTAATGGTCAGGGGAGTACGCAACCAGCAATGAGTGACAATGTGGGAACATTTTGTCGTGGGATTATTAATACTATTAAAGGAAATGTTTTTATAAATGGTAAGGGAGGAAGTACTGCTTCTAGTAATCATGGTATTGATTTAGATGGATTAACTTTTTCTTCTACTGATACAGGGAGTATTTTTTTTGATGGAACTGCTGCTGGGACTTCCGGAGTAGGCGTGTATTTTCGTGTGGGAAATATTTCTATTTCTAATACAACTGGAGATATTACAATTGATGGGATTGGTTCAGGCTTGAGTGATGTTCAAGCATTGACAGGAACTTTAGGAGGAGAAACAGCAACAGGGGATATCACTGTTAATGCTGATACTGTTTCTTTATCAGGTATAATTATTCGGGGTAATGGGGATATTACTTTTGCTCCAAAATCAGTATCGACAACAATAGGTTTGGGCAATAGCGCTTCTGGCAAATTGAATTTAATTGCAAGCGAATTAAATACTATTCAAAATGGATTTTCTTCTATAACTTTTGGAAGAGCAGATGGAACAGGAGATGTTAATATCAATGGTAATCCAACTAGCGGGTCTTATTTAGATCCATTAAATGTTATTGGGGGAAATATTACAGTAGGAGGAGCTATAAATGGAGGTGGAAATACAGTAACATTAACAAGTAATTCTGGGATTTTAAGTGTGGGAAATAGCATAACTTCTTCTGGTGCTACGATAAATTTGAATATTGGACAGTCAGGTACCGGGGGAACTTTGAATTTAAATGGACAAATAATAGCATCAAATTTAGTACTGACAGGGGGAAGTGGTTCAGATAATTTTAATATTGGCGTTAATACAATAACTCAAATACCTACGACAGCACTTGATGGCGGAACAATAGGAGCTACTACAAATACTTTAACAGGACCAAATTCAACAAATAGTTGGAGCGTTAATAATACAAATGCTGGAACTCTTGGAAATATTACTTTTACAAATATTAATAGTTTAATAGGAGGCTCTGGATCAGATAGTTTTGAAGTAAGTGGTGGCTCTATGCCCAGCATCAGTTTAGGAACAGGAACGAGTTCAAATCAATTTACGATAGCTGCTGGAACAGTAACAAATTTAAATGGTAACACTAATGCATCAGGTGATGATACTTATACATTTAATGGAGGAACTATAACTAGTTTATCAGTTGGGGATCATACAAACTTATATAATGTAAATGATCTTACAGTGCTTTCAACCTTAACAGGGGGAGCTGGAACAGATACTATAGTTGGACCAAATGCAACAACTTCTTGGATAATAAATGGTACAAGCGATAGTTTAACATCATCAGGGAATACTTTGACTTTTAGCAATATTGATGTATTAACAGGGAATAGTAGTGATGATAATTTTACAGTCAGTGGTACTGGATCGATGACGACTATAAATTTAAGAGGAGGAACTAATTCATTTACGATGACGGCTGGATCTGTAACAGAAATAAATGGTAACTTTGGAAGTAATACTTATAATTTCAGCGCTTCAGGGTTAAATATTACAACTATAACAGCAGGTACTGGCAATGATAAGTTTTATTTTGATGACGGGGCTTCTATGAATGGAAATTTAGATTTAACTAATGTAGGGATAGGAAATGAACTTCATTATGAAGCTTATAACTCTAAAGTAACAGTAGATTTTCCGACTCCTTCAAACACAACAGGAATTGCTGGAATTACTGCAATGAATAATTTAACACATATTTATGGATCTACAAATTCAACTACAGATGAAATAATAGGTAATTCTACTTGGATAATATCAGGAGAAAATAGTGGATCTATAGATGGAATATCATTTGATAATTTTGAGAATTTAACAGGTGGATCTGGAAATGATTCTTTTACATTTCAAATAGGTGGAGTAATAACAGGACAGATAAATGGAGGAAGTGGAGGTGTTAATAGCATAACAGGGCCCAATGAAGTTTCTATATGGACAATTAGTGCAGACAATGGTGGAAATATAGATCCCACAAGTGGAGCTCAAACAGATTTTATAAATATACATAGTTTGATTGGGGGAACAAGTGATGATACATTTGTATTTGAAAATGCTGCAACCATATCAAATATCAATGGAGGAACATCTGGAGTAAATAAATTGGATCTAAATGATTTTAAAAATGTTGTTACTGCTATAGAATTTGATTTATCTACAGGAATTGCTTCTAGAAGAGATAATTCTAATGTGATAACAAATTTTTCTAATATTAATTATTTTATTGGTACTGGCATTTTAGGAACAACATTAGGTACTCCTGGAGATACTGGAGATAAAATTATAGGGCCAAATAGTGTAAACGTTTGGTCTTTACAAGATATCGATACAAATCAAAGAGATAGTGGAACTATAAATACAACAATAACTTTTGAAAAAATTGCTAATTTATTTGGTAATGCACAAAAAGATAGATATATTATCAATGAAAGTTGTATTGTTACAGGCATTATTCATGCTGGTAGTGATTCTGATATATTAGATTATTCTTTATTTAATACTTATGCGCCAAAAATTGATCTAGATGATGAACGAGCAAGTAATATTTTTACTGAAACTCCAATTTCTTCAAATTATGAGTTAGGTGAGTTTTTGGGCATACAAGGCTTTCATGAAATCGGGGCTGGTAATGGCGCTGAATTGATTGGCAGCGATTTAGATGATATTTTCATTGTAACTGGTGGAGTTAAATCTGTTGATGGTAATGGGGGTAATAATACAATTATAGCATCTACAGGAACTGATAATATATGGCATATAACAGGTATAAATGCTGGTGATATAAATGGAGTTACTACTTTTACAGAAATTCAAAATTTTACAGGAGGAAACCTTGATGATACCTTTATGTTTTTTGATCAAAAAGTTATCGATGGAAATGTCGATGGAGGAAGTGTAAGTCCACAAGTTAATACTTTAGATTATACATTTTATTCAAATGCTCAAGTAGAAATGCCACATGGACCAGCCTCAGGTATTGGAAAATATTTTTATAATATTCAAAATATCGTTGGAGCTGAAATTAGTTATAATTACCTGCAATCTTTTTCTGATTATATTAATACTAATGTAATGGTTTCTTTTGAATTCAATAAATATACAAGCAACAATCTATTCAATATATACATTACAGCGCCTTGTAGATTTGAAAAAATAGAATATTTTGAAAAGATGGGACTATTTACAAATAAAAATAATTTATTTTTTTACGAAATAGAAGAAATAAAAGAGTAGTTATAATAATCAAAACTTAGACTGAGTGAAATTTAATTTCATTACATGTTCGGAAAATATAGGAATCAGTTGAATTAACCCAAAAAAAAATGTTAAAAAAATAATCGTTTGGACAACAAATGATAATACTGATGCTCTTAGGTTTTATCAAAGAAGGGGATTTGAACTTTCAAAACTTTATCCTAAAGCTGTTGTAGAAGATAGGAAAATTAAAAAAGAAATACCTGAATTTGGCAATTATAATATCCCAATAAAAGATATTATTGAACTGGAATATCCTTTAGGGAAATAATATTTTTCTCATTTTTTTATATAATGAAAATGGTAAGAATTTAAATAAAAGAGCTATCAAAAACCATCTTTTTGTAATGTAGGCTACCTGCTTTTTTTTCAAAATAGCTTTGAAAATTTGCTTTGATGCTTTTTCAACGCTAGAACACCAGATCATTTTTCTTCCTTTAACCATATCTGTATCAACAAATCCAGGTCTAATGTCTGTAATGAAAATATTTTTTTTATCTATGTAATTTTTAAGTTTTAATCCATATAAAAACATCGAATCAAAAGCTTTAGAAGCCGGATATGTCGGAGTATGATCACTTGGTCCTAAAGATGCGATAGAAGATATTCCAACTATATGACCTGATCCTTTTTTAGAAAAATATTTATAACTTTCTGCAGCAATTGCTGCAAATCCTAAAACATTTACATTGATTGTCTGTTTAATAATTTCCCAATCAAGCTCTGGATTTGTTTTGCCAAATCCAGCATTTATAATTATTAGATCCACTCCATTCATTTCTTGAATTAAATCATTTAAAATTTTTATAGAATCTTCAGCTTTTGTAACATCCATTTTTTTTATAAAGGATTTTTGTTTTAGATGATTTTTAAGATCATGAAGTAAATTTTCTCTTCTAGCTGTAAGTCCTAAAATATATCCATTATCGGAAAATTTTTGAGCCAAAGCTTTTCCAATACCTGAAGATGCACCGATAATTATTGCTTTCATTTTTTAAAAAACCTTTTTTAAAAATCTTTAAAATCCCACCATTTCAAGTGTTTATTTTTGGTTATTGAATATTCAACAGCACACCTAAAGACGTATAGCATACATCTATCAACTTTTGCATTTTGAAATTTACAAAGATCCAAAAAAAGTTTTTCAGGATCTTTATCTTGTAAGTCTTCTATCGATCGCAATCCAATATTATAAAAATCTTGAGCTATAATCTTTCCAACTCCGGGTATCTGTTGAAATTCTTTCAAAATATCTTTTTTATTCATCAAAGCTTTTAAGGCACTTAAAATTTATTTTACACTGTTTTTTTGATTTTAAATGCACTTTAAAAAAAAACACAAGACTTAAAAATAAATTTTTTCTATGTTTCTATGTCATTATTCAATAGAAGGTTTTTTCAGATGAATATTCTTCTAAGATTGTTTTTTATATTTTTTGCTGTAACTTTAATTTTTACATCTTGTAAAAATAACGAAAGAAAAGTATCAAACAAAAATGTTATTTCTTTCAATATCAATTCAGATCCTAATACCTTAGATCCTAGAAAAGCGAGGGATTTGAATTCTATGAATATTTCAAAAATTTTTTTTGAAGGTCTAACTAGGCTTGATAAAGAGGGGAATCCTACTTTAGCAATAGCCAAGAGCTACACTTTAAAAGAGGATAAAAAAACTTATGTTTTTAAATTAAAAGATTCTTTTTGGTCTAATGGCGATAAACTTACAGCTTATGATTTTGAATATGCGTGGAAAGCTGTTTTAGATCCAAATTTTTCATCTAGTATGGCTTATAAAATGTTTATTATTAAAAATTCAAGGGAGGCTAAGGATGGGAAAATATCCATTGATGATGTAAAAATAAAAGCCATCGATGAAAAAACTTTAATGGTTGAATTAGAAAGATCCACCCCTTACTTTTTGCATTTATTAGCTAATCCTATTTTTTTTCCTATAAATAAAAAAAATGATTTAGAAAATAAAAATTGGCACCAAGATGAAAAAAGTTTTGTTTGTAACGGAATTTTCACATTAAATCAGTGGAAAAATAATGAAATGATTGAATGCATTAAAAACAAAGATTATTGGGATGAAAGTCAGGTGAAAATTACCAAAATTAATATGATTATGACAAATGAGAAAGAAGAAATCAAAATGTATAAAAAAAACAAATTAGATATTGTCGGCTCTCCCTTTTCTTTTCTACCAACTAAATCACTTAAAAAACTGAAAAAAAGAAAAGATTTTCACTCACAACCTTACTTTGGAACTTCTTTTTTAAGAATCAATGTTGAAAAAATTAACGATAAGCTTTTTAGAAAAGCTCTTTCAAAGGCGATAAACAGAAAAGCTTTAGTAGAATATGTGCTTCAGCAGGGTGAATATCCGGCGAAACGCTTAATTCCAGATTATTTCATTAAAAACAAACAAGAAAATGATGCAATATCTTTAACTTATATCAGAGGGAATAAAACAAATATTATTGCAAAATCTTTAAAAAATGATATTGAAAATAATTTAAAAATTGATGTTGTTTTGGAGCCTTTAGATAGAAATATTTATTATGAAAAAATAAATTCTCAAAATTATGAGTTGGCTTTAGGCTCTTGGATTGCTGATTTTGAAGATCCGATCAATTTTTTAGAAATGTTTAAATTTAAAAATGACTCAATTCATAATACTGGATGGGAAAACAAAAAATATGTTTCTTTGCTAGATGAATTTATTGCTAGAGATATTGACGAAAGATATAAAATTTTAAAAAAAGCGGAAGATATTTTGTTGGATGAACTTCCAATCATTCCGCTTTATCATCTATCACAAAACTATTTAAAGAAAACTAATTTAAAAGATATCAAAATTTATCCATCTGGATTTATTGATTTCAAGTATGCTTATTTTGAAGATTAAAAGGAAAAAAATATGACAAAAGTTATGAATCGATTTACGTTGATATGGGTTGCATCTGCATTTGGAATTTCAATTAGAAACCTACCCATTTTTGCAAAAACTGGAATGAATATGATTTTTTTTGCAGTTGTAGCGGTAATTATTTTTTATATTCCAATAGCGTTAGTTTCAGCTGAGCTTGCAACGGGATGGCCTAAAATGGGTGGAGTAGTTATTTGGGTAAAAGAGGCATTTGGTAAAAAGTGGGGTTTTGTTGCAATTTGGTTTCAATGGATTTATATGAACATAGCGGTTATTGCTATGCTTTATTTTATTTCAGGTACTTTTGCATATGTTTTTGCTCCAGGACTTTTGGAAAATAAAGTTTATCTTATTTCAATGACTCTATTTATCATTTGGCTTTTTACATATTTTAATTTAAAAGGATTAAAACTATCTTCAAAGATCTCTATGAGCTTTTTTTTGATAGGAATATTACTTCCGGCCGTTTTGATAATATTTTTAGGTTTTCATTATTACCTAACTAGCGATAATTCATTTTTGGTTCTATCCTTTAAAAAAGATGCCATTTTACCGAATTTTTCAGATTTTTCTTCTTTGGTTATTTTGGTGGGATTTATGAGAGCTTTTGGTGGAGTGGAAGGATCTGCGGTTCATGCAAATAGTGTTGACAATCCCAAAAAAAACTACCCAATTGCTATTGGTATTGTAGTTTTATTATGCTTTTCAATAAATGTTCTAGGTGCTCTTTGTGTTTCTTTTGTTGTGAAGGAGAACGACATTAGTTTAATTGGCGGCGTTATGCAGTCTTTCACTTTTTATCTTTCAAGGTTTAATTTAGTTTGGGTTGTTCCCTTTTTAGGATTTTTGGTAGGGATTGGACAAATCGGCGGTTTTTCAACCTGGATTGGAGGTCCTGTCAAAGGACTTTTAGAGTCAGCTAAAGAAGGAGAGCTTCCTGAATTTTTTCAGAAAGTAAATAAAAATGGTGCTCCTAAAAATTTGATGATTATTCAAGCTATTATTATTTCAATTACTTCAACACTGTTTTTATTTACAGGGACATCTGTAAATATGGCATTTTGGATATCGGTAGCTTTGGCAATGATGATCTATTTTTCTATGTATGTTTTGATGCTTCTTTCTTGTATTTATTTAAGATATAAAATGCCAGATGTCGTTAGAGCTTTTAAAATTCCTTTTAAAAATTTTGGAGCATGGGTTGTTTGCGTTTTAGGAATACTTGCAATGATTTTTGGTTTTATTATGGCCCTCATTCCACCATCTCAGCTTCCACAAGAAAATAAGGTTGGGTACATTTTAACTTTGCTAGGGTTTATTTTTGTTGTTTATTTGATACCTTTTATAATTCATAAGCTAAAAAAACCATCTTGGTTAAAGAAATTATAAATAAAGGATTTTGCAAAGTAACTTTTTTTTTAACTTTCAGCGCTTTCAGCTTTTGCATCGGTTATTATATTTTTAGCTGATGAATCGTTCAAAGTGTTTTTAAGTTCAACTTCACTTTTATTGAGATTATTATTGATAGGAGTATTTTTGCATTTTTTATGAAATTCAATATGGTGGTGTTTTAGTTTAAGCTTATTCCAAAAATGAATTTTTTCTTCATGGGAATGTTCAAAAATTTCTATAAATCTTCCGGGTTTAACTTTTATAATATAGGAGATAGTACCTCCAATAATTATCAAGCAAGCTCCAAAAAAAGAGACCCACCCTGGAATTTGTTTAAAAATCATCCAGGAGATAAGACCTGTAAATATTATCATACTATATGAAATTGGAGATAAAAAAGATGCAGTACCATGTTTATAGGCAGTTGTTAAAAATAGTTGACCCAAGGCCAATAAAGAACCCATTGAAAGTAACATACTAAATTGAATTAAAGTCGGATTTTGCCAGTTTATGAGGGCAATTGGTAAGCAGCCTATTGTTCCAATTAAAAAATAGTAAAATAGGGTTCTGGTTAGAGATTCAAGTTTTTGATTGAGCCTTCTAACCGCTATTAATGCTACTGCAGATATAATACCTGCAAAAATCCCAAGAATAGATCCGGCTTTCAAAATATGATGGCTAGGTTTCATAATCAGTGCAATTCCTATAAATCCTAAAATAATGGTCCACCATACACTTTTTTCCATTTTTTCTTTGGTCCAAAGTGTCCAGATAATCGGAGTATAAAAAGGAGCTGTATATGTTAAAACTGTAGCGTCAACAAGGTTCATTTTTTTTATAGCTAAAAAATAGCAAAAAAATGAAGCTACCCCAGCTACGCTTCTTACTAAGTGAAGAGGTATAAGCTCTTTTCTTAATTTGTATATTTTGCGCTTTTTATAAAAACTGGGAAGTATAAAAATTAAAGAGATAAGGTTTTGAATGAAAATGATTTGTGCTGTTGGAAAATGCTTTGGAAAACTTCTTACTATCGCAGCTGATATGGCGAAACAAAGGTAAGCTAATATTGTAACTAAAATACCAAAAAGTAGCTTTGGCTCCTTAGGAGCTAGCATCATAACCTCTTCCTCCAACATCTTTACACTATAAAAAGTAATAATTCCTGTTAAGAGAAAAATAAAAAAAAGTAATTATTTTTTTTTAAATTTTGATTTAATTAAATTGATAGAAATAGTATTTATGAAATAAAAAAGGGAAATAGTATGTCAGAGTTTGAAAAAGAAAAGATTCAATGGCTGGAATATGATCTTATTAATGATGAGCCTATTTTAGAAGGGGTTACTTTTTTGCGTCATGGAGGCACTTCTGAGCATAACTACAAAAGTTTAAATTTGTCCGATAATGTTGGAGATCATCCAAAAACTGTTTTAGAAAATCGAGAAATTATTAAAAAATTCTTCAACACTAAAAACATGATTTTCCCGAATCAACTTCATTCTAATATTGTTATGGAAGTCACGAAAGATAATATGAACAAACATTTTGATTGTGATGCATTAGTTACTAAAGAAAAAAAAGTTGCACTGGCTATTTGTCATGCTGATTGCCAGGCGGCAATATTTTTTGATCCTGAATATAATGTTATAGCGGCTGCTCATGCGGGATGGAGAGGTCTTGTAAAAAACATTTATTCAGCGACTATTGATTATATGGTTAATAATTTTAACTGCAGAAAAAGTAACATCAAAGTATGTGTATCTCCTAGCTTAGGACCTGATAGTGCAGAGTTCAAAAACTACAAAAATGAATTTCCAAAATCCTTTTGGAGTTATGAAACAAAAGAAAAACATTTTGATTTATGGCAAATTGCTAAAGATCAATTAAAAGATGCAGGTTTACAAGAAAATAATATTGAATTTGCCAAGATTGATACTTTTTTAAATGAAAAAGATTACTATTCTTATAGAAGAGAAAAAAGAACTGGAAGAAATGCTACTGTAATAATGCTATCTTAAAATTTAATTAAAAATTTTAGCTAATAAATTAGTGGCTTTTGATTGCTTGGTATTAAAATTTGATAATTTTGCCAGTCCAAAAAATAAAAGGTTATTCATAGCATGCGCTGCAATTGAACCTATTATTCCGGCTTTATTATGGACACTTCCTAAAAAATAGCCTAAAGAAATATTAGAAATTGCCTGACCTGCAAAAAGAGGCATTAATGGTTCAAGGTTTGGATTTTTTCTAGCAGCCAATTTAGCACCTATATAATGATAAGCTCCAAAGATAATAGCAGAAGAGATGGTAGCAATTTTTACATATGAGTTTGAAAAGTTTAATCCATAATATAATCCGTAAGATATAGAATTTTGAAGCAAAGCTCTAAATAACAACTCTTCTTTTACAGGTACTTGAGCAGCAATTCTAGTTAAAGGAGTATTTTCAATCATGATTTTTGTTATATCTGATATTTTATCATTCTGATCTTTAGATAGAAAAGTATTCATACAATATTTACTTACAAGAACAAAGCAAAAACCAATAGGAGCATATTTTAAGGCGCTTGTTATCCCATAGTGTGCCTTATTTAGTTCATTATTAGCTGTCATCATATAATAACTCACAATTAAATCCTTACATTTATTAAGATTAATTTTATATTATATCACAAATATTAA
>JAFGQY010000089.1 GCA_016935395.1 Parachlamydiales bacterium
AAGTGAATAATTTTTTCAATTTGCAGAAAAATTTTAAAAAAAGTATCCTATCTTAACTTTTTAAAATATAAGAGGCCTTTTGAATGAAAACTTTAATCAAATTCATTGTAGTAGCTATATTTATTAGTTCATCTTTATATGCCCAAGATTCTGTAAGAAGAATTGAACCAGGCTCTAGAAAACTTACAAAAAGCGAACTTTATGAAATTAATCAAGCTAAAAAAGAAGAGCTCAAGCAAAGTGAAAATTTAAATAAAAAAGAATCGTCACCTTTAATATCTGGCAACACATATCCACCATTAATTTTTGAAAATGACACTCATAACATAACAGGCATTTCAGCATTTGGTGATTTTCTTGTTATTGAAGATGGATCTCAATGGAGAATTAAACAGGGATATGCTCAAGAGGTTTATCTATGGAAAGAGTTAGATCCTATTATAATCTGCTTAAACGACTCTATTATATCCTCTTACTTTCAAGGCTATAAATATAAAATGATCAATGCTAGAACCAATACAGCTATTGAAGTTATATTGGAACTAAGTCCCATTTTAGAAAATCCCTACACAATTCAGGTTGTTGCATTAAATCCCATGACATATGAAGTTTTACTTTCTGATAATACTTATTTTAAATGTGATCCTTCTCAATACTACCTTTTTCAAAAATGGATTCCTGGTGACCTTATTATAGTTGGAACAAATTTAAAAAAGGGATGGTTTAACTCATTCGACAATATTTTGATAAATGTTAACCTTCTTCAAGAAATAAAAGCTCAACGATTAGAATAGGAGAAAAAATATGGCACTTTTTGGTATAGGAAGACACAATCCGCCCGTTCCAGATCCTCAAGCAATAGAAAGGCAAAGGCAACATGAACAAGTTATTGCTCAAAAAAAAGTAACTTCTGTAGCTCTTACCATAATCGGGATAGTTGCAAGTACTCTATTACTTCCACCACCACTTGCATTTTTTAGTATTTTTACAATAATTGTTCTTGAAGCTGCTTATCTTTCAAGTGTACATAGAACATTTGAGGATCATATTGAAATAGTACCGCCACCTCCTAGAAGGTTTTTTGGTTGGTCTTACTGGCCTTTTTATAGACATACGCCTATTTATGTAGCGCATCACCATCATCATTTACCACAACAAAGACCTGTTATTGCCAATCCGCCAAGAAAATACTTTTCTTTTTTTTACTCATCTCCATCTAGCCCTTCAAGAGTAGAAGTAGGATCTGGAAGATCAACCCCTCCAAGAATGCCTAGTTATTCTGCGCCTACTTTTACAGCTCCACCCAGACCATCAAGAGTAGAAGTAGGATCTGGAAGATCAACCCCTCCAAGAATGCCTAGTTATTCTGCACCAAGAATCTCTTTTCCTAGTACTCCTTCATTTGCTGCAGCTCCTAGACCAATACAATTTCCAACTGCAACTAGAGTAGGAGTCGGTTCAAGGCGATGATCTGCCATAAGTGCAGTAATAAATTAGATCTGCAAGGAAAAATTGGATTTAAAGATATTTGCCCAATTTGTGAAAGTGATCTACATGTTTGTAAAAATTGCAGACATTACATTATAGGAAAACCAAATGATTGTAATGTTCCCAATACAGAGTATGTGGCTGATAGGGAAAAGTATAATTTTTGTGAGGATTTTTCTTTTAAAAATGATTCTAATAATTTAAAAAAAACATCTTTCAAAAAGGATATAGAAAAAAATCTTTTTAAAGATGTTAAAAATGAAGATGATGATCAAAGTTCATTTGAAGATCTTTTCAAGGATTAGTTTTAGTAATTTTAACAAGCTTAAAAATTAAAAAGAATAAAAGGATTGGCAAATAGATAATTTCGGGATAAGCAATTGAAATTATATAAGGATATAAAAAATAGCAGAAAAAGCCGATCATAATAAAAGATACAATATTAGACATAACCGGCGTTAATTTTTTTATAAAAATTTTATACAAGAGATTAAATAGCCACCAGATAATAAGAAAAGACAAAGTCCATACAATTATAAAAATAAGTACTTTCATTTTTTCTCTTTCCTATTTATATTTAATCTCATTAAATCAAAAAGTAGCCAGATCAAAACACCAATTAAATATTCTGAAATAGCAATATCAAATCCAACAAATATTGATATCAAAGGAAGAATTATTATAGCAGTTGTTAAAGTAGATAAAAAAACGCTGACATCATTATCAAATTTTTTCAAGAAAAAATACTTAGCAACTCTAGAACAAATACCAATAATAATAACTGCAATGATAAAATTTTTAAAAAAGGCCATTTTTTACTACCCTCCTTCAAAACATATCAATATCAAAAAATGCCAATTAAATTAAGTATTATTAATACAATTAGTATTGGAGAAATAAATTTTATTGAGAAATAAAAGTATTTTTTTAAAAGAGATTTATGGTGGAAAAGATCTTTTTCATCAACTTTCATATTGTCAAAAGCCTCTTTCATACCCCATCTATATCCGACCAGTAAAACTGCTAAAAGCCCTCCTATCGGAACTAAAATGTTAACAGATAAAAATGAGATTATATCAAAAAAGTTTTCACCAAAAATTTTATAATTTTTAAAAAGACCAAAGGCTAAAGCAGATGGAATACCTATTAAAAAAGCTAAACTTCCAGAAAAAATAGATGCTTTTTTTCTAGAAAAACCTTTTTCATCTATAAGATAAGAAATTATTGGCTCCAAAGCAGAAATTTCAGAAGTTAAAGCAGCTAAAGAGGCTAATGTAAAAAATAAAATACCGACAAAAGTTCCGAACTTCATATTAGAAAAAACAATTGGAAGGGTTTCAAAAATTAAAGCAGGGCCGGCTTGAGGCTGCAGGTTATTGGAAAAAACAATAGTAAAAATAGCAACTCCCATTAAAATGGCTATTATAGTATTTAATAAAACAACAGGAAAACAGCTTCTAACAATATCCTCTTTTCTAGATAAATAACTACCATATGTAATCATGGTTCCTTGCCCCAGACTTAGAGTAAAAAAAGCCTGTCCAAGGGCAATCAGAATTCCTGCTGGAGTGATCTGCTTAAAGTTAAACGAAAATAAAAATTTTATTCCTTTAAATGAGTTTGGCATGCTGATGCCTTTAATAACCAAAATTAACAGAACCAAAAATAATAGCGGCATCATGATTTTACTTTTGGCTTCAATACCCTTTCTGACTCCAAAGAACAAAATCAAAATAGAAAGCATCATAAAAATAAAATGAAAACCCACACTCCAAAAAGGATTGGATGACAGATTATGAAAATGATTCAATGCATCAATAGAAGAAGTAAAGTGTAAATTGTTAAAAATTGCCTCAATCAAATATCCTAACATCCAACCGGCAATTACACTATAAAAAGAGCTGATAATAAAACCTGTAAAAATACTAAGTTTTCCAAAATTCGCCCAAATTTTATTTCTTCCTAAAATCCTAAATGATCCATATGGACTGGATTGAGCGGTTCTTCCGATAACAATTTCAGAAACTAAAATTGGAAATCCAATTAAAATCAAAAAAATAACATATAGCAAAATAAAAGCTCCGCCTCCATTTTGTCCAACGACATATGGAAACCTCCAGATGCTGCCTAAACCTACAGCAGAACCCAAAGCTGCTGAAATAAATCCTATTCTGGATTTCCAAGATTCTCTTTGATTGTAAAATTTCATTGTAAATATTTAATTTTTTGAAAATAATATACATAAAATATACCAAAACATAAACCTTTAATTTTTTAAGTTTTTTAAAAAAAACTTTTTAGGATAAAAATGATCAAAAACAAACGAACTATAAACGTTTTCATGCTGGCTATGATAAATATAGCTGCAATTATAAATATCGCAAACTTATCAATTTCAGCAAAATACGGATTTTCTGGAATATTTTATTTGGTTTTAGCTTCAATATTTTTCTTTATTCCCGTTGCTCTGATATCTGCAGAACTAGCAACCGGATGGCCTCAAAGAGGAGGTGTTTATGTTTGGGTAAAGGAAGCTTTAGGCGATAATTTTGGATTTTTAGCAATCTGGCTTCAATGGATAGAAAACGTTATCTGGTATCCCACCGCTCTTTCATTTGCAATTACCGCTTTTGCTTATATTTTTAATCCCTCTTTAGCTCAAAATAAGGTTTTTGTGATGATTGGAATCATCTTAGTTTTTTGGATTGCAACTATTGTTAATTTATACGGCATGGCCATATCAGGATGGATATCTACCGTATGCGCCTTATTGGGAACTCTTATTCCCGGTGCGATAATAATTTTACTGGGAGCTATATGGTTTTTTTCTGGAAACCCGATACTATTAGAATTTAATTTGAAAAATTTTTTACCTGATACATCTTCTATTACTCAATTAGCTCTTTTATCCGGGGTATTAATGTCATTAAGCGGACTTGAAATGTCTGCAGTACACGCAAGAGAGGTAAAAAATCCCAAAAGAAACTACCCCATATCCATTTTCATATCTGCAATGATAATAATAACAATTATGGCATTGGGCTCTCTTTCTATTGCTACTGTTATACCGACTGGAGACATAGAGCTTCCTGCTGGAGCTATTGAAGCAATTTCAAGCTTTCTGGCATCATATAATCTACCAAAACTAACCCCTGTTATAGCACTTTTTATAACTATTGGAGCTTTAGGTATGATCAGCACCTGGACAATTGGACCAATAAAAGGAATTTATGCTACAACAGAGCATGGCGATCTGCCTCCTGTTTTACATAAAACCAATAAATATGGATCTCCTGTAAATTTGCTTATTTTACAAGCAATATTAGTAACCGTTTTATCTTTAGTATTTTTATTCGCTCCAACTATTAGCTCTTCATATTGGATTCTTTTTAATTTAACAGCTCACCTGTATCAGGTGATGTATATCTTGATGTTCATAGCTGCAATAGTTTTAAGATACAAAAAACCTAATGTGCAGAGAACTTATAAAATTCCATTTAAAAATGTAGGTATTTGGGTAATAGCAACCTTTGGAATAGTTGGAACTACTTTTGCAATTATAGTAGGATATTTACCACCAGTTCACATAAAAGGATTCGGAGTTATATTCTTTGAAATCTTTTTAATAGGTGGAACAATTTTATTTTGTGTAATACCTTTTGTAATTAGATACTTTAGAAAACCTGAATGGATAAAAACAGTTAAGAAACAATAAAAACGAAAAGGCTGGAATTATATGTGCGGCATTTTTGGGTATATCGGAAATAAAAACTCTATAAAAGAGTGTCTGCAAGGACTTAAACTTTTGGAATATCGTGGCTATGATTCTGCCGGAATAGCTACAATACAAGATGCTAAGATTTTATCCTTTAAATCTCCTGGTAAGCTTATAGAATTAGAAAAAAAAATAAACATTTTCAAAGATTTAAAATTTGATTTAGCAATTGGTCACACAAGATGGGCAACTCATGGAAGTCCAACTTTAGCTAATGCACATCCTCATTTTGATGAAAAACTAAAACTTGCAATAGTTCATAATGGAATTATAGAAAATTATGCTTCTATAAGGAAAAAACTTCTTTCTAAAAACATCCTGTTCAGATCTGAAACAGATACTGAGGTAATGGCTCAGCTTATTTCATATTATTATGCAAACGATCTTTTAAAAGCGTTTGACAAAGCTATAAAAGAGCTTACGGGATCTTATGCAATAGCATTAATTCACGCAAATCATCCTGATGAAATAGTAGCCAGCTCAAAAGAGAGCCCTATTGTTATCGGTTTTGATGATAATAAAGATGAGATTATTATCTCTTCTGATCCCAATGCATTTTTAGGAAGAAATTTAAATATTTTATTTTTAAAAAATAATGAAATTGCTCATATCAAAAATAAAAAGATAAACATCTATGACAAAAATCTAAAAATCATTCACAAAAAAACTGAAAGGCTCAATAGTAAAAACATTTCCTTTTCAAAAAATGGATTTGAACACTATTTACTTAAAGAGATCTACGAGCAGCCTCTCACAATTCAAAAAGCTTTTTTGGGAAGAATACAGCTTAAGTCAGGTGAAGTGGAATTTGAAGATTTTAATCTTCCAAAATCATTTTTGAAAAAATTCAAACATATAATAATTACAGCATGTGGAACATCCTATCATGCAGGATTATGTGCATCCAATTTTTTCCAAAAATATTTAAAAATAAATTGCAGCGTTGAAATTGCTTCTGAAATGAGATTTAAAGATTTAAACTTAACAAAGGATACTCTTATAATTGCAATATCTCAATCCGGAGAGACCGCTGACACTTTATCAGCTATTAGGAAAGCTAAAGAAAACAATTGCCATATACTATCTATTGTAAATGTAAAAAATTCTACAATAGCTAGAGAATCGGACTCCTCAATATTTTTAAAAGCAGGACCTGAGATTAGTGTTTGTAGTACTAAAGCTTTTACATCACAAATCACAGTTTTATATCTTTTAGCAATTTATTTTGCCAGATCAAGAAATCTTTTGGAAAAAAAGGATGCTCAAATATTTTTGAAAGAGCTTAAAAAAATTCCCAATATCATTAAAAAAATTCTAAAGAAAAGAAAAGAAATTGAAAAAATAGCTCAAAAATATGCTATCTACAATAGTTTTTTCTTTTTAGGAAGAAACCTTATGTATCCAACTGCTATGGAAGCTGCACTTAAATTAAAAGAAATTTCCTACATTGACGCAAATGCTTATCCTGCTGGAGAAATGAAACATGGTCCCTTAGCTTTAATAAGTGAAAAGCTACCTATAGTCGGGTTTTGTTTAAATGAAAAAACCTATGATAAAATGCTTTCCAACTTAATGGAAGCAAAAGCAAGGTCAGCTCCTATTCTAGCTATAGCATCTAAAAAGTCTTATGGAATCGAAGATATTGCTGATGATATTATTTGGGTAGATAAAGTAATTGATGATCTAGCAATTTTCCCTGCAACAATTGTGGGTCAGCTTCTAGCGTATTTTATTGCAATAATTAAAAAAACAGACATAGATCAGCCAAGAAACTTAGCTAAATCTGTAACTGTTGAATAAAGGTCAAAATAATGAAAAACCAAAAAAAAAGCTCAAAAAAAATTTTATACATAACCTCAATTTCGATATTGGCATTTCTACTAATTGTATTTCTATCTATCCCTAAAATAATGTCTTCAAAATTTTTCATTGATCCATTTAAGAAAAAATATGAAAAAAAATATAATGCTAAAATCGAAATAGATTCGATTAGTTTTTCATATTTAGGACCACAAAAATTTTCTAATTTCAAATATGCAGATAAAAACCTTGATCTAAGCGTTGAAAAAATAAAATCTAATCTTTCGCTGTTTTCCTTTTTTAAAACCTTTAAAAAATTGGATAAAATTCCTTTTCTATCCCATACCGAGATTGATAATTTAAATGTAACCTTTCATTTTCCAAACCTTCCAAAATCAAATTTTTACAATGTATATGCAAAAATAACATCTGATTTTAACCAGGTAAAATCAATAGACATTTTTGGGAAAACTTCAGAAGATAAATATTCCGGAAACTTTGATATTAAAGTCAAAATTGACCAAGAAAAGATCCAAACAAACATTTTAGCAAAAGATATTCCTACAATCGGATTAGATCAGCTTTTATTTTATAATAAAAAAAATTTAGCAGGATCATTAATCGGACTTTTAGGTCCATCGATAAATGTTAAAGCCTCTTCAACCATTGAAAACAAAACAGGTCCAATAAATATTGATCTAACATCTACTAACTCTAAAATTGTTTTAAATTTAAATCTCGAAAAGGATCAGATTACCCTACAAGATTCAGCTATAGGAACATTTCATATTACTGGCATAAATCCCAATTTATTAAAACAGATCACTTATGCACAAACTCAGTCAAATAATCCAATAGTTGTCAGAGTATCTAAAAATGATTTTTCAATTCCTATAAACCCATTCAAAATAGAAAAAATAAAAGTTCAAAATGCTTTTATTGATTTTGGAAAAATTTTAGTTTCCAACACAGGTGTTGTCGCAACAATAACCTCTATCGGAAAAGCAACGTCTCAAAATATGGTTTCAATGTGGTTTACTCCAATAAACATCAAAATTCAAAATGGAATGTTATATACAGACAGAATGGACGTTTTGATAGATAACAAATTGCATGTATGTTTATGGGGTGATGTTAACCTTGTAAATGAAAGATTAAATATGAACTTAGGAATAACTTCAGATACTCTTTTAAGAGTTTTTAAAATAAAAAATCTTCCATCAGATTATGTTGTGAAAATACCGATCAAAGGAACTATTCAAAAACCAAAAATTGATGCCTCTTCCGCAACAACAAAAATTTTGGCTTTATCCACACTTCAAGTCGGAAAGGGTATTGGATCTATAATAGGTGGAGTTATCACAAATCTTCAAAAAGATGATGATATACCTCCTGCCAAAAGACCTTTTCCTTGGGAAGGACAGATAAAAGAAGAGAGTGAAAAAAAGACTAATGAATTGGAAGATTTTTTCAAACTGTTTCAGTAAAAAGTTATTAATCCTTATCTAAATAAAAGAACTAGATTTTATATTTAAAATAAAGATTTTAGTTCATGTGATTAATGTAAAGACTCTGTTAGAATAGAAGCTACTAAAAAAACACCTAAGACTGCTTTAAAATATTATTTTGATAATATATCTTTTACCATTTACCATTCTATTTTAATTAAAATTAAATCAAATTTAAGGTATAATAATGGGCAAAAAAACAAAAACACTCAATTTAGCAATAAAAAATTTTACTGTTTTTTATTAGCCTATTAAAAATATTTTAAAAAAATTAATATCATCATGACAAGTTTAGTCAAATGGCCTCAAACTCCTAAAAGAGAGAAAACTACTTTTAATCAAAATCCTTTTAATCAAACTTATTGTGCTTCATCTATAGCTGATTTAAAATTTGGATCTTGCCAAGAGACTGAAATATACAGAAATGCTTCAACAAAAATTCACTTTTACGAAGATGAAATTAAAGATGTCGTAGATAAAAGAATACAACTGTTTTTTCATCAATTAATCATTTGTTGGAATGTTCCATTTCATTTTGAATCAATCTCAGCTCAAGATCAAGTTGGAATGGGGAAAAGTAGTACAATAAAAAGTGTTTTACCTTCATTTAAACATAAAACACAAGGGGCCCACACATCAATACTGCCTGCATTATTAGCGCATCCCATTTGCAATCCTAATGAGAGTTTTGTGTTAACCCAAAGTAGAGATGTCCTAAAGTTATCAAAATAGAAATGTCCTATTTACTCCTTTAAGAGCTCTATTGTTATTTA
>JAFGQY010000090.1 GCA_016935395.1 Parachlamydiales bacterium
TAAGTAAATAATTAAAGTTTGGTATAAAGCAACTAAAGCTCCTAAAACAGGAAAAGCAATAGCATATGTTACAACCTTTGGATCTCTGGTATAAACTCCAATGCCTAATATGATTACAAGAGGAAACATAAAAATTCTTTGATACCAGCAAAAGATGCATGGTTGGTAATTAAGCATCTCTGAACTATAAATGCTACTTAGAGTTGCAATTAATGCAATAACCCAAGCAAAATAAAGAGCCCAGCTTCTGAAAAATTTCATAAAAAATCCCTAAAATGGTTTATGTTCAATTTTTTTCATTTTGAAAAAGCTTTTGGTAAATTTCGTAGCTTTATTTTGATCAAAGCTTTTACAAGTATAGATAACGCAAGATAAAAACTTTTCTTCGCTCCAAACGTATAGTGAAATGCCGGAATCAATTAAAGGGACAAAAGCGTCATATCCTTGATTCTCTTTTTTCCCAAGTCCTTCTGGAGAAAAAATAATAGGTTTTCCATACATTCTTAAATTTAGTTCTTTGCAAATCTTCGTAAAGAATCTTTTAATCGAGAGTTTATTAACTGGAATTGCAAAAAAACCTTCTATCAAAAGTCTTTGTCTTGTTAGATGAGGAGCTAAATTTTTCATTTTATCCCTTTGATTTCCAAGTATTCATCTATTGTTTTTTCAAGATTTTTTAGTTCAACTTTTTGACCATTTACAAAAATGGAAGGAACTTGAAATCTTCTTCTCATAAGGTTTTTACTAAGCAGTAAATTATCGTCTAAATATTCATTAAAAACCTCTTTTTCCAAAAGTTCTTTAAAAATTTCGATATTCACACCTTTTAAGCTTTTAGCGATATTGATAAGATCCTGTTTTGTTTCTATTTTTTGTTCTGAGTTGGAAACAATTTTCAAAAATTCGAAAAACTGATCTTTGTTAAGTTCATAAATAGCAATAGCTGCATTAGCAATAGGTTTTGAACCGCAAATAAATGCAACAGGAATAATGCTATAGCTTATTTTATCATTATTTAGATATTTTTCTTTAATAAATGGAAAGTATTCATTTGAGAGTTTTTTACAAAATTTACATTGAAAATCTTCAAAAACCACAACATTGACTTTAGCGCCTTTATCACCAAATGATAATAAGAAGCCTTCATCCAGTTTTTTAGGGCAGACAAGATCGACCCAAAAAACAATCAAAGCTATTGCTACCGCAAGAGCGGCTGTAAAAACAACAAGAACTTTATTATAATATTTTTTCATATACCTTGATACATAGCTCAAAATAAAAATATGTTCAAGAAAAAGCTTTAATTAACTGAGAAGTTATTTGTAGAGTTAAAACAAATAGAGCAAACAAAATGATAACGATCAATGAAATTTTACCACCGAACAGTTGGCGAGGAACATCTTTTTCTTTTTTAAAATATCTTGAAGACCAGACCATTAAAGTTGGAAGTAAAATCAAGAGCAACACTCCCCCGATTCCGCCTGCATAATCAAGAGCTATTAAAAAAAGATTTGGGTTTATAAGAGTAATAATTAAAGGAGGCATAAAAGTAATGAAAGCGATAAATACTTTTTTATAACCTTTTTTTTGGATTTTAAAGCCATCGGCAATAAAATCAAAAAGTCCTAAAGAGACACCTAAGAATGAAGTTGTGATAGCGAAAAAGCTAAAAAACTGTCCAACTAAATAAATATACTTAATCTTGGTATAATATTTTAAAGGTTCAATAGCGCTTTGACCTTTCAAAAAAGCTTCTCTAAGACCAAATTTTCCATCAACAGGAACAATCCCTAAAATCAAAAATTCCCAAACAAGGTAAACCAAAAAGGCAAGGCTTGTTCCTAAAATTATAGATGTTTTTATTTTTCTGGCGTTTCTTTTCATGTAGTAGGTTAAAGATGGCATTATACCTTGATAACCGAATGATATTAAAATAACAGGAAAAGAAAACAGACTATATTTTGCATTATGAGTAAGCAAATTATTGCCCTCAACATGCCTAGCTCCGTAGACAATAAAAATAAAATAACTGATAACAAGGCCTATCACTAGAAGAATATTTATTCTGTCAACAGCTTGAGCTCCTTTATAAACTGCAAATCCCAAAACGCATAAAAAAAGCAAAACGCTAAAATCAAATGTAAAGCTATTTTTAAAAACAGCTTGAACCAGCGCTCCGCCTTGAGATAAATATGCTACAGAAAGGCAGTAAAACAAAAATAGATAAACTATCCAGCTAAAAATCCTTCCTTTATCGCCGAGGTATTTTTGAGACATAGAAATAATATTTGAATCTTTTGGCATATTAAGAGCAATTTCCAGGTATAAAAGGCCTGTTGAAGTCATTATGATCCAAGAGATAATATAAACTATCAAAGAAGGGAAAAAACCGCCTAAAGAGCTCACAACAGGAAGAGCCAGCATACCGGCTCCGATTGAAGTTCCGGCAACTAAAAAAGCGCCTCCAATAACATGTCCTAAGTGAATTTGTTTCATAAGATGTAAGTTTAACAATGTATTTTAGTTTTTCTCTAGTTTTTTTTAAAAAAAGCTATAGAAAAATTAAAATTTTAACTATTCTTTTGTTTTTTTCTAAAAACAGGATTTTTGTGGCTTTTTTTGCCGACTTTTTTCGATCGGTTGTTGATTCTGATCATGCTTATTTGCCATATGGTGAGATTGACACTGAAAAAACTGCAGCTATAGATAAGTTAATTAACAATTTAGCTGTAGATAGTTTTAAAGAATTAATTAGTTATTCTTTTGAAGATGTAGCGCTTGGAAAAAAAATTATTGAAGTTCATCCATTTATGACATGGCAATATATATTAAATAATTCAGAATTAAAGACTCAACTTGTTAAAATAAACAGAAATTCCGGATGGGGATTTAATTTTTTAAAGACCCAATCATTGATTGGATTTGCCGAAGCATTAAAAAAAAGACATGAAAGAAAATCTGCCGACTATCCTGATGGCGAGCTTTTACCATATTTAGAAGAATTTGCAAAGAATGTTACAATACCTTTAGTTGATCTACAAAAGTTTGTTGATACTAAAGATTGGCAAGGATTTATAAACAGGATACTACCAAAATGAGCGCAACATTTTTCCAACCTCTTTTAGACTCGATTTTTTCATCAAGGCTCCCGGCTTTATCATATGATGATGAAAATTATGATGATTCACTTAGAACAACTGTTGATAAAATTTGCGATACTTTAGCAACTTTAATCAATCAGCTCAATGCTGGTGAATGGTTTACTCCTATTGCTAGCGCGACTAGCCTTGCTCAGTTAGGTAAAAAAATTAATCATGTTCATGTATTAAATATTTTAGAAACTTTTTTTAACGAAAAAAACAGAAAAAATATTGAAACAATTTTTGATAGAAATGTTGTTGGTGTATCTATATGTTACATAAAAAATAGTTTTATCGAAAAAACAGTAAAAGGATTAGAAGATACTCATAAAATGAATCAGATCTTACCTTATCTTGAAAGTTTTGCTAATAGAGTTGGAAAAGATAAAGAAGCTTTAGATCAACTGGCAAAGCAAAATAGATTTGAGGACTTTTTTAATTTTTTAATCGAACCTCCACCTACTTCTTTTGTTACCACAGCAGCAGCTGAATATCGAGAAGAATTAGTTTTAGCGTAAAAAAAAAGCGTTTTATCAAGGCTTTGGAAAAAATCCGATTCTAACATAGTAATCCAGATAATGCTTAAAAAGGTTTTCATCAATATCTGGCCAAACAATTGAAGAATTTTCCAGTGCTTTTTTAACATTACCGCAAATAAAATCACTTTGCTGCGAAAATGCTGATAAATCTAAATATTTAGAAAAAAGAGATGATAGAGCATGCAGCTTACTTTTTTTATCTTTTTGTGATTCTTCAATAAGAAGACATTTTTACATGATTTAAAATTTAAATTTTTTGTTCGTACTTATATGATTACAGAAATTTAAAAAAATCTTGATAACTCACCTTTTTCGAATTAAAAAGATGGTAGGTATTATTTATGTATTCAAATCTTTTTGAAATCTATACAAGTGCATCTGCAGTTAAATAAACCTCTTTCTCTACCAATTTGAATGATTTCTTCTGCAACCTTTACGTGACATTATATTTTAGCTTTTGTCTTATTTCAAAGATATTTTAATACATAAAATCCTAAAAAACCACTAGCGCCTGTTAAAAAAATATATAGAGGTTTGGTTAATTGAGATTCTTTGACAGATCTCAATTTTTCTTCTTCGATTTTTGGATCTAAAAATATTTCCTGATCACTCCATTTTAAAAATAATGCTGTATCAAAAGTCTTCTTTTTTACTTATCATAATGTATACATATACGGGTAAATTTTTTTATTTATAATTCTTTTTTTTCAGACACTCGAATTAATCATTAATGTACAATATGGTTTTATAATAAAATCAAAAATAATATGTGTACTAGCTGTATCTATAAGTCATTAATATAAGTTTATATTTAATCATTAGCTTTTGGAACAACTCCATAAGATTCTAAAGCTGCTGCCATTGCACCTAGTTGAGGAGGCACTAATCTTAAATTGGGCGGTAATAAACTATCATCAGGTGATAAATTCCAACATGTTTGGAGATTTCTATAACTGTTATTAATATGCATTTGAATACTTTTAACTTCACCGGAAGTATCCTTTAGCACTTTTAAGATTTCACTATCTTGTTCAGATTCTTGAATTTCTTCAATACTTTTATTCAATGCTTGCTGAAGTTGGACTATATTTTTTTGAAAAATTGATATTTCCTTAAAAATATCCTCTAGTAAACGTGCAATTTTTTCTGAATTTTGAACTTTAGTACTTGCTTCAAAAAATCTTTTTGTTGAGCTTCGACTAATATCTATATTTCTCATAAGTTGCTCAGTAATATTTTCAAAATCATTTACTACATACATTCTTTTTACTAAATCACTAACTTGTATTTTAGTTTCTTCAGTTGGTTCAAAAAATGTTTTTTCGATAAAGCCTCTTAATCTGATTAATACGCCAACATCTGAGCAA
>JAFGQY010000091.1 GCA_016935395.1 Parachlamydiales bacterium
ATTTATACCCTGTAAAAATATTCTAAGTTGAGGAATTTGATTTTGAACATTTTCAAAGAAAAGTAATAAATTTCTATCTTTTAAAACGCTATTTAATTTTAAAAATTCACCTACTGTGACATCTTGAATTGATTTTTCTTTAACAAATGCAGGTAGATGTTGCCTTAGGAAATTCAAATCTTTTTTAGAATAAAAATTACTTTGTTCTTCATATAATTTAATTCTATCGTCAACCAAACTTCTAACATCATTTCCATTAGCTACTGAAAAATTTTTACTTATGAAAAACTCTACCATTGATTTTTCAATTGGATGATTATAATGATCCCATCTATCTGTTGCTGGCATAGCACCAAAAGTCACATTTTTTATTGCTAAATCTCTCAAAGTAGACAAAGTAGCCATGCCCTATCCTATAATTTTTAATTTAATTAATTATAACATAGTTTTGAAATAATATCACTGTAATTTCCTCAATTAAGATAATAATTGACATTATTACTTGAAGATAATAGGTTTATAAATAAAGATTAATCTGCAAAGATTTTTTTATATGTTTTTCAAAAGTAAAGAACTAAATAGCATTAAAAAAAATCTATAAAAAAAATATTTTAATCGTTCCAGGGGAATCCTATCATCAAGATAAAAAACAGCTTGATGCTTTTTGCTTGGTATATATCCTGGGGTAGCTATTTCATCTCTTATAGCTCTTCGTATTGTTCCCGCTTTTAAATAAAAAGGAAGTAAAGAAATTTAAAGAATTAAGAAGGATAAATATTCATTAATGCAGGAAATTGAATTCTTAATGTATCAAGCTGATAAAGAGGGCCGTTATCACTTATTAGATTCAAAGTTTTTAGATGTAGTAAATTCAACTCTGGAGGGATTACTAGTACATTATTGCCACTAAGATCTATTGTTTCTAAAGAGGGAAATTGCCCAACAGGACTCATATCTACAATCTTATTTTGCCCCATATTCAACACTTTTAAATGCTGTAAATTCAATCCCGGAGTGATTGCTATTACCTTATTGCCCCAAAGATTAATTGTTTCTAAAGAGGGAAATTGCCCGACAGGACTCATATCTACAATCTCATTTCCTCCAAGATCCAACTCTCTTAAATTTTGTAAATTCAAATTCGGGATTACTTTTATCTGGTTAGCAGAAAGATCAAGACTCCCTAATGCGGGAAATTGACTGACAGGACTCATATCTGTTATATTATTTTCGCTAAGCTCCAATTTTCTTAGATTCGGCAATACTAACCCCCGAGAAATATCTTTTATGCTTTGATTTATAAGAGTAAGAGTTTGTAAATTCACAAAATAATTGATTTCGGGCGGTATTTCAATAAGTTTTTCACGATTACCCTCGGAAGAATCCATAGTTATGTTATCAATGCCTTGAAAAAAATGATTGTTATATTTAAGCCAAAAACGCAGTATTTTGACTTTTACACTTCCACTAAAAGCTTCAATTTCCGTCAAAAAATTTCTCAGTTCTGGAACTTGATTTTGAAGATTTTCAAAAAATAATAAGAAATTTCTATCTTTCAAATATTTCTCATCTTCCAAATATTTATTTATTCCTAAAAATTTTCTAACGCTGAGATTTTGAATAGACAAAACTTTTTCAAAAGCTGGTTTTTTTCAGAATAAATCCAATCATTATATTGCGAAACTCTTTCATTAACCAACTTTCTAATATCTTCTGCCTTATCTACTGAAAAATTTTTTCTCTTGAAAAACTCTACCATTGATTTTTCAGACGGTTCACTATAATAACCTTGATTAGTATTAGCTATTGGCAAACTACCAAAAGTCACATCTCTTATCGCAAAATCTCTCAAACTTATCATATTATTCCAAATAAATTTTATTTTTATTAATTATAACAAATAATAATAAATTATACAACTTATTAACCTATTTACTTACATATAAAAAAAATATATTTAAATTTTTTTTATTAGATCAAAAAAAAGCTAAATATTAATTCCCAAATATTATAAACAGATATTTGAAGGAGAAAAGAATTGAAAGTAGCACATATAGCGGCTGAAATGGCACCAATTGCCAAAGTAGGGGGACTGGGAGATGTTGTCGGAAGCCTTTCAAGGGCTTTGAAAAAACAGAAGGTAGATACTTTTGTAATACTCCCTAAATATAAAATTATAAATACACAATGTATAAAAAATCTAAAAATCATTAAAAATGATTTAAAAATATTTGAAAAAAACAAATGGCAAAATAACAAAGTTTTTCAAGGCTACGTAAAAAACGTCAAAGTATATTTAATAGATCCTGAAAAACACTATTTTAATAGAGATAAAATATATGGCTATAAAGATGATGTTGCAAGATTTTTGTACTTTTGCAAATGCGCTTTGGAATTTTTAAAGTCCAATATTAAAGATATAGATGTTTTACACCTTCATGATTGGCACACGGCTTTTATGGCCCCTTACTACAAAGAAATATATTCTAAAGAAGAGCATCTTAATATTAAAAGCATAGTTCTTTCTATTCACAATTTAGGATATCAAGGCCAATGCATGGCAAAGCAGCTTGAAGATATCGACGTAAACCCAAAGCTATTTTTACATTCAAAAAAACTTGGACATCCTAAAAAACCTAAAACAATAAATCTTTTAAAAGGCGGGCTTATCTATTCTGATGCAATTATTCCCGTTTCACCAACCTACGCAAAAGAAATACTAACTAAAAAGCATGGCCATCAACTATCCCCTATGCTTAAAAAATTCCCTAAAAACAAAATTAAGGGAATTTTAAATGGTATTGACTACAAAACTTGGAATCCTAAAAAAGATAAATCATTAGCTCAAAATTACTCATCTACCAGTTCGATTGAAACAATCCTTAAAGCTAAAGAGCTAAACAAAGAGAAACTTAGAAAATATTTAAATCTTAAAGATAAAAACGTTCCCATTATTGCTAGTATTGGAAGGCTTGCAGAGCAAAAAGCCCCAAAACTTATAAAACATGCTATTTTAAAAAGTTTGAAAAAAAATGCTCAATTTGTACTTCTTGGCACTCCTTTTAGCAAAGAGATATCCCATACATTTCATAAACTTAAAAGAGATTTAAAAAATAACAGAAATGTTTCAATAAATTTTAAATATGATGAATGCTTATGTCATATGATATATGCCGCTTGTGATTTTATAATAGTCCCTTCTATTTTTGAACCTTGCGGCCTTACTCAAATAATCGGATTTAGATACGGAGCACTTCCAATAGTTAGAAAAACAGGAGGTCTTGCAGATACCGTTTTTGATCTTCAAAATCCAAAAATTCCTAAAAATAAAAAAAACGGTTTCACCTTTAAAAACGTATCCATAGAAGAACTAGATAAAACCTTAAACCGAGCTATAAAATTTTGGTATGAAAAACAAGAAAAATTTCAAACTCAAATCAAAAAAAATATGAAGATAAATCACTGCTGGCAAAAATCTATTAAAAAATACATTGCAATATATAAAAGATTAATCAAATAAAAACTTTTTCAAGTGTACCCAGTTAGCATATATATAATCAGCAGCACTTAAAACGCTATATGCAGCAGCTACAGCTACTAAAGAGACACTTATCCACTTAAGGGTTTCTAAAGAGAGATACCCCAAAGTAAAAGGGATTAATAAACCCACAATTGAAATACCCACAACTGCCTGCAAAAATGTTTTTATTTTACCACTTGTTCTAGCAGCTAGTGCAACACCTTTTAATGCGCAAATTGTTCTTAAAGTGCTTATGAAAAATTCTCTATAAATAAAAACAAATACCAATAAAATTGGTATATTAACCCAGCCTTGGGTAAAAGTAAAAAAAACAGAAATATTTGTAATACTATCCGCCATTGGATCCATCACTTTTCCAAGATCGGTGACCTCATTTTTCTTTCTAGCTATAAATCCGTCTGCCAAATCGGTAAGTTCACAAAAAAGAAGGATAGCCAGCAAAATATAAGGCATCCATATAACATTTATTTTGAAAAATTCATATTTTAAATAAATTAAAGGAAAAAAAGGGATTATTACAATTCTTAAAAGAGTAATATAATTAGCAAGGTTCACCTGTTTTTCCTTTTTTAAAATTTTTAAAATCTTAGATAAATTTTCATATTTTTACAAGTTTATATCATTTAGTAAAAAAAAATGATCAATATCAACCGCATAAATAGAGCTTTTTAACTTTGGTACTATATTTTTTTTCAGCAATTAAATTGCAAAATGCTCAAAGCTAGAGCTAATCCAGAACAGGCGTTGATCTTGAAGTGGCTTTAAATCTTTTAAAAATTGGCAACTATTGAATTAATCTCATGCCAACTCAGAACATTTGCGATCTGCCTTATTTGATTGTCCTCACCACCATAAACAACAAGACCTTTTTGAGTAGATTTCATGATCTTTTGCCAATATCTAATTTCAGTTAAATATTCTGTGTTAAAAGTTTGACTTATTTTAATTTCGATTGGAATTAACTCATTGCCTTTGTGAAAAATACAATCAATTTCATGACCTATTCTATCCCTATAAAAACTTAAATTTGAAGTTAATCCTTTATTATATCTTTGTTTCAATAAATCGGAAATTATTAATGATTCAAATAAATTTCCTTTTAAATAATGATTCATGACTTGAGATTCTTTTTCTAATTCTAGTAATGAACAAGCCAATGCTGTATCAAAAAAATATAATTTTGGCATTTTAATAATTCTTTTAGAAAAATTATTAAAATGAGGATAAAGCAAAAAAATAATATAGCTCTGTTCTAATACTGAAATCCAACTTTTAACAGTATTAATACTAATTCCACAATCATTCGCAAGAGATGAAAAATTTAATAATTGACCAATTCTTCCTGCACATAATTTAATAAATTTCTGGAATAGATGCAAATCAGTAATATTTTTTATTAATCTTATATCTCTTTCTATGTAAGTTCTAATATAATTTGGATACCAATCAACTGGATTAATATTCTGAGCTATAATCCTAGGATAAAAACCAAAAAATATAGATTTATTTATATCATTAGAAAATAACTTGCTAGATTTCAGTTCATCTATTGAAAAAGGCAATAAGGTAGCAACAAAAATTCTACCGGCAAGCGTTTGTGAAATTTTTTCATGAATTAAAAAATTTTGAGAACCTGTTAAAATAAACTCACCAGGTTTTTGGCTTTCATCAACTTGCGTTTGAATATAAGATAAAAGGTCAGGAGCGTATTGAATTTCATCGATAATCATTCCATGCCCATTATGATTGGTTTTCAAAAATCCTTTAGGATCAGAAATAGCAAATTCCCTTTGATCCAGATTTTCTAACGATACATAATTATGAGAATTAAAAACACATCTAGAAGTAGTAGTTTTTCCAGTTTGTCTTGGTCCCAATAATGCAACAACTGGAAATTTCTTTGATACTTCTATTAATTTGGCTTCAATATTTCTTTTTATCATAATGACAATTATGCAATCTGAATGCAAATTTGTCAAATATACACGCAAACCATTAATTATTAGATAATTAAAACTAGATTAAAAATTTTGTTTTATCGCCAATTGACCACACGCTGCAGAGATATCATCTCCTTTTGTATATCTTTGAGTAACATTTAAGTTCATTTTTTCTAAAAAACTCTTAAATGCTAAAATTCTTTGATGTGATGGACGTTTATAATTTAGATTTGGAATTGGGTTATATGGTATTAAGTTTATTGAACATTGGAAATTTTTTATAAGCTCATATAGTTTTTTGGCATGATCAATATCATCATTAACATTTTCAATTAAAATATATTCAAAAGCTATATCTCTTTTAGTAACTAAAAAGTAATCTTGCAGAGATTTTAAAATATCTTCAAGTTTGTATTTTTTTGCATAAGGGATAATTTGCCTTCTAATACTATCATCCGGAGCATGAAGAGATAAGCAAAGGTTTATCTGATAATTTTTTTCTTTTAGTTTTTCAATACCTTCGACAATTCCAACAGTTGAGATAGATATTTTTCTTTTGGATATGTTGAATCCCTTATCGCTAGACATAATATCAATTGAACTCAAAACATTGTCCAAATTTAAAAGAGGCTCTCCCATTCCCATAAAAACAATATTTGTAAGCCTGTCTTGAATATCATTAGAAACTAAAACTATCTGCTCCAAAATTTCAAAAACTTCCAAATTTCTAAAAAAGCCGTTTTTACCTGATGCACAAAATGTGCATTTTACTATGCATCCGACTTGAGAAGAGATACAAAGTGTCTTTCTTGTCTCTGATAAGATTAATACCGATTCTATGAGTGATCCATCTTTCAATTCAAATAAATATTTTTTAGTCTGTTCATCTTTAGACTCTTGAATGGTTTTTAACTTTAAAGAGTATAGGTGAAAGTTTTTTTTTAATTTTTCTCTCAAATCCAACCCCAAATTTGTCATTTCATCAAAAGTTTTTACATATTTTGAAAAAATCCAATCATGTATCTGTTTTAAGCGGAATTTTGCAATATTATTTTCTTCAAAGAACTTAAAAATTTTTTGATCTTCAGGGTTTAAAAAGGACATAAAAACACATATTTTTTCAGTTATTATAAAGACTCATCTTTTAAAACCCCATACAAAAAATTAACTTAAAGCCTTATACTTTTTAAAATATTTTTTCACAAAAGGATGTTCGATTTCATTTCTTAATTTAAAAATTGTCAAAAGATTAATCATTACCAAAAATCCACTAGATAGTGACATAATTAAAAGAGCTATTTTTTGTGATACAAATGAAAAAGCAACCAGAGATACTACTGCATAAAAAAAATAGATATACTTTGATAACCTGCTTTTCAAATATCCAACTGTTTTCATACCAACTGCAAAATACGAAATTATTGTGCTATATCCTGTTAAAAAAATAAAAATGGGCATAAATACATTCATGTAAGGAAAGTATCTTTCAAATGCCATTTGTACAAGTTTAGTTCCTTCAACATTAGTTCCCATATGCCAAGAATATGTAGTTAAAATGACTAGAATGCTAAGCGTGCATATAAAATTATCTAAAAACATCCCTACAATTGAAAATAGACCTTGTTTAGAGGGGTTATCAATTGAAGATTGGCTATTCATAACAGAATCGTATCCAATACCAATATCTCCTGAATATACTGCTCTTGATATACCTTCTTTTATAGCAAGGCCAATGCCGGCTCCGGCAAACCCTTTGACAGCTTTTTACCCGAAAAAAGCCGATTTGAACACCAGTTTAACCAAATCTGAAAGAATATCAAAATTACTAAAAACTATGTATAGACACATAAATGTATATAACACCATAAAAATAGGCATAAAAAAGGTGCATATTTTAGCAATCCTTTTAATACCCCCTTTAGCAGCATATAAAACAATTGTGAGTAAAAAAAAAAACAACAAATATTTTATCAATGTGAACGTTTCTTGAAATGGACTCACAAACAACGTTAAACTGGTATACTTCAACATCATAAATACAAAGTAACACGCATATTAAACCCGGCAAAATCTTAAAATTAAAAGCTTTTTTGACAAAGAACATAGGTCCGCCATCAAAGCTATCACCATTTTTAACACGATATTTCATACCGCTTCTAAAAACCTACACAAATCTATACATGTAGTAAAGATTTCTTTAGGGACGTTGACCTAGCAGTTTTGTCAACGAACATTAACGTATGAGAATCTCGCTCATAATTACCCGGAGTTTCTATCTCACAAGTAGACATGTGTGTACCTGAGGATCGACTATTTGTCGCCCGATAATGTGGTGCATCCACCGCTTTTAATATTCCAAAAACTTTCCCCCAAAAGGTCCACAGGTGTTTCTTTCGATTCCTTACAGGTAGAAAGAAAGCTCTCATTGATCCTTTTGCATTAAGTATTATACTTTTTGCAGGAGGTTTTTCGGAAAAGTTCATGTAACGGCGAGCTATTGTTAAAGCTGCCGCTTGATGAGCTGTAAGCCCATATCTTTTTTGAAATTTTATTTTTCCTATTACAGATGTAAATGCCGGATTTACTTCAAATATTTCAACTTTCGATTTGAATGCTTTTGATTTAAGTATATTTATAATTGTTTTATATGAAAAAGAGCTAAGCAATCTTGCGTATTTTTTACTAGTTTCTTTTAAAGTTGTTTTCTTTTTTTGAAAGTCTAGCTCTTCAATTACAATCGGTTTTTTAGTCTCGATTGCTTGGGTTATAATTTTTACGCTTGCATCTGCAATTATTGCAAGGGCCTGATTTTTATTTTTGCCATAAGTGCTAAGTGAAATTCTTTTTGATTTTATAGGATTTAAATATCTATCTGTTTCAACTATTGCCAAATGATTATAATTTATATCTATCCCAATGATCCCATTTTCTTTTTTAGTTATCCAGTTTGACTCTTCAATAGTTATTGTAATAAAAACCCGAAATCCTTTTTCATCTTTTAAAAATCTATAATTTATTGCTTGGCCATAATACTTATGTAATGGATTTTTTTGTTTTATAAG
>JAFGQY010000092.1 GCA_016935395.1 Parachlamydiales bacterium
ATATAATAATTAAGACAGAAGTAATAATAAAAGGTTAACTAACCAAGATAGAGGTAAGTGCTTGAATAAGAAGGTGAAAGAAATAACCGAGCTTACAATTCACGACGCTTTGGCTAATTTGTCTACTATAGCAGATATGACTATCGATTTAAACGAACCAATCGGAATCGTAAAAAAACATAAAATTGTTATTCAAAATGAAGATTTTGGATATAGAACTATAGACTGGTTTATACCTGAAACTGCAGATGATCTTATTGAAAATGTTTTGCAAACTTATGTAACTCTTTATGAGTATCTTAAGAATATATATGAGAAGGATTTTATTGATTGGGGTGATGAAAAATGTAAAAAAGGTCTTAAAGCCGTAATGGTGATGGCAAGCGAAGCTGCTAATAAAATCGATGAATATATAGAGCTTTTACCTAAACAGCCGGGCATTATAAAAATTGTAGATTCAGAAGTTTATAAACAGCTTCAAAGTTTTTATCTAAAAAATATCGGTAAAAGATTTTCAGAGGAATTGGAAGGAGACGAGTCTTGGAAGGATAGTTGGCATGAAAATGAAAAGTCTTTTTTATTAGATATTGAAAAAAGCGGACTTAAAGATTTTGAAACTTTGAAAAATGATACTGAATATGAACTGTTTAACATGGTTGATGATAATGATAAGCCCTTTTTTGATGATGAGCTAATTAGAAATATCAAACTTTTTTGTTCTTATGATGAAGAAGGACTTAAAAAGATCGAAGATGACCCTTTATTAAAGGTTAGAGTTTTTATAGATAGAGACTATCAAATCTCTTCTGAAAATATTTTGAAAAATGTTTTTTCTCATATAACAAAGTTTTATTCTGAAAAAATATATAAAGAAAAGGAATCTGAAATTGTAAGTCTAATAAATAAGGCTACTTACGCTTTAATGTTAGCTGCTAACCCAAAAAATTTAATACAAAATAGCTTTTTGAAAAACTGTATCGATTACTTTCATGATTTTTTAAACTTTTTAAGACAGGCTCTTTCTTCTGATGAATATCAAAGGATTATAGCATACTCTTTGGATGATAAAAAATCTCAAATCATTAAAGAGCTATTACATGGACTTTCAAAAAGTCTGTTCACAAGACATGTTAATATAAAACAGGAGCTTATAGGGTTTATTCATCTTTTAATACGAAAAGGGGAAGAAAAAAGAAAGTTCACCTATCCAAAAAATGCTTCGTTTTTCAATATTTTGCTAGAAAATGACGAAAGCATTAAAACTGCTTTAAATAATTATCCTAGCGGACCTTTGATGAAGCTTTTAGATGTTGTTAGAGAAGAGGATATTGTAGGTTTTGATCCCATTATGCAAGATAACGTTCCTTCAAAGCTTTATGAGTTTTCTTATAATGCTCATAAAAATATAGAAATATTAAAAGTGCCAAGCCCAACTTATCAATTCATAGTATCAGCTCCTAAAATAACTGAAGAATTCAAGAGCTTTATCAGAAATTACAAAAATGAAGAAAAATATCTTTTTATTAACCTGCAGGATAACACCTCTTTTAACCAATATCCAAGATGCAATGTAATCGATGATCTTAAAAAAAGAGCAGATTTCAAAGATAATATAGTTATTGTTCGAATTGATAAACATACAGATTTTTATCATCAGACAGGCGCTTTTTTAAATATTAATAACTCTGAGAACTTTTTTAAAGAATTTAAAAATGAACTTTATCAGGAAAATGGATCTTTCTCATTTTTTAAATCTGCAGAGCTTTCAAAATTTATTGACAATGCTCTGCAATTTATCCATAAGCAGTTTTTTACAGAAAAAAATGTTTTAACTAGAAAAAACAGATTAGATTTTATAGAGATTTTTTATAACATGCTTATTTTAAAGGTTATTGAGATCATAGAACCTAAAGCTTTGAGCTTTTCCTGTAAGGATGCTTTGGATATCGGAGCTGCTATGTCAGCTAGCTTTTTTGCATTTGTTCATCTTATTAAAAATGAACAGATTACAAAGCAAATGGAAGATTTTATAAGATATTTATTTTATTCTCCCTCTCTTTTAGTAAGAGAAAGAGCTATTAATAGTATTGCACTAACTAGAGCCGTTTCCAGTTTAAATACCATTGATATGGAAATGTTAACTAAATCTAATAAAATATTAAAAGGCCTTTCATCTCTTTATGATCCTAGCTTTTTGAAATCTATCAAAATTATTTAATCAATTTATTTGTTCAAAATAATTTGCTCAAAATAATTTGGTTTGATTTTTTTATGAAAGATGATATTCAAAAGCTTTAAGGAAGGCTTTTTGTGTATTGTTTAAAAAAAGAAAGAAAGAAAATTTTAGTTCTATTTTTTGCCATTCCCTTTTTACTTGGCATGGCTATAGATCTTTATGTTCCATCGCTTCCTTATATTGCTAATTACTACAAAGTGAGTCCAAGTCTTGTTAAATTTACCATAAGCTTTTATATGCTGGGATACGGCTTTGGCCAGATGTTTTTAGGGATAATATCCGACAGTTTGGGAAGAAAAAAGATTTTAATTTTTTGTTCGATTTTATTTACTATTTTTAGTCTTTTGGCTGTTTTTTCCAAAAGTATTTACTACTTGAATTTTTTCAGGCTCATGCAGGGGCTTAGCGTAGCCGGTCTTGGAGTGATAGGAAGAGCTATGTCAAAAGATTGCTTTTCCGGTTTAGCTTTAAATAGAGTTATAACCTATATTTCAACAAGCTGGGCTTTAGGACCAATAGTGGGCCCTTTTATCGGAGGTTATCTGCAGCAATATTTTAACTGGCAGATGAATTTTTACTTTTTTGTAGCTTATGGAATTTTGCTAACTATTTATATCTTTTTTATAAAAGAAACTCACTTTGATCTGCATCCTTTAAAGCTTGGAATAATTTTGAAAAATGTTAAAAAAATCATAACTTATCCCTTTTTTATGCTAAGTTCGTTTTTGTTAGTTTTTATCTATTCGATGATTGTTGTATTTAATGTAGTTGGACCTTTTTTAATTCAAAACATTTTGAAATATTCAGCTGTTGATTATGGTCACTTTGCGCTATTTTTAGGAATGGGTTATTTTTTAGGCAATTTTTCAAATCAATTTTTTATAAAATATTTTAAACCAAGAAATTTAACATTTTTTGGTATTTTTACAGCTCTTTTTATGAGCTCAATCTTATCTTCAGTGAGCTTTATGGGTTTTTTAAATATCACCGTTATTATTTATCCGATATTTTTTATATTCATAGCTTTGGGATTTATTTTCCCAAATATCATGAGTGAGATTATGGAGCTATTTCCAAAAATATCCGGCACTGTAAGCGCTATTTATGGAACTATTGTAATACTTGGAGTATCATTTATTACATTTCTAGTCTCTTTTATGAAAACAAACACCCAAATACCACTTTCAGTATTATATGTTGGATTTATGGCTGTATCCTTAATACTATTTTTAATATCCATTAAAATAGATAAGCTGGCAAGTTAATTTTAAATTAATTAACCTTTTCTTTATCAAAGAGATCTTCATTATAAAGCTTTATCATATCTAAAAGGTTGTTTACCTGTCTGAGCAGTGATCCGAAATCATTTTTAAATGCTTCTGATGATATAACTTTATCTTTTTGTTTAGTCTCTTTAGATTTTGCTACAAGTGTGTTTATCCTTTCCAAGCAAACTGTTATTTCATCTATTTCCTTTTCAAAGTAGCTTTTGAACTCTTTGGGGGAGTTTAATGCTTCTATAATATTAGATCTTTTGATTCTTTGTCTTTGCCAGCCTTTACTGTACTGAAATAAAAATCCATATTGATTAATGTCGTTCATAAGTGTATTAGCTTTAGAAAGTATGGCGTTTAAATTTAAGTAAAAATCTTCTCCATTTATAAACTTTCCAAGAGTTTTGTTACTGCTTGCTAAATTATCAGATATCTGTTTGAAGTTATTTAAAATGTCTTTTCCGTCAGTTGATAAAAAACTTGAGGTAACAGCTAGATTATCAATAAGTACATTTAATTTGGTGAACATCTGCTCATCTTGAGCCTGAGTTATTACGGAATTAACACTATTCATACTGTTTGTAAATGAGTTCATTGAATTGTTTATCGAACCTACAAGATTGTTTTCGTTAGCATCATTTAATATAGAAGATATTGAACTTACAGCTGATGTAATGTTTTGTGAATTTTTCTCAAACCAATTGTTGAAATTATCTACTGTTATATCAAACTTGTCTGCAAGCTCAGTAATCTGACGGGCTGTATTTTCAAAAGAATCAACTGAATTTGCATAAATAATCTCATCTGATATTTGATAGATTTTTTCACCCTTTTTTGGAGCTTTTGGGGAAATGCCGATTGATTTTTCTCCCATAAGTCCTGTTATTTGAACCGCTATTGAATCAGTATTATATACTTCAATCGACGAATCTATTTTCAGGGTTAGCTGATAAAAATAGAATCTGCCAAATTCATCTTTTTTATCTTCTCTTGCATTTTTAACTTCCGTAATTTGAACAACTTCCCCAACAGGTCTTCCTGCAAAAGTAACTCTACTACCGTTAGTTAGTCCCTGAATATTTGAAAATCTAACGTTCAATGTCTTTTTGCCATCTCCAATTGAAGGTTTTAAAAAGAGCACAACTGCAATTGTTATTAAAATTGCTAAAAGAGCAAAAAGTCCTATTAAAATATTTTTAAGTTTATCTGACATTTTTTTTTAATTTCTCCTTCCTCTTGGATGATCGGTTAGTGTTCTTCTTAAAAATGCAATATCTGGATCATCAATTTTAATAAATTCTTCAGGTTTGTCTACGTATAAAATTTTTCCATCTTTATGAAGAGCCAGTCTGTCTGCAACAAACCAAGCCGATTGTATATCATGAGTTACAATAATAGATGTTCCATTTAGCTCATTTTGTGTTTTTACTATAAGCTCATTTATCTGTTGGGCTGTTATTGGATCAAGACCAGTTGTTGGTTCGTCATACAATAGTATTTGCGGCCTGTAGGCAATAAGCCTTGCAAGGGCAGCTCGTTTTTTCATCCCTCCCGAGAGGGACGCCGGCATCTTAAAAATTTCTCCTTCCAGCCCGACCATTAAAAGAGCTTCTTGAACTCTTTTTTTTATCTCTTCTTTGTTTAGCTTTCTTCTTTCACAAGGATCCACATTATGCTGCAGATAAAATCCTGTATTTTGTCCAAGGTTCATAGAGTCAAATAGAGCGGCTCCTTGAAATAGCATTCCCATATTTCTAATCGCTTTATATATTTCTGGAGGATTTAAATCTGTTATGTTTATCCCATCAACTTCCACGCTTCCAGTGTCCGGCTTTTCTATTCCAATTATATGTTTTAAAAGTACGCTTTTTCCAACTCCTGATCTTCCAAGTATTACTAAAATCTCTCCTTTTTGAACTTCTAAATTAAGTCCATCAAGAACCTTTTTTTGACCAAAAGTTTTATGTAAATTTTTTATCTTTATCATAAATGCCAGTCGAACTTTATTTTTAATGCTAATGAATTTAGCGCCATTGTTAAGAAAAAATCACATAGCAAAATAGAAATGTAACTTATCACTACACTATTCGTTGTTGATCTACCTACACCTTCTGCTCCGCCTTTTGTTTTCATACCCTTAAAACATGCAATAGTAATAAGTAATATTCCAAAACAAATAGATTTCAAAGCTCCTGAAAAGATATCAAATCTAGTGATATGAAGCGGCATTGGTGTAAAATACTGAGCTGAACTTAAATGAAAATAATATGTAGATATTAAATATCCGCCTACAATACCCATCATAACGCCAAATGTTGTTAAAAGAGGTACCATAATTACGCCCGCTAAAAATCTTGGCGCTATTAAATATCTATTTGGATTCACTGCCATGGATTTTATGGCGTCAATCTGCTCTGTTACCTTCATGGTTCCAAGCTCTGCACACATAGCGGCTCCAACTCTTCCTGTTACCATAAATGCTGTTAAAACAGGCCCCAGCTCCGTTATCATTGCTTTTGCAACCATAACTCCTGTTATGCCGGTAAGACCTTTTGAGCTTAATTGATAGATACTTTGCGCTGCTAAAACTATTCCGGTAGAAGCGCCTGTTATTGCAACAACTCCAAGAGACATTACTCCAATATTAAAAAGCTGCTCTCTTAAAAGTGACCAGGAAGGGAACTTTTTGAATAAAGATTTCAATACATCGAGTATTAATGAGATATATTCTCCAATAGAATATAAAAAATTAAAAGTTATATTTTTTGCAATAGTATACATAGTTTTTTAAAAAATCCTTATCTAATCCGGAATATATAAAAAGGATATTTTATTTAAAAGAAAATAGATAGTTTTTAAAAAAGCGATAAAAAGGTTATTATTTATCCGATATTTTTTATTTAACTAATTCTTGAGCTTTTAATATTGCATTTGCTATATGACCTGCAATTTCATCGGCTTTTCTTTTTGCGTCTTCTACAGTTCCAGCTTCCGATGCTTTCAAATCAGTAACACTTTTTGCTCGGGTAACTTCCGCGTCTTTGAAACGAGACATACTATCAAATCCACTAGAAGCTGCTCTACCAACTCCCGAAAGTGCTTCTGCTGTTTCTTTAGAATAAGAACCTACTCCCGCTGAAATGACTCCAACAGCCAAGTTAGTTAAAGCTGAATACCCCGGATACCATGCAGATTGTTTTTGTTTATCTTCCAGCTCTTTGTAGTACTTTTCTAAAAGTTGTCTTCTCATCTCGTTTAGCTCATTAGCTCTACTTCTGCTAGCTTTTCCAATAGCATCAACAGCTAAAATTCCCGCATCTGCTAAAGTATAATCTAAATTTCTATTTCCCATATTTTTTACTCCTTTTGAGTTGCTTTTGAACCAAGCATAATTAAATTATTTAATGACCTTCTAACGCTATTTGTAAAATCTGCAGAAAAATTTGCAGAATTATCAAGATTATCTAAAGTTGTTTTGAATTCACCTTTATGGAATTCAATTTGTGATTTGGACTTTGTTTTATCAGCTTCTGAAAGTTTTAGAGTTTGATCTGTTTTTTTAGATGCATAAGATGCAACCGAATTTGTTAAATGCAAACTAACGTCAGCGACTTTTATAGCATTATTTGAAGTGATAAGTGAGCTAACAAGAGATCCTGCAGCAAAATAACCGGTAAGTGAAAAAGCTGCTGATGCCAAGTTGCTCGCTACTTGCATATACCAAGAAGCGTCTTTTTGAGCTTTTTCATCATTTGTAAAAAAGCTGGCCAGCTTTTCAAATCCACCTGTTCTTGGCATTATCTCATTTCCCAAAATATTTAAAACGCCGCTTGTTATTAAAAGGTACCCGGCAACCCCTTGTGGGGCCAAAATTGTTCCTGCAATGATTGCAACTGCAGAAGATGCGCAAGATAAAATACCTTTAACAACATCTACACTATATTTGGTATTCAAAACTTCTATGTGCTTTTGTATTTTTTCTTGTTCTTCTTTGGATAGATTTATAATAACTTCATTTTCTATTTTGATGTTTTTTATGATAATACCGATCATTTCGTTAATCGCAGCTTCATTTTCATGAAGAGCTTTTGTTAAAACATATCCAAGAGCAGGTTTTTCATTTTTTGAAGGTATCGGAGGAATTGTTGGCGGTTTTTCTAAAAAAGCTTCATGGGTTCTTGTAGGCTCAATTTTTACGCCTGTAAAAGTTCGGTGAGGCATTTTTAAAAAATCAATAGAACCTACATCACAAATAGGGGAAAGATAGCTGCAATAAGCACCTGTTATCCTTCTTGATTTATTTTCTTCGGAAGGACCAACTGCACTAATTTCTTCTGTATAGCCTTGGCTCATATATTTTTCTAAAAATTTTGGTTTTTTAAAATTTTTATCTTATTTAGTAAAATTTCATCAAAAATTTTACTTTCGGCTTTTTCTAAAATTTCAAATGCTTTTTCTTTTTCATTTAGTGATATCAGACACTCGGCTAAAAAAAGGTGCGCTAAAGCATTTTCACTATCTAAAAATATTGTCATCTCAAAAGCTTTTTTAGATTGTTCGTAATTTTTTAGTTGAAAAAAGCTTGAAGCTAAACAGTACCAATAATCTTTGTCTAATGGCCTTTTTAATGCAAGCTGTATGAAAATATCTTTTGCTTGTAAGTAGTAGCCGCTTTCGTAGAAAAATTTAGCTCTTTCATATTTTTCATCAAAATCAAGTAAATTCAACTTGATATTTTTTTCTATTTCAAAATACTTGTAAGCTAATTCATTCATTTTTTAACTACCACTATGACGAATTGCAGCTTCTTTTTCTTCTTCTGATTTTTTATTAGCTTCTTTAATGATTTCTAATAATTGCTCTATAAGTTTAAATGCAGGAGGAAGTTCAATTGTGATTTTTTGCTGGTTTCTTAAAGCGTCTTGCTCTTTTAAGTCAACTTCATTTTTTGCATCAATTAGTTCATTTAATTCAAATTTATAAGTTCTGTCCTTAGGAGGTATAACAGATCCGTCTTTTGAAAAAAGACCTCTATCATATAAATCATCAATATATTCTACAAAACTTGAATCATTAGAAAAATCAAGAGTTTTGTCTCTGATCGCTTTTTCTAAAAAGCTTTGAGCTTTTGTAAGCATTTTTAGATCTTGAGCTGTTTTTGTCATTTCCTCAATTTTATGACGTAGTGATTTATCTAAATCATCCATTTTTCGCATACCTACATCTAAAAATTGTCTTCCTAGATCAACACCACAAGTTTGCATAATTTACCTCTTTTATAAATTTATCCCGCCTATCGTATCTTAATATAAACTTTAAAAGAAATAAAAAAAATACAAACATTATTTTAATTAGAAGAGTAGTTTTTAAGGATTAGATTTTAAATAATTTAATCAATTGGAAAAATAATTATTAAAATAATTTCTTTACATTTTTTTAATAATTGTGTCGCCATTTCAAAGAAAATTTACCCTGCTCTTCTTGCTGTTGAGTTTCTGCTTGAAAAATAAATCCATGCTTTAAATCAACTTCAATGATGATATTTGAGCTTCCCTGCTCTTCACCTTGTGAAAATGATACTACGATTCCTTTGGTTATATATTTTCCAAGCTGAATAGCAACCTGATCTGATGCATTGGGATCAGAAGTTGAAGGTTGGACTACGTTAAATCTGTCCACTCCCAAAACCTGAGGTGAGTTTTGGCCGGTTAATGTAGATTCATCAATTTTATTTGTCATAGCATTTGAAAGCTGAACTATTTGTGAGGGATCTAAATCAGAAAGTTCTTGGCCGAAAAGCAGAAGAGACATAATAGATCCAGATGGTAGTGGCGGCTCAGAGCTAAAAGAGATTTTTGGGCGATCGAGAGGCCCCTGCATGTTGGCAATTATATCAATGCCTTGCTGATTCATTTTTGCTTTTATGGAAATGTTTGGCATTTCATTAGCAACTCCTGTAAACATAACCTTTCCATCAAAAAGGGTGAACTTTCTTCCGGCAAAGGAAAAGGTTCCTTCTATCAAATCTAAGCTACCTACAGTTTCAACATTTGTGTACGTTCCATCTATTTTGAAATCTCCCTTCCAGGTTGAAGTTAATCCTTGGCCAGAGACTTTTATGGGGTTTTTAGAAGAAATTGCTAAATCCAGTTCAATTGGATAAATGGTAGATGTTAATTTTGCAGGTTTCACTGTTTTTTGATAAGGATGCTGAGTAAATATCGGATTTAAGTTGGGTATTGAAACCGGAAGTTTGGAGGGTATTAAAAGCTCCAGATTGTCAATGTCAATGATTCCTTTTGCCAAAGCTTTTTTACTGTTACCAGATAATTCAAAATTGCCAGATGCTGTTGCATCAATCATATTTGAATTAACTGCAGTTAAATTATTAAATGAAGATGTAAATTTAAAAGGGTAATTCTTTTTCTCGTCTAATGATAAAGATCCAAAAGCTTCAAAACTGCCGTTTGAATAATCTTTTGCATTTAAATACTCAAGCTTTAATGTATTTTTATTTTGAGCTTTGATATGGGCATTTATATCTTGTAGAGATGTTCCAGTATAATAGTTTTCGTAAAAACCATTTTGAAAGTCAAAAAAACCATCAATTATAGGGTTTTTTAAAGTATCTGTTAAATTAATGGATATTTTTAAATCTCCCTCTAATCTTTGAGGTCCGATATCTATAAAATCTAAAATCTCTTCCGATTTTCCGATGTAGTCAAATTTCAAATCAATTCTTCTGTCATTTAATATTTCAATATCAAAAGGAATAAATGAAATGTTTATTGGGATTTTACCAATAAAAGATAAATTTTGAGAGTTTTTGAAATTTAAATCACTTTTGACATCTACATAATTATTTAAAAAATCAGCTTTAATCGTTCCTTCCAAATAAAGAGGCTCTTTTTCAAAAAGAGCAAAGATTTTTGCATCTGTAAATTGAATATCCAGATTTCCTTTCAAATTTGTTAAACTTTTCTGAATATTTAAATCTAAATCAACAAACCCAAAAACATCTAAATCCAATGGATTGACAGATAGAAAATCCAAAGGAAAATGAACCATTTTTATTTCAGCTTTTGAAAGATCTTTTTTAAAATCAATATTGGCTGCAAGAGTAGATTCATCCATCTCAATTTTTACATTGCTTAATTTAAAAAGATCTTTGGAAAGTTCCAGTTTAATGGTTTCTTGTGATGAAAAGGGTTTTTCAAAAGCAAGACCTTTAAATGTATCAATGCTAATAGTGAGATCTTGGTTTTTTAAATTCCAAAACCCAGCAATATCTAATTTAACCGGTTTTTTTAAATCCCCAGAAAATTCGATTGTAAAAGGGAAATTGTCTTTATCTATTTTATTTGAAGAAATTTTGGCTTCTGAAAAATTAAGCTCATGTATTTGCGCCTCTTTAATCAGCATATCAAAATTAAATAAAGGGTTTTTTGAAAAAGGATTTTCAAAAATATCCAAACTAATATCTATTTCATTTCCAAAAAAACTTTCTAATCTAAAATTTGTAGCTTTTGCTAAAATTTTTAAGCTTTGAATGTTTTTTTCATTTTTTGAAAAATTAAAATCAATGCTAGCTTCCGAGTCAAAAGCAATTTTTGGATAAAAAACTCCTATTTGACTAAAATCATTAAAATACGCTTTTGCATTTCCTTGAATTATAAAGTCTTTGTCAATTGTAACATTTGCTAAAAGGTTTGAAGAGGGGGCTACTATTGAAAAATTATCAAGTTTTATAACTTTGTTGCTATAAGAAATGTTAGAAGACATATTTAATGACTGATTTAATGCGTAGCAGGATGAAGAAAAATTTCCCCAAAAGCCACTTTTTGAAAAAGTTCCTTTTACATCAGATTTAAAATCTACCAAGTTTAAATAGTCATCAATTATAAAATTTTTAATGGATGTGCTAGCTGTTAGTGTTTTGTTTTGCAAGACATTTAGCTTTGTAATCAATGCTCCTGAAATATCAAAAGGTACAATCGGTTGAATTTTTTTAAGTTCATCCAGTCTAAAAAGTAAGTTTAATGATTCAAGATCAAAATTTTTAGTTATAGTGCTATCTAAAGATATTTTATAAAGATCGTTTCTATAGATCAATTTATATATACTTATTGAAAGATCTTCTTTTGTTATAAAATCAAAAAAGAGTTCTGATTTTCTATTAAGTAAAAATTTTACCTCTTTATTAAAATCATTTTCAATTTTGAAAACTTTTCCTAAAACTTTTCCTTTTATCGGGCTTTCCAATTTAGTTTGATCACTACTAAAATAGGCTAAAAAACTTTTAACTTTTCCAGAAAAATCAATGTCTAATGATAAAGAAGTATCAAAAGGCTTTTTTTCAATAAATGGATAGAATACTTTTAAGCTATCTACACTAACTATAAGATTTCCATCTAAATATCTTGTCGCTTTATTGGCTTTTAATTTGAGATCAAGCTCGGTTTTATTAGGAATATCTTTTCTAATTATATTTAGATCTGAATATAAATATTTTCCATTTTTTTCAATCGAAATATTGCCAGATATATTAAGTAAAAGATCTTCATTTTTAACTTTAATTTTTAAATCCGATATTTTGATATTATCAAAAGATATTTCAATACCCGGTGATATCCATAAATCTGTATCAATATTTTTTCTTTTAGCAGTTATTTCATTTTGATTAAGACTGTTATCTTTTTTTGAAAACTCAACTGTGTCCGCTAAAAATTTTCTAAATGCCAGTTTTTTATTTAAAAGAGGAAAAAATCTTATTCTAAAGTCTAATTTTTCTATTTTTAAATGATCAGAATTTTTTGTGATTTCGACATTTGATAGTTTTATCTGAAAGGGCAGCGCTCCGGATATTTTATCAATCTTTAACTCAAGATTATTTTTTTTTGCAAAATTTATCATTGTTGTTTTTATCTTTTCTTTTCCAAAAGGTGTTTGGAAAAAGATCAGTGAAAAAGATACCACTACAAAGAAAATTGATAAAAACCAAACTGTTAAATAATAAATTAATGTGTGTTTATGTATTTTTGCTTTCATAACTTTTTTAAAATGTTTGTCCTACACTTGCATAAATTCTATATCTTTTATCAATCCCTTTTCTTCGATTCAAAGGAATTCCTAAATCAAAACGAAGGGGACCGAAAAATGAAAAATACCTAAAACCCAGTCCCACACCTTTGTACCATTTTTCGTGTATGTCAGGGTATTTTTTTACAGATACTGTACCAATATCTAAAAAGGGAACCAAACCTAAAGATCTGCTAACCCTAAATCTGGGCTCAATACTGAAATAAATTGCAGATCTACCGCCTATAGGCTGGTTTTCATCATTAAGAGGGCTTACAGTTCTATACCTATATCCTCTTAAATCGTCATCAGAACCTCCCAAAAAAAGTTTAGTTAGTGGAAGCTCAAAAATATTAGGTCCAATAATTGATCCAACTTGCGATCTTACAGCCAAAACTAAAGTTCTTGACTTTTCTATGGGAAGATAAAATTCAAAAATAGCTATTTGTTTTAAAAAGGTATTTGTATTTCTTATTATGTTGGCAAAAGGTGAGATTCGATAAGTTATTGAATACCCTTCTGTAGGATTGAGTAGGCTATTTGTTGTTGTATATCTTATGTATCCGGGAATGCTAAATAGGAAAAATTTTCCATTATTACCGCTATGCATAACACTTAGATATTCAGCTTTTATTCCTAAAGATCCGTCTAATCTTTTTGAAAATTTTCTATCCAGTCTATTTGTCATAAAATAATTTAATGCTAAATATACCAAAGGTATTTTTTCTCGATGTGCTTCAAGTCTTAAAAGGTAATCTTGATCCAATACAATAAAATCAGGTTTTTTATATGTTGCAACTCCAAGCAGTTCTCTTTGTGCAACATTTAAATCGAAAGCTAAAAGCTCTCCAACAGATCTATAATTTCTATTTGCCCAGCCTAAAGAACCTCCGAATCCATCGATCGTAGCGTAGCTGATACCTGTTGTAAAATATTTGTGCAAGGCTTCAACAACTTTAATATCCATTGGAAGTTCATCTAACTTATCTTCCTGATCTTTATGAACAATGGATACTGATGAAAAAAGGTTTGTTGAAAGAAGTCTTTTTTGCGTTTCAAAAACCTTTTTTTGATCGTATTTTTCACCCTCTTTATATTTTATCTGCTTTTCTATAAAAACTGGATCAATGTCTTTTAGACCAGAAATTGTTGTATATCCAAATCTTGTAAAAACTCCTGGATCTATATAAAATTCTATAGATACTTTTTTTTCTGTAAGATCTATTAAAACCTGTTTTTTATCTAGTTTAGCTAAAGGATATCCGCAAGTAGATAGAAAATACAAAAGTCTTCTTTCGCCATTTATTATTGTATCAGCTCTAGCAACTTTATCATTTGTAAGCCCAATCTTATCTACTGTGATATTACAAATTGAAAGCTCTTTTTGATCTTCAAGTGCATTAAATATTTTTACTGATTTGATTAAATATTTAGGTCCTGTGGATATAAAAACATAAACAATTACTTTTTTGTTTTTTTCTTCTAAATCGATTTGCACATTAGCATCATAATATCCAAAAGCATGTAAAATTTTAACAATCTCATCAATATCGCCATTTGCTCTAAATTTGAGTGCATTAATAGTTTTAGGGGGTCTGTTTTTTAATGTGATCAGATTAGATGCATCATTTATTAAACTTAATGCATCTTTATCTTTTAATCCTTTGAATTGAACTTCGTAATCAATTGAAAATAAAAAAATCGGAAATAAAAAAATAAAAAAGATTAAAGATTTATTTATTTTATACATTTTTAACTTTTATAACGCACGCGTAATAAATTGAATTTTGCAAGATATAAAAATCTTAGTCAATAATATTTTAAAAAATTAATTTGTTTATCGTGTAAAATGAATTCTTTGTTTTTCATATAAGGAAAATGATTTTATTGCAAAAAAAAGTATAAAAAAATAAATTATACAAATAATTTTTTTAAACAATATGTCTTTAATTTTCAAAGTTAAAAAATAACAATGTTTTTTTTGGCGCAAAGTAACTACAAATACTGATTAATAATAATGGAAATAACTCAATATTTTTTTTCGACTTGGGATGTTAAAGAGGTACTGAGATATTCTTCATCAAAAAACTCTAAAGCCAAAAAAATTCGTCAGATAGAAATAATCGATATGCAAAATTTAGATAGGTATAGATATGAACCGAAACTGAAAGTTGCAATTAAATGCTTTTTAATATTTTTAGCTAATCCTTTGGTTACATTTTTTAAAATGTTTTTTAACATGCTTCAATTTGCATATGACAATCTTAAATATAACTTTGAGTGCACTCTGATTTTAGCCCAACTAAAAACAACTAAATCTCAAGATGTTTTTCAGAAAATTATATTAAATAGAATTCAGCTTTTTAAAGATCTTCTTGAAGATGTTGCCTTTATTATCAGAGCTCCAATTTTTGCTTTAGCTTTGCAGTTTGCTTCCGTCTTTGGAATAATATTTCCATATGATGGAAAAAAAATGATATCTTCTATTGAAAAATCCTGGCATGGGGATTTTACTTATAAAAATGATTTTAGACATATGTTTGAAGACAAAAGCCAATTATCAGAGTTGGTAAGTGAAGCTTTTAAAAATAGAAATGTAACCTTTTATTTGTCTTTATGTTTTCAACCCATAGGAAATCTTAAAGATCAAAATATAATTAGATATTTAGATGCTTAATCGTCTAAATCTTTTATTTTTCTAACTTCTAAATTTGACTCTGATATCAAAACTTTTTTACCATCAATCTCAATTAAATAAAGTATAGATTTTGGGCTAAGTGTCCTTCTTTCTATTACTTTGATGTTTTTTGTTAGATTAGCTTGTTCAATTTTAGTTTTCATAAGTCTTCTGAATATCCAAAATGTAAAAAATATCAAAGCTACTAAAAGAGTTAGTATGAAAATCATTTTCATAAAGGTTGATTTGAATTCAACTTGGGGCATGCTTGCTTGAAAATCTGCGTCGTTTAGATCGTTTTTTACTAAAAGCTGCTCTGCTTCAATATTGCTTGTATCAAAATTTTCTGCGTATATTGTGCTTTTTAAAAAAAAGGCACAAAATATTAATAAAAACATTCCCAAATATTTTCTCATAAAAATCCTATATTTTTTTAGAAAAAAAACAAATATACATTGAAATATGTTTTATTTGAAATTATAAAAAAGCTCCACTAACCATTCTTATACTTTAGATCATTAGATGAGAGGGAGTGCCATCCGGGTAAATTACATCAATTCTAGATTGAATATCCTGAGGTGCTGGAGAGTCTGATGGTTCAAAAGTTCCTGGAACTGTTGTAAAATCCTGCTGTTGATCTGGATTTTGAGCTTGATTTTGAGATTGATTTATGCCTTCTGATGCGGAGACAGTAGCATTTTCTGGCGTTTTAATTAAACCTGTAGGAATTTTTAAAAAACCTTTAGAAGCTAGAACTCCAAATCCGACTAAAGCTGCTACTGCAAAAATCTTTTTCTTATTGTCAAAAACAAAATTTTTAACTTTTTGCAATCTTGTAGGTGGATCTTCTTTAATAATTTCAACTATTTTCTTTTCAGTTTTCAGATAGGAAATTGATCTTTTTATTAAATCAATCATCACAGCTAGGGGTACAGCTAATAAAAAAGTAGCAACTTTTAATAAAGTTTTATACCAAGGATCTTTTTTAAAATTTGGAGTAACTGAATTTAAAGTTGACCATTTTGATGGTTCCAGATCAATGTTTTGAGTAGTTGGTTTTATTGCCATATTTTCCTCTGATTTTAATTCATTTTTTTTGTGAATAAAATTTATATTAATTCTGGAATTATTTAAAGATAAAAAATTATTAGAATTTACTAATAAAAAAAGCTCAAGATTTTTTTCAAAACCTTGAGCTTATAGTTTTATCAAACCCAATTCAAATTAACAGAATGGGCTCCATTTACCGCAATAAAAAGCTTTTTTAGCTTCTGGTGTATCAGCACCTGGTTGAACTACTGGAGTAGTAACTTTTTCTTCTGGAGCAACAGTTACTTTTTTATCAAATAATCCAAAAGTTGGAACATATTGCCAAGCTCTGAAGTGATAAACAGCATAACCTGCAGCTAATGCTACTGGAGCTGAAGCGTAAGCAATTTTATGAGCATATAAGTGTTTTCCAACTATAGATGCTTTTTCTACTGTCCAATCTTTAGCTGTTCTTAAATGATCTCTAACTTTTTCGCCTCTTGTTCTCTCTTTCACTTCTGGAGTTTCAATCTTTTCTTCATTTTTGAAATAAGCTATAGCTCTTTGAATTAAATCAATCATTGCTGCTATAGGAGCTGTGAATACCAAAGTTGCAACTTTAATCGCAGTTGTTAAAAAAGAATCATTTTTAAAATTTGGAACTACTGAATTTAAAGTTGACCATTTTGAAGGTTCTACAACAACTGGTTTTGTTGGATTTACTGACATAATTTTACCTCATGTTTTTTTTGCTTAAAAAAATTAATGGCATTTAGATACCTTTTTTTAATATTTTACTCAAGACTTTTTTTTAAAATCTTTAATTTTTTTCACTTTTTTCAAAAGATTTGCTATCCATGGCCATTCCCATAATGTTCAATCCATTATCAACAAATAGAATTTCACCAGTGATTGCTGATGCTAAATCTGAAAGTAAAAACAGTGCAGCATTAGCAACTTCTTCAGGCGCTAAATCTTTTTGCAAAGGAGCGTTTGCTTTTGAGTAGTTTATAGCATCATCTATAAATCCAATAGCTTTTGCAGCTCTACTTTTTAATGGGCCTGCTGAAATAGCATTAATTCTTATCTTAAATTTTCTTCCGGCTTCATAAGCTAATGTTCTGATATCGCTTTCTAATGAAGCTTTAGCTGAACTCATTCCGCCACCATATTGTGGTACTACTTTAGTCGATGCTTCGTAGGTCAATGCAAGTGCTGATGAATTTTTATTCATCAATGGTCCAAAATGGTGAATCAGGCTTATTAAAGAGTATGCCGATGCGCTTTGAGCCGCTAAATAACCTTTTCTAGATGTTTCTAAAAGTGATTTCATTACTTCCGGTGAATTTGCAAGTGAATGAACCAAAATATCAATTTTACCAAAATCTTTTTCAATTTTTTTTGCAACTTCAGAAACAGTATATCCTGATAATTCTTTGTATCTTTTGTTTTCTTTAATATCTGAAGGGACATCTTCAGGATAATCATAAGAGGCATCTATAGGATATAGCTTTATATAATCAAATAAAGAGCCGTCTTTTAATTTTCTCGATTCGTCAAATTTTTTGTTTTTCCAAGATGTTTCAAATATTTTTACAATGGGAGCCCAGGTTCCAATAATAATTTCGCAGCCAGCTTCAAAAAGAGTTTTGGCAATGCTAAATCCAAATCCTTGGTCATCGCCAATTCCAACTACAAAAGCTTTTTTACCTTTAAGATCTATATTTAACATAATTTCATTTGTTTTTTAAAAGTGCGAATATATTAACAAAGAACCTAGTATTACTCAAGAGGTGAACCTAAAAAAAAATAAAAAAATTTATTTATAATGAAAATAAAAGATTTATTATCTTTTTTTTCTTTTCCAACCTTCTGCAGTAAGTATTTTAGAAGTAGTAGTTTGAGCTATAGAAACTTTTGGTTTTGATTCGGGTTTTGATTCGTTTTTTAAATTTTTTGTTTTGGCTGTCTTTATAGGTTTTGGCTGTTTTTCAGGCGCTTTTTTAGTAGTTTTTTTTATCGGTTTTTTAGGTTTCGGTTTTTCTATTGGCTTATTTTTAGGCTCTTTAGCCTTTTTATTAGCTGACTTTTTTAAAAATCTTTTAAACATAATACAAATACCTCGGCCAATTAAATTATAGAAGTGATTGAGATAAGTCAATCATTTTTGTTGATTTTTGAATTTATTTTTTTTAAGGTATGTTCATATGAAATATACAAGTATTCAATTATTTAAAAAATATTTTGAAAATCCGCAGGAAAAAGTAAAATTATTTTTAGTGGTTTTACCCTCATCTTATGAAAGGGAAAATGTTTATGATTACATTTTAAAAAAATTAGCTCACTTGGATTTAAATATTGAAAGGTTTACTAATGAAGCAAAAATTGATCGGATAATCAATAACTTTCAAAGTATCTCTTTTTTTGGAGGGGAACCTCTTGCGATAATAGACGATCTGTCTTCTTATAAAAAAGAGGATATTTTAAAGCTAAATTCTTTTATTAAATCAAATAATGTCTATTTGTTAATCGGTAGTGAAAAAAAAGATTTAAGTATTTATGCAACTATAGAAAAGCAAGGACTTGTTTTTGATTTATCCCAAGAAAAGATATGGGAAAAAGAAAAAAGATACGCTGATTATATTTTAGATAAGTGCAGTAGAGCTAAAAAAAATATCTCATCTGTTGTAATTCAATCGTTAATTGAAGCTATAGGGCTTGATCTTTCCATGATAGATCAGGAAACTGATAAATTAATTACATATGTAGGGGATAAAACGACTATAGAGTTGGATGATATTAGACAAATATGCATAACAAATATCTCTCAAAATATGTGGCATATAGCTGAAGAACTTGTTTGGAAAAACACTTCAATTTGCACCTTGCATATAGATAGCAATTTTTTTTATAGTTTACTCTCATCTGTAAGATATCAGCTTCAAATGGGACTAAAAATAGCGGTTCTGATTGAAGAAAATAAAATAAATCAGCTATCAAAATATTTCCCGAAAATCTATCCTAGAGCATTAGAAAAGAAAAAAGAAACAGCTGCTATTTATAAATCAACTTATTTTAAAAATGCTTTAAAAGAGCTTTTTGATATAGATCTACTTTCTAAAACAGCAAATTTTGACTATAATTTTCTTTTTGACCTTTTACAAACAAAACTAAAATTTTTAAAAAGTTATGACACTGTACGTTCTTCCTAATCTTTTATCTGATGATGCAAGCATTTCGAAATATTTACCTGAAGATTTCAAAAAAATTGTTTTATCTTTAGACGGAATCATTTGTGAAAGTGAAAAGGAAATAAGAAGGTTTTTATTAAAAGTTATAGATAGAGATGATTTTCAAAAGTTAAAAATTTGTCTTTTAAATGAACATACAACTCATGATGAAATTATCTCAATTTTAAAAAATATTAAGGATGATGAAAATTGGGGACTGTTTTCTGATGCAGGTCTTCCCTGTATTGCAGATCCTGGATCGAACTTAATTTTTTTAGCAAAACAAAAAAATATAAAAATAGACATAGTTCCGGGTCCATCGTCAATAATTTTTGCATTGATACTTTCAGGATTAAATTCACAAAATTTTTCATTTCATGGATATCTTCCTAGAAAAGACGATGAACTTTTGAAAATGATAAAAAAGTTAAGTGAAAGAGCTAAAATTGAAAAATCAACAGAAGTTTTTATTGAGGCTCCTTATAGATCTGATAAAATGCTTACATTTTTATTAAACACATTAGATGATGATATTTATTTATCTTTAGCTATTTCTTTAACTTCAAAAGATGAAAGGGTAATTACAAAAAAGGTTAAAGATTTCAAAAAAAATTCAAAAAATATTGTAATTGGAAAAAGCCCGACAGTATTTTTATTTTCTTATGTTAAATAATCTCTTCGGCAAGGCTATCGTAAAATAAAAGTCCTAATTTAGTAAGTTTTACTTTGTTATTTTCAAAAGAAACAAATTTGGAATTTTTAAAAAAAATATTTAAAGTTTTTTCAGGAATTTTTTGATGTTCTTTTTCAAACTTTTTTAAATCAATTCCTTCTAAAATTCTGAGATTTATAGCAATTAGCTCATTTATATTGTCTGGATATTTTAGTTTTTCTTCAAATTCAATAGGGGAAGTATTGTCATCTAGAGCTTTTATATATGATTTGAAATTTGAAATATTTTTGAATCTTTTTTCATTAAAATAACTAAATGCCGATGGTCCGAAACCTAAAAACTCTTTTGCTTGCCAATATCTTTTATTATGTATTGATTCAAATCCTTTTTTTGAAAAAGCCGAGATTTCATATCTATTAAAATTTAACTTTTCAAACTTTTTTATTGCCATATTTAAAAACTCAAAACTTATCTCTTCATTTGGAAGATATTTTTCCAAACTTTTTTTGTTTTTGTAAAACAAAGTATTTTCTTCAAAAGTTAAGTTATATAAAGAGATATGTTTTATAGGAAGTGTATCTATGAAATTTAAGGTGTTTTCAAAACTTTTTTTTGTTTGATTTGGTATATCATACATTAAATCAATAGAGATATTTTCTATTCCCGATGTAAAAATATCAAAAATACTATCCAAGGCTTTTTTAGAGGAGTGATCTCTATTTAAAACTTTTAATAAATTATCATCAAAAGACTGCACTCCTAAACTTACTCTATTAATATTTGCTTTTTTGAAATCTTTGAAATTTTCTAAAGTAACGTCATTTGGATTTGTTTCTATTGTGATCTCACAATCTTCTGAATATATTAAATGGCTTAAAATTTTTTCAATGTTTTTGCTTCCAATCAAAGACGGCGTGCCGCCGCCAAAATAAATACTTTTGATAACTTTGTTTTTTAAAAAACTTTCCCAAAGTTTTAAATGTTGAACAATACTTTCAACGTACTTGTCAACATACTCTTTTTTAAAAAATATTGAATAAAAATGACAATAGGGACATTTTTTTTTGCAGAAAGGTACATGAATATAAATACTTAGATCTTTTTTACCAGTTGTCGGCATCTGGATCTTCTAAAATCCCTCTTTTCCATCTATTTCTATCGGAAAAAGGATCTTCTTCCTCTTCTTCTTCAACTATCGTAGCTTCTTCTGTAGCTTCATCTCCATCAGATTCAAAGCTGCTGGAATCGGAAAAATCAACATCGGTATCAACTCCAACGTCCATATCCGGCAAAGTTTGAGGTTCCGGATATACCTGTTTTGAAGGGGATTTTTTAGGGGCAACATACTCTTGATCGCCGCTTTCTTTCATAAATCTAAGTCTTTCTTTTTCCTCTTCAATTTTTTGCTTGATAGAGACTATCTCTTCTTTATGCTTTTCTATATCTTTTTTAGGAACTAGTCCAAGAGTTAACCATTTTTCTAAATCTGAAAGCTCAGATTCTAACTTTCTTAGTCTTTCACTTTTTAAATTCATTTTAAAAAAAACCTTTTTTATAAAATAAGAGGTTATTAAAAGTTCTATTTTTTAAAAAGCTTTTTTTTATAAAGCCTTTTTTATAATAAAAAAGCCACTATAAATATAGTGGCTTTTGTCAAATATTTTATTTTATTTTTTTACTTATTTTCCAAAAGGATATCTAGTGCTGAAATCAAGATATATAGCATCTTTTAATTTTTCTGAATCAACTCCTATATCTTGAGCTAATCTATCAATTCCATTTAAAGATCCTAAATCATTTCCTGTTAATCTTATAACAGCTTCTTTTCTCTTTGCTTCATCAGGATATCCTTTAACTTCGCTATGTATTGAATCAAAGAATTGATTAAATAGATCTTTATTTCCTTGTGGTAAGCTTCTTCTTGCCATTCCTAACCAAGAATTTAAATAACCAAATCTTTCTTTATATTTAGCTTCTTTGTCTTCTTGAGACAATTCAGCCCAGAATTTAGTAGTTGCATATTTTCTAGTTCTACCAATTTGCATCTGTCCGGCTCTTCTTCTGCCTCTAGCATCCATAGGCCCGGATATTGGATCTGATCTTAACTTAGCTTGAGCTCTTATTAATTTTGCCCATAATAAAGAACTATGAGTTCTTTCATCTCCTTTATGCAACATAGTAGCTAAGAAATCTGAATCATCCAAACGAGGATCATTATGGTTTAGAAAATGTTTACCAGTTATATCTCCTCTTGTAATTTCGTCTCTTGAAAATTCTTGTAAAAATTTATTATTCCAATTTTCTGTTATAGAAGCTTTTAAGCTAGCAACTTCTCCAGCATCCTCTTCATCATAACCTTCTTCAACATAAGCTTGTAATTCTTCTAAATCACTATAAAGCTCACGTAAGGTTATAAATTTATGTCTATTGTATTCTCTTTCAGCCGGTGTTGTTGTTGCAGCTTGAACTAATGGTTGATCTACTGCTTCTAAAGTACTTTTGAATGTTCTTGATGGTCCTATATTAAAAGTACTAGCAATAATCGGCAAATTAAACCATGCATTATGAAGAAGCGCTTTTGCAAGCGTTCCACCTACAAAGGGAACCACGTATTCTACTGCCTTACTAGCTGTAAATCCAGCAGCTGCAATAGCTGCATAATATGCTGCTTTTCTAACTTCTTGATTTTCAACAATAATTTTTAAAGAACCTGAATTAATTGCTTTAAAAAAAGATGAGCCAAAATGTTTTACTTTTGGAATTGCTGTATTTACTCCATTTTCCCATACTCCTTTTGCACAAGCCAGGCCAGCTCCAAAAATTGTTGCTGCTCCCGATCCGGGCATAAAACCTAACATACCATACCCAGCTGAAAATCTTGGTAAATATGTAAAAGCTTGCCCTACAAGATCCATAGCTCCTTTTTTAATATTATCAGTTCTATTCCAAACCTGTAATTCAATTAGCTTTTCATATCGTTTTGTTAATCTATCAAAAGCCTGATAATAATTTTGGAACAATTTATGTGCCTCAGTTGAATTTAATCTGCCATAATATATGTCATATGTAGCAATTTCTTTTGCAAAATTTATCAATCTAGCTTCAATAGCTTCAAGCTCTCTTGGAATTGCTCGGTATACTTCAATAGGCATAAAACCGAAAGACTTTCCAGTTTCGATGGCTTCAATAGCTTCATTAATGTTTTTTATAAATCTGAAATTTGTTCCATCAAAAACACTTGAATTAAAAAGAGGATGAGTATGTTTTTCTTGAACACTTTCAATTGTTTTTTGCGCGCGGTCTGCTTTTTCTGTTAGCCTTTGCATATCATCAAATAGTAATAAAGTGCTTTTTGGTTCTTTACCTAATGAATGCAAATCTTGTTTGTCATCTTCTTCAAAGTCCCAATTTCCCGCATCATTTTTTCCCATACGTCTTCTTACTAATTTTCCTTCATCCGTAATCAAGATACCTTGTTTGATACCATCTTGAGGAAATTGTTTACTTGGGAATGCATATCCTGTAAAAGCATCTTCAGCTCTATCAAAACGAAAACCGCCAGATCCAATAGATAGAGGAACCATTCTTGTAGCTGTAGTTACTATTGCAGGTGCTGCTACTACAGGAGCTCTATCTCTTCTACGAGCAAATCTTTGTCCATGAGCCGCTGTAGATAGCTGTGTAGCCTGAGGTAATCTTCTTTGATCTTGTCTGCTTACAACTTGTAAAGCTCCACCAGTTCCTTCATCTTCAGAATCAGAATCTCCCCATTGACCAATTGGTCGAGCTATTGCTCTTCGTATAGCTACGCCTCTTCCTTCGTCTTCAGAATCAGAATCTCCCCACGCAGTTTCAGCCATTGCTCTACTTTGTCTTCTTATAGCTGTTGAAGCAACGTCTCTTCTTTCGTCTTCAGAATCAGAATCTCCCCACAGTGATTCAGCTCTTGTTTGTCGACCTATTCTCGCTTCTCTTCCTTCCTCATCCGATCTAAATACTGTTGGGTGAGCATCTGACGCTGTTCTACCTGATCCCCATCTTACTCCTTCTCCTGACATAATTTTTCCTCCTAATTAACAATTAATTTATATTTTTATTAGTTTTATTAATAATTTTATTAACATTATAATAAAAATGTAATTAACTGTAAATAAAATTAAGAATTTAATTATAAAT
>JAFGQY010000093.1 GCA_016935395.1 Parachlamydiales bacterium
ATTTTGATAAAATTAATTTTAGTCTAATACATTTTAGGATGTAAAATATTTTTTTTATTGGGGGTATTTTCATGAGTAAAAAAATATTAGTCTTGACAATATTAATTTTTATTTCGTTTTTATTACATTCAAAGGTTAAATATCTAAGTGGAGAAAAAAACCTGTCAAAATTAAAAGATGCAAATCCTGTCAGCGTCTTACTTACTTTTAAAGGAACTTTAATATATGATGTCTCTATAGATCAGTATATTAAGGAACTAAATGAAGAAGACATGAATGCATTTGATATTACGCGAAAAGAATTGATATCCGATTATTATGATGAGGTAGAAAGCACAATTGGTTCAGCAGGTAGAAAATGGAATATGAAATTGGTTTATAAAATGAGTGATGCTAAAAAAGGATTTTTAATAATTTTAAATTATGATAAATGTGTACCGATTCCTGCGGTTGGTGTAAACGGAGAGGCGACCGCTAGAATTTATAGAGCCAGTAATTTGAAAGCACCTTTAATGACAATTGAGATAGATGTTTTTAATATGATTTCGTGGCTTGTGGTTAATAACTTTCATAAAAACGGCAGATTTTTTATCAAGGAACTAATCAGCGTCTTAAGAAAGGCTTGAGGGCACTTCTAAAAACCTATTTTAGAGTGTTTTAGGCTATTTGAACATGATATCCCAAATCGAAAAAAATTAGTACTCCCTAAAGGTCGTAAGATTTTTTTCTCTGTTGGAATATCATGTTCAAATAGCATGTATACAATAAGTTAAATAGGTTTTTATTATTTTGATTGAGGTTGGAAGAAGAAAATTTCATGTTTAACTTAATTATAAAAGCTGTTATTTTTTAGAGTGAAAAAATTGCGTTTTTAGAAGTGCCCTTGAATTAAAAACTGCAAGCCGATGTTTTTTTAATTCCAGCCTCTGTAAAAGTGAATAAGCTGCGTTGATTTATTTGAAAAAAGTTTTTTTTATTATATCAAGATTTACGGTAGATATCCCTTTTTCGAAAAGCAAATCAGCCTTATAAAAAGGGGCGCTTAATTTGTCTTTTATTACGGTAGGAATACCTATACATTTCATTCCTGCTGCTTTAGCTGCCTGAACTCCGTATTGTGAGTCTTCAAACACAAGGCAGTCCGCAGGATCAACCCTTAATCTCAGAGCTGTTTCTATAAATACATCCGGCGCAGGTTTGCCTTTTTTAACCTCATGACTTGAGATCAAGATTTTGAAAAAGTGTTCTGATTTAGTTATTTTTAGCATTTCTTTTATTATGGAAGGCGTAGAACCAGAAGCAATAGCCATTGGTATATTTTTAGATTCAAGCCAGTTTAGCAGGTCAAGCATGACAGGAAATATTTGAGTATTTTTGCGGGCAAACTTTAAATATAGATCATCTTTCATTTTAGTCAGCTTTTTGATGTCATCGGGAATTTTATATTCATTCTTAGCCCATTTTAAGAAACCGACACCGCCGACACCGACAAATTGGTGATACTGGTCAAGGGTATACGTGACACCAAAATGCTCTAAAAAGGCTTTGTCCCCAAGATAGTAATTGGGTTCACTATCGATAAGTGTACCGTCCAGATCAAATATTACTGCTTTTATCATTCTGGTGTTTTTAAACTATTTTTTGTAATTTGAAAAGTATTATTCAGAAATTCTTCACGTAGTAAATAAAGCTGTTAGGGCAATTTCTGAGTATTATTTATCCGATAGACTCATTGTAGCAGACGACACGATTTCGCCCGTTTTCTTTTGCTTTGAATAATGCTTTGTCCGCGCGTTCTTTTAACAGGTTAAGCTCCGTCGCTGATTCAGGAAAAGACGCGATGCCTTGACTTGTTGTTAATTGTTTTACTTCTCCATCTTTGTCACGTAAATATGGAAGTTCGGCAACTTTTTTACCAATCCTGCATGCTACTTCGGAGGCTTCTTTTAAGTTTGTTTCGGGCATGAGAACTGTAAACTCATCACCGCCGTATCGTGCGATTATATCTTTTTCGCGCAGATGTTCTTTAAACACTCTTACAATCTCTAAAATGCTATTGTCTCCTATCTCATGACCATAGCAGTCGTTTATTTTTCTAAAATAATCGAGATCGATCATGATAAGGCAAAAAGGCTCACCGTTGTTTTTTGCTGTTTTATAAAAGTCCTCTATTTTATCATCCAGAAATCTACGGTTGTAGCATCCGGTAAATTGATCGGTTATTGCGCGTTTACTTGCATCTTCACCCCACCTAACCATATCTGTTAAAAATCCGCTTGTATTTCTTAGTCTATGAGTTGTTACGCTAAGCATTTTATACATAATTTTGATGGCTAGCTCCGGATGTGTTTTTAGCAGATCAAAAAATTTGTCAGCCATCAGCGAGTATAAAGAGCTGTCTTCTTTAGGTTTGCATGTTGCAGATCTTGAGGCATTTTCAAAAATAGACATTTCTCCAAAGAAGTCTCCGGGGTAAAAGTGAGCTAACACTCTTTCTTCTCCGGTAGGAAGTTTAATGGATGTTGTGATAGTGCCTTTTTTTACTATAAACATTTCTTTGCCTTCATCACCCTGTTTAAAAAGAGGATTGCCGTCAGAAATTTCTTCATATTTAAGATTGTTTTTAATTATTTTTAATTCTTCTTTATTCAGCATGGAGAAAATCTCAACTTTTTTTAAAAAGTCTATGTCATTTTGAGCCGAACTGATTTTATTATCTGTCTTTTTATTCATGAATAATCTTGTCTCCACCTTCTTCCCATGCCTTATATAATCGGTCATAAGCAAGTTTAATAAGTTCATCTGCTTTTTTTGATTCGCAGGGATAAATTGATATGCCTATGCTTGCAGTCAATTTGAATGGATCATTGTTTGTCATCTGTGAAATATCAAGCAGTCTTACATTATCAAGCATTTTTTTTGAAAAATCAATGGCATCCTGCAATGTGCTATCAGGCATAATCGAAGTAAACTCATTGCTCCTATAACGCACGGGAGTATCCTGCTCTCTAACGGTTTTTTTAAGCGTGTCGGCCATTAATCTGATTGTTGCGTCTCCGGCTTCGTGTCCGTAGGTGTCGTTGATATATTTAAATTTGTCAGGCTTGACCATGACTATACAAAATTTATCTCCATAATCAGATATGTTGTTGTAAAAGTCCTCTTCTATAAATGCTCTATTATAAAGTCCGGTTAGCTTGTCGCTTAAAAGCTGCTTTTTCAGGTTTTGAATCCACGGAGCTTTTTCTGATATGAGTCTGTTTGTAGAACGTATTCTTCCTGCTATTTGAGCAAGAAGTTTGCTTAAAATACTTGCAAATATATCTGGATGTTCAGAAATAATATTTTTAAAAAAAATTCCTTTTTTTGGGAATCTTAACAAAATCGTCTCTTTTTCTGCAATTGCTCTTGCGTCTCTCGGAGAGTTATCCAGAAGGTCCATCTCCCCGAAACATTCACCATCTATAAATTTTGCCAAATCTATTTCTTTATTAGCCTCTAAGGATTTTTTAATTACTACTTCACCATGTTTAATGATGTAAAGTTCTTCAGCAGTATTTCCTTCTTTAAATATTTCACAGCCGGATAAACACTTTTCATAATCGCTGTATTGTGAAACAACTTTCAATTCGTTTTTTTTTAATGTTGAGAATATGCTTACATTTTTTAACAGCTCTATCTTTTCTTTATTTTCTGTGTCAATCATATTATTTTTGATTGTTTTTAAATATTAACTTTATTATAATTTATAAAATTTGAAAGATCAATAAAAATGAGTTTTTTTATCATTAAAAATTCGATAAAAATAATAATCAAATCCTACTTTTAGACATTTCGTATACAAATAAATTTAAAGATTTTTATAAATGATTTTTAATATTTTGCATTTAATATTAATAAAACAGAATATGCGGGGATATTAAAGTGAAACGATTAAGTAGCATTATTTTTTTTATTTTGATTTTTATTCTCAAGAATAACTATTTTATTTTTTCTGCTAAAAAACCGAAAATAGTAACCGGCATAAATTCAAGCGGATATTACAAAAAGCTGGAAGAAAACGAGGATATTTATCCTTCATCACTCAAAGATAATTTATTTTTTAGTATTGAAGAGGAATTGTTCAGTTTTTTTAAATTCAGGCATAGAGTCGATTTTTATAATTCTCATTATAATTATTACTCTGAGAATCTGGAAAAATTAAAAAGCTATAATTTAAATAATTCTCTTACTTTATTTTTTTATATAAAAAAACCTAATGAGATAAAATTAATGACCAGACCCATAATCTATTATAAATATGGCGAAGTTTA
>JAFGQY010000094.1 GCA_016935395.1 Parachlamydiales bacterium
ATAAAATTTCAATTTTCAAATTCCCTTTTCTCTATTAGTTAAACTAATTTTTTAAATTATAATAATTAATATTTTTATTATTTATAAAACAAAACTTTCTTTACTAAAACTAATCTTTTTATTATAATAATAAACATAATTATAAATAATAACGTTAAAATAATATTAATAATAAAGTTAATTAGGAGGAATAAAATGAGTCATCCATCAACAAGAGGAATATCTGGTCTAGGCGGTCAACCTAGACAAAGAGCCGTGGCTAGTGAAAAATCAAATAGTAAATTTTCATCAATTGGAGCTTTAGCTGCAATTGGTATTACATTAGGGGTTTTAGCTATTATTGGATTTGCACATCCAGCAGGTTTTATTGCTGTCAATGGTTCTCTTTCTTCAACAGCAACATCTTTAATAACATTAGGAGCAAGTGCTGTTGCAGTTCCAAGTTTATATATGTTAGCTAAACGAGTTGAATCTTTTGTAAATGGAAAAAGTGTTAGTGAAACAGAAAAAACAGTTACTAAAGTTGTAGTTGGTCTTTTAACTGCTGGGTTTATAGTTACTGGTCTTGTATTTGGAGGTCATTTGATAGTACAGTCTCCTGCTTATGCTGGAGCTTTAGGTGGTAGTATCGGTTTATTAGCTACTCTAGCAATTGAAAAACTAAGTAAAACTAAATATTATACTAAGCGTGAATTAGGTGCTCTTAAACATATAGATTTTGATGGTAAAACATATTATGTAAAAAAATCATTCCCAACTAAAGATGGATTTGAGGGACTTAATGAGGCATTTGATGAGAATGAAGTATATATAAAAGAAGAAGAAAGATACCGAAAATTAGGATTGAAAGAAAGGTGTGATTTTAGAGATAGAATAAATGAACGTTTAGCGTATTCAGGGTCTGATGAAGGTAGTGTAGATGGAGATAGAGAAGTTTCAGATGGAGCTAAAACTCCTCCTCCTGGGTATTCAGTAGAAAGTAAAGGAAATCAAGGAACGAAAGATGAAGTTGTACCACAGATAGCTAGAGTAAAAAGTAGGGTTACACGTGAGAGAAGAGAGAGAAGAGGAAGAGCAAAATTTGCTGCTGATCCAGTAGCACGATCAGAAAGGAGAAGCGCTTTACTAGCAACAGCGCCAGCATCTGACGTGGAAAGGGGCAGTCCAAGTGATTCAGGTGAATCCTCGACAGGGGAAGAATTACTTAGAAGAAGAAGAGCACCATCAGAAAGGAGAAGCGCTTTACTAGCAACAGCGCCAGCAGAAGAATTACTTAGAAGAAGAGAGCTCAATGAGCAAGCAGCAATGAAAAGAAGATTGGAAATGGAAAAGGAAAGGGTTGGAAAAAAGGATTAATTAATAAGTTAATATTTGATAAATTAGTTTAAATGACACCCCTAAACAGGGTGTCATTTTTTTTATACATTAATCCCCTATTTTTCTACTTCAAAAGGAGGCGGCGTGGGAATAATAGGTGTAGTGATTTCAGTAATTTCCGAATAAGGTCCATTTACTGGAGTAAACCGCCAATGCATCAAAGTTAAGCGTGTCTCAGGATCGAAGTATGGTATTATTTCTATTGTTCCTTCTTGCGAGCCTATTTCTGCGCGTCTTCTTCTTTCTCGAGCCTCCTCGCGCACTTGTAACCTGCCATATTTTGATCTTATAGGTGATGACATAAAAATATCCTACAAAAGTATACAAACATAGTTGATATGGTTTTTAGTTATTTGTTGCAAGATTTTTTAAAGAAATATTATATTTTAGAGAGTAAATTTTCCTAAAAAAAAGGCTAATTTTACATGTCACTGCTTTAGCGAGATTTCATAAGCATTGAATAATGAAATAAATTTATATTGATTTAGAAAAATGGTCATAAGAAACGATGCATAATATACGCATCAACAAATCCTAGTTTTAAATGATTAAAAGCTTTTGGTATTTGACCTACTATTTTAAATCCGATTTTTTGATATAATTTAACAGCAGGAATATTTGTAGAAACAACAAGATTATATTGCATAGCTTTAAAACCTAAACGTCTTGCCTCCTCTAGAGAATGTACTATCATTTGAGTGCTAATTTTCTTCCCTTGATAATCTGGGTGTACCATATAGCCTGCATTAGCTACATGTGACCCGAGTCCAGGAAAATTTGGTTTCAAAACATATGTTCCAACAATTTCATTGTCTATTACAGCTTTATAAGTATGCATTCCATCGTTCATCCAATATTTCTTAGCTTCTTCAATAGTAGTCTCAGGTGCGAAAGATATAGTATCACCTGTCTTTACAATTAAACGAAATATTTCCCAAATCTTAGTAAAATCTTCATCAACAGCTAATTTAATAGTTAAATTCATAAGTATAATACTATCTAATTATCTTTTTATTATCTTCCAAATTTGTTTTTGTAAATCCTTTGCTGATTTAAAAGCAATCCCATAAATCCCTTTTTCGTGACCAGCTTATATAGTTTCTTCTAAATCATCTATAAATATACATTGAGTAGATTTAACATTTATTTTAGATAATAAAATATCATAAGTTCTAAGATCAGCCTTCCTAAATCCTATTTTACAAGATAAAATAACATCATCAAAATAATCATAAGTCCAGAGCCTTTAGATTTTAAAATTTTCACAAGTTTAATCATTTCCAAATCTAATTTATCTGCTACAGCATCTACTTTTTTTTTCTAAAATTTTAAACCAATCTGAAGGTAATGTAATATGTTTTTTAACTGCAAATTCATTCCAAAATTCTTTTTTGGTTTTTAGCTTAGGATTTAGAGCTATATTAAAATCTTTTAGAACAAGCATAAATTCTTCATTATTTTGTTTAAAGGGTGTATATAGGTTAAATTATTAAATTTTAGTTGAGCTCTTCTGGAAATGACACGTTGTTTTTTTGGACAATTATAGTTTTGGCTGGTATATTTTTGTTATGATAGAAAAACAACTCCTTTCAGACCAACGGATTATTGATTGCCTAAACACCGATTATGGAATTGAGATTGCTGCGCTTTCATATCTTCCCTTAGGTGCGGATATGAATGCATCAATGTATAGAGCTCAAACACTCGACGGAACATCTTATTTCGTAAAGCTTAAACGTGGCCATCAACACGATGTCTGTGTTACTTTATTGGCACTCTTGCAAATGGCAGGTATTCAACACATCATCCCGCCCGTTAAAACGATTCATGGCAAGCCGATTTTGCATATAAAGGACTATACCCTCATTGTGTATCCTTTTGTCGAAGGGCGAGATGCATTTAGCTATACCCTGACAAATGATCAATGGATAGCGCTTGGTAAAGTATTGAGACAAGTTCATGAATTTGAGCCGCCCCCATCAGTTTATGGTCAGATCAGGCGAGAAACTTATTCTCCTAAATGGCAAGAGACTGTTAGGTCGCTCTATTCACATCTCAGAACAAAACAAAGCGGAGATGAAATGACCTTAAAATTAATAGCCTTTATGAATGAGCATGATGCAGAAATTCACCGTCTTGTGGATCGAGCAGAAGGTTTACGCGAAGTGATTCGGCACCAATCCCCTAAATTCGTTCTGTGTCATTCTGATATTCATGGTGGCAATGTGCTAGTAGATAGGAATGGAGTTATCTACATAGTGGATTGGGACGAACCTATCATGGCACCTAAAGAGAGAGACCTTATGTTTATTGGGGGAGGTGTTGCAAATGTTTGGAACAATCCGCATGAGGAAAATTTTTTTTATAAAGGCTATGGAAAGACTGAAATCAATAGAACGATTCTGGCCTATTACCGACATGAACGTATTGTGGAGGATATCGCTCATTATGGCCAATGCCTGCTTTTGACGACATCCGGAGGTGCGGACAGAAAAATCATATACAAACATCTCAAAGACATGTTTGAACCCCTAGGGGTGGTAGATATCGCATTCAAAACTGACGAGAGCCTAAACACATAAGCTCAAATTTAATTTATGGATCAGTTTGTTGAGGATAATCTTGTCTTTTCGAAAGTTTATTCCATGTATCGGTAGATAAATTGTCACCATTTACCAAAATATAATCGCTTATCAAAAGCTTCTTAAAATAAGATTTTTGTTTTTAACCAATTTTTTTATTTGGTGAAATTTGTTTTTTACTGCACGCCATTTACATATCACCTTAATTTTTATTAACAAAATCATGTGTGTCATCAATGCAATTTAAACTTAAATGACTTGGAATTAATTCATTAAATAAATAGCGGCAGTCGGACTCGAACCAACGACACCCGGATTATGATTCCGGTGCTCTAACCAACTGAGCTATGCCGCCAGAGAAATGGCGGGGGGAGGACTCGAACCTCCGACCTTTGGGTTATGAGCCCAACGAGCTAACCACTGCTCCACCCCGCGATATATATTGGTTTAAAGAATAGCAAAACAAATATTTATATACAAGAAAAGCTAATTAAAAAAATATTTTAGTATATTTCTGTTAATAAAAATTTGTTATTTGTCACTTGGAAATGGTTTTTTTCAAAGTCTTTTCAGCATCCAAAATCTGGGTTTTGTAGCAGCCGTAACATGAAGGAAAATATAGCTCTTCACATCCAAGTTGAATAGAAGGTCCATCTACAGTTGCAACGCCATTTACATGTTTTAAATTCATGGTAGATTTTTTATTACAGAAATTGCATGTACATTTTAACTCTTCAATTGAATCAGCTAGTTCAAAAAGCCTTTTAGAGCCTTCAAAAAGGTTTGATTTGAAGTCTGATCTAAGTCCGTAGCAAATTACGGGAATATCCAACAAAATTGTGATATTTCTAAACTGATCTATTATGTATGCGGATAAAAACTGGGCTTCATCCACTAATATGCAGTTAACATCTTTAAAATCTTCCAGTTTTAATATTGTGTCATTTTCAACTAAAATATCAGCTTGTTTTTCAAGGCCGGCTCTTGATTTAATAATTCCTTTTCCGAATCTATCATCTAATTTTGGTTTTATTAAGCTTATATTTTTCCCCTGTCTTCTATAGTTATGAGCTACTGCTAGTAGATTTAATGTTTTTGCAGAACCTACAGTTCCGTATCTAAAATATAATTTTGCCATAAAAAAACCTCTAAAATTTATCCTTTTTTTAAATTTATTTAATTTTTTAAAAGAATGAAAGGTTTTTTTTAAAGATTTAAAAAGTTTAATGTTTTTTTAGAAGATCCGGAAATGTTTTTTGTAAGAATTTTAGAGTTTTGAAGAAGTTCATTTTTAAGTTTTTCGTTTTTGAAAAATTCTAAAATATTTATAGAAATATTTAAAATGTCTGTTTGAATAGCTGATTTATATTTTAAAGCAATTTCTTCCAGCTCTTTTTGTGAAAACATAAAAGGTCCAAAAAATGTTGGGATATTTTGAAAAATAGGTTCAAAAATATTATGCCCACCTACCCCGTTTGAATAAAAACTTCCACAAACAATTGCTAAATCACTTAGCTGATAAAAAGTATTTAATTGTCCCATTTTATCTATAAGAATTATTTTTTCGTCGCCGGATTGATTTTCTATGTTAGAGAGTAAAACATATGGTAAAGATCTTTTTTTCAAAAGTTTTTCTACTTCCAAAAATCTTTCAGGATGCCTTGGAGCTAGAAGGAATTTATATTCAGCAGTATTTGATTTTAATAGAGGAGATATTTGATCCAAAATATTTTCTTCTTCAGGAAAGTGTGTTGAGGTAATGGAAATAACTTTTTTATTAATAAGATTATACTTTTTTAAAAGTAAAAATTTTTCATCTTGAGTCAAAAATGTTAAAATATTATCAAATTTTAAATTCCCGCCTATTTCAATTTTACAAGGATCTACATGAGCTTTTAAAAATCTTTCTCTATAAAGATCATTTTGACAAACTACTAAATCGATCAGAGAAAAAAGCTTTTCGGAAAAGGTTTTAAATTTTGAATGTCTGTTAGCTGATTTTTCAGATATTTTAGCGCTTATTAAAAAAACTTTAGCATTAACTTTTTTAGCTCTTTTTATAAAATTATACCAAAGGTCAGTTTCAATAAAAAATACTAAATCCGGTTTGATTTTTTTAGGAAAAATTCTTTTTACAGAAAAAGAAAAATCAAACGGCATAAATACAAAGCTATCTGCTTTTTTTAAAGTTTTTTTAGCTTCTATATGACCGGTTTGAGTAGTAGATGAAATTACAATATAAGAATTAGGATATTTTATTTTAAGCTCATCTAAAAAAACTTTTGCAGCTTTTGTCTCTCCAACAGAAACAGCATGAATCCAAATTATTGGAGATTTTTTTTCTGGGTTAAATTTATATGATTTTAACCCAAGTCGTTTTAAAAGATCTGATTTTTTCTTTTTTAAAAAAATTCTCTCAATAAAAAGTTTTGGAATATTTACAATTAAAAATACTAAAATCAAAAAGTCATAAAACATTTTTAACTTTTTTTCACAACAATATTTACAAGTTTTTCAGGCACAAAAATTATTTTTATAATTTCGCCTGTTATATGTTTTTTTACTAGTTCTTCTTCTGTAGCTAATGCAATTACCTTTTCTTTTTCTGTAGCTTTTGGAAGATCTAGTCTAGCTCTTAGTTTGCCATTTACCTGAACCACATATGTAATGTTATCTTCAACCAAATATTTTGGATCTACAGTTGGAAGTTTTTCAAATGTAAGAGTATCTGTCTCACCTAGTATTTGCCACATCTCTTCTGATATGTGAGGAGCAAAAGGATATAACATTTGCACTGCCATTTTTAAAGCAGTTTTAGGATATTTATCTAGTTTTATAAATGCATTTAAAAATTCCATTAAATGAGCTATCGCTGTGTTAAATTGCATGTTTTCTATTTCTTGAGTAACTAATGACACAAGCTTGTGGGATAGTTTTAGTCCATCTTCCAAATCTTCTTCTGTTATTTTTTCTGAGTTTACCATTTCAAAAAAACGATTCAAAAATCTTTTACATCCACTAACAGCGTCAGTATTCCAGATTTTTTCTTTATCAAATGGTCCTAAAAACATCTCATAAAGCCTTAAAGCATCAGCTCCATACTCTTCAATCATAAGATCAGGAGTAATACCGTTTAATTTAGATTTAGACATCTTTTCAATCTGTTTTGTAACTCTAATCCCCTTGTAAAAATAAAAGTCATTTTCTTGAGTTACATCATCCGGATTAACATATCCGCCTGTATCCAATTTGTAAGAAGGAGCTGTTACAATACCTTGATATCTATACTTTTTAAAAGGCTCTTTTGTGTGAACCAGCTGTAAATCGTATAAAACCTTATGCCAGAATCTTGCATATAACAGATGAAGCACTGCATGCTCCGCTCCACCAACGTATAAATCGACTGGCATCCAATATTTTTCTTTGTCTTTGGAAAAAGCTTCTTTATCATTATGTGGATCTAAAAATCTTAGATAATACCAACAAGAACCTGCCCATTGAGGCATGGTGTTTGTTTCTCTTTTAGCAGGTTTATTTGTTTTTTTATCAATAATTTCTACCCAATCTTTTATTTTAGCAAGAGGACTCTGTCCGCTACCTGCCGGTTTGTAATCTTCAATTTCAGGAGGAAGTAAAGGAAGTTCATCAAGTTCTAAAGCTCTTTGAGTTCCATCTTCAAAATGTAATATTGGAATAGGCTCCCCCCAATATCTCTGTCTTGAAAAAAGCCAGTCTCTCAATTTGTAGCTAATAGCTTTTTGACCCTTTTTAGTTTTTTCAAGCCATTCGATGATCTTTTTTTTAGCTTTTTCAATACTTAACCCATTTAACGATACTTCACTATTTTCAGAAGAGATCGCCCTGCCTTCTTCGCTCCAAAATCTTTTGCCAGCCAAAATATCTTGCTTTAACTCTTTAAGAGGTATGTCTTGTTCAATATTTGATAAATCTGGATCATAAACACAAACAATAGGAAGATTAAATGCTTTTGCAAATTCAAAATCTCTTTCATCATGAGCCGGAACTGCCATAATCGAACCTGTCCCATATCCCATCAAAACATAGTCAGATATCCAAATTGGAATCTTTTTTGAATTTGCAGGATTTATAGCATATGATCCTAAAAATGCTCCCGTTTTCTCTTTTGCCAAGTCTGTTCTTTCTAAATCGCTTTTCATAGCTGTTTTTTTAACATAGTCTTCGACATTTTGTTTTTGATCTGAAGTAGTTAGAGAAGAAACTAATGGGTGCTCAGGAGAAAGAACCAGATAAGTTGCGCCAAAAAGAGTATCGGGTCTTGTAGTAAAAACTTCAATTTCAATATTGTTTTTATCTTCAAAAAATTTGATCTTTGCTCCAAGACTTTTCCCTATCCAATTTAATTGAAGTTTTTTTATGTTATCCGGCCAGTCTACATCATCTAAATCCTCTATCAATCTGTCTGCATATTTTGTAATTTTCAAAACCCACTGTTTAAGAGGTATTCTTTTAACAGGATAACCTCCCTCTTTAGATTTTCCATTTTCAACTTCTTCATTTGCTAAAATTGTTCTTAATTCTTCACAGTAATTAACATTTATCTCAGCTTCATATGCAAGGCCCATCTCAAAAAGCTTTGTAAATATCCATTGCGTCCATTTATAGTATTTAGCATTAGATGTGGCTATCTCTCTTTCCCAATCATAACTACACCCTAAAGCTTCTAACTGACTTCTATATGTATCAATGTTTTTTTTAGTAGTTTCAGCCGGATGGGTTCCTGTTCTAATAGCATACTGTTCGGCAGGAAGACCAAAACTATCCCATCCCATAGGATGTAAAACGCTGAAGCCTTTTTGTCTCATATATCTGGCGATTATATCCGTTCCTGTATATCCAGTTACATGGCCTACATGAAGACCGGCTCCCGATGGATATGGAAACATATCTAAAATATAATATTTTTCCTTATCAGAATCTTCTTTTGCTAAAAAGCTTTTGTGCTCTTTCCAATATTTTTGCCACTTTTTCTCAATTTTTTGATGATCATATTTCATAGTACTTAATTATTTTTTGTTAAAATTTTAAATAAGTTAACATTTTTGAAAAAATTTATCGATGATATTTTCAATATCTTTTGCGATTTTGAAAATTAAAAATTTGAAAATAAATAAATTTTTGCTATGTTTTTTTTAAAAAAAATTTTAGGTCTTATGATTATAAATTTTGCTGTCAGACAAATTAAATCGGTTTATAATGTAAATATTAAGGATCCTGCAGTTGAAAATCCAATTGTTGCAGCAGTGTGTTCTGCTATAATTAAAATTTTTTCTTATATCTCTTATTTTTATTCCAATGCATTTGGTATTGCAGCTTTAGGGTTTAGCTTCTTAATCGATATAGCTTTAGTTTCTAATTACAAGGAAGTAAAAGATAATTTCGAATATCTATTTATGACTCCAGACCAGCAAGGTAAAAGAGATGCGGAAAAATTAAAAAGATCTTTGGGTGATTTTTCTGAAAGAACACAAGGCTTTTTTAAAGGACTTTAATTTTTCATTTTACTTAAAAAAAATCATTTTTTTTGCTATCTTTTTGCAAAAAAAACAAAAGATAAGTTATGGACAACAGAATAAATTTTGAAAATTTTAAAAAATATTATCAAACTAAAATCGAAAAACCGGTCTTAGAAAATCCTCATATTGCACTAGTATCTTCTTTTGCAATTAAGTTTTTTGCATCTATTATAGCTGGACTTTGTACATCATTAGGCGTGTCAATATTTTTAATGTCTTTTTTAATAGACTTTGCTCTTGTTAAAAATATTGATAAAGTAATTGATAGAGGATCAAATAAAATTCAAAGATTTTATGAAAATACTTTTCTATCACCTGAAGAAAGAGGCAGAAGACAGGGACTTAGGGTTAGAAATAAAGTTGAACAGATTGCGATACAAGCCGGTGGCTTTCTAGACGGTTTAATAGGATAAAAATATTCTTATGGAAATTATCTCAAATGTTAAAGCTCTTTTAAATAAGCCGGATGAATTTGTAAAAAAAAATACGAAAGAAGTTTTGATCTATACTTTAGCTTTAAAAGTACTAGCTCTTATCGCCATACTTTTAAATCCATTTTTTTTATATGGCACATATTTAAGCGTTAGCTTTTTATCACTTTCTTTATTGGTTGATTATAAAATTGTTAGAAATATAGAATATGTCGCATACTATCTTTTTTATAATTACACAAAAAAGGATCCTTATGAAGTCGGCAACATGGCAGGTCACCAAATGGCTACTTTATATAAAACTTATCCCAACATTAAATGGTGGCAATTAATAAAAGGTTATGCAGTAGGTTTTTATACAGGATATAAGAATTAAAATTTTTTATTGAAATCAATTATCTTCGTATGTAAATTTTTGTAAAAAATATTTAGAGGTAATATTATGAATATATTTTCCATATTCAGCAATGCGCCAACTCCTCACCCAGATATAGTAGATACTATCACTAGAAGGGATTCTGCTACAACTTTTGATCGAACATTCATTAATCCTGAAGTAATAGAAACGGCTCCCCCTCCAAGTACAACTTCACAAACTACTATTCACATTCAAGATGCCTCAACACTTGTAGCTAGAATCCAGCAATCTTTTCAAGACCACCCAACTCTTTACGGTATAGGTGGAACAATTGCTGGTATGGGTATAGTTTATTACAATAAAGATACAATAGAAGAAACTGCAAAAAAAGTTAAGAACACATGTTTTTCACACCCATATTTAACTTCGTTTGCAGGTTTTTTGGCAACCAGTGCATTAACATATGCTTCTTGGGACTATCTGAAACCTGGTGTTTTATTACTAGGCTCCGGCTTTGAACATCACCCTGTTAAAATGAGCGCTGCCACAATTATTGGTTCTACTGCAGGTGGTTTTGGCGTTTACCATTTATATAAATACTTAACAAAAAGACCTACTCCTAAACCCTTAATTACTCCAGATAAAATGAGAACTCATCTAAAAGGGTTCTGGTCTGCTAAAAATATTGATGGCAACGATAATCCCGTACTAAATGATCCTAAAACTGCTCTAACATACTTAGTTGCCATAAATGTATTTGGTCTTTTCATTGGTTTTGTTTTCCCTTTACTTGGATATGGACTTATTGGTTTTAGCTGGGGGGTAATTGGAAAACCCATGATACTTAGATGGCCTGATTTTTTTGAAAAGCTTCAAGAGCAAATTTTCTGGCTCGGCGGTATTGTAGCAACTTACAGAACTCTTTTTGGTACTATGCCTCCCGATGTATCAGATCGAAATATTTAAAAATAATTATGCCTGAATTAGCTGAACTTCATACTATTGCTCATGATTTAAAAAATGCTAAAATTATAAATCAAAAGATTTTAGATATAAAAGTTCATACAACATCAATTATTAGGCCTGTTAAAGAAATTGACTTTATAAATAGTTTAAAAAATTTAAATATTTTAGATATTTTTAGAAAAGGCAAATATCTTGTTATTAAATTTATCGATAAATATCTTATCATTCATCTGAAAATGACAGGTCATATTTTTTTAAAAGAAAAGTCATATGCAATCCAAAAACATGAACATATTGAGTTTATTTTGAAAAATAATAAACTTATCTATTTTGATCCTAGACGCTTTGGTAGACTTTATATTGTAAAAAATTTGGATCTTTTTTTTAAAAACATTGGACCGGATGCTTTAGAAAATAACTTACCTTTTGAGTATTTTCTCAAAATTTTAAAATCTAAAAAACTGCAAATAAAAGCTTTATTATTAGATCAAAGTATTTTAGCGGGAATTGGAAATATTTATGCTGATGAGATTTTATTCAATGCAAAAATACATCCCGAGACTATTGCAAATAAAATATCCAATAATAAGATTTTCGATCTTTACTCCTCTATTGAAGATGTTTTAAAAAAAGCAATTATAAATAGAGGAACCACTTTAGGAAATAGTAGATCTAACTTTTCATCCATTTATGAGAATAAAGGACAAAATCAAAATCACTTAATGATTTTTATGCAAAAAATATGCCCCATTTGTAAAAAAAGTGTAAAAAAAATTAAAGTTGCTCAAAGAACTTCTCATTTTTGCCAATCTTGTCAAAAAAAAAGAATTAAATAGTTTCATTTTTCGCTGATTTAGATGAAATAAATTTTGGCTTATATTTATCATTATCAAAATCTTCTATCCAAAGTCCTTTTAGTAAAAAGGCATTTGAAGGTATAAATAATCTTCCCACTTTTCTTATAATATCCAAAATTGGGGCCAATAAATGACCTCCTAAATAGTATCTATAGTTTTCAGCATTTGAGCGTTTTAAATTATTAAGCTCAAATGGAGAGCTGTCAACTTTATAAGTAGCCTGATTTTCAGCAAATATTATATTGTGAGGATGAATTGTGGAATTCTTTCTTTCAATAATAGAAAACTTTTTATAGTCAATATCTACATTTTTATTAGCTTTATATCCCAAATGATAAGACCCTCCAAGATCTATTGGATCTGAAGTAGTCCTTCTAATAAAAATTTTTGATGGAGTTTGTCTTTGATTAAATTTATCTAGAACATATTTAGGAACTCCGGGAGAGTTATAAGTATAAATATTCTTGATTTTATTAAAATAAGCCATTTCATGCTGAACTATGCAACCGCCAATGCTATGCCCTATTGCAGTATCAACATTAAATTTGTTTAAGTATTTTTCGTATTTTAAAGAAGATAAAAATGCGGTTTTACCAATATATTTTTCTAAATCAGTATGATAAAAAGATAGCATATCTATATTTGCTAATTTAAAACCCGAAGTCTTTACAACTCTAATGGGTTTTAAGTGTTTAGTATCTTTTGTTGCAGGATTCAAAACGTAGCTCACCATCCCTTTAGCAGTTACAAGCCTTGCGGCTACCCTATAATACCCAGGATTACCATATTTATCTGCAGGCCCTTTTATAATAGTTCCAACTTCCATTAGCCGACTGGCTATTATTTTAGATAACTTTTCATAAAAGCCTTCCAAAGACAATTTGTCATTTGTTTCACATATCTGAAGTCTTTCTTTCATATCCAAAACAGGATCAAAAATATACCTTGCGATAGGTTTTGTAGCTCTTCCGGAAATAATACCTTGTATCGGTTCATAATCTGCTTTATCTTTTAAAGGTGTACCGTACTCTTTATATAATCTGTCAAAGCTCTTTTTGTCTAAATCATCAAGCTTTTTAATTTTTTTTAGTTTTCTTACAAGATCTTTTGAAAGCCAAGAAAAATCTCTACTATTTTCTTTAACAGCATCCATGAGCTCTTGAAGATCAGAAAATGAAACATCTTTTGTGCCGATTAAAACTTTCACTACATGCTTTGAAGTTAGAGAAGATCCTTTTTTGTGCATTTTGTCAAAATCAACGCCAACCTTATTCGATATCCTTTTAAGTCTATCTTCCCCTACTCTTTCTAATAAATATTTTTTAAAACAGCTAATCGCTTTTCTGTTCTCTTCGGTATAGTCTTTTGGAGCTAAATAAAAAATGGAAAGAATAAAATTTAGAATTGAATTAGCAATTTTTAAAAAACCGCTTTTTGCATTAAAGGTAAGTCTATCCCCAAAAAAGCCTGTGTCATTTAGAGTTATTTTCATATTTATATTTTTTTATATTTTTTAATGAAGATATTGTAATAAAAAAAAGATAAAATTCAATTATATTGATGTTATGGGATCTACCCATTTATTATTTTCTTTGATTAAAGAAATTAGTTTGTCCACCGCAATATTTTCGTCTATATTTTTATATACACATTTTGCATTGTAGTACAAATCTACTTTATTATTACCCGCTCCTACAACTCCAAAATCAGCATCTTGCATTTCACCCGGACCATTTACAATACAACCCATCACAGCTATTTTAAGATCTTTCAAATGTGAAGTTTTTTCTTTAACTAGTTTTAACGATTTTTGTATATCAAAAAGTGTTCTTCCGCACCCGGGACATGAGATAAATTCTGTTTTATATCTTTTGATTCCCAAAGCTTGTAAAATATCAAAAGCTAAAGGTTTTGAAGATTTTTCAACTAAAATAGCATCTATTAAATTATCATAGATAAGTAGACTTATCTCAGATGATGCTTTCAATGCGTCTTTATATTGAAAATTTATAATAACTTTAGTGTTTTTAAAAGATTCCTTATAACTTTTAAAAAAACTTCTTACAGGACATACTAAGCAGCTTTTGGGATTTAAAATAATGTAGCTAGGATCTTTTATTTTTTTAAAATCATCATTATTAGTGATCTCGATTGCTAAATCGTTTTTATTTTCAATTTTATCATCTGCTTTGTAAATCGGTATTGAAGTTTGGTCATCTTCAAAATAAAGAGTGTTGTTATCAGATCTGATACAAACTCTTACCTTTTCATTTTTTCTTTGTTTTTTATCAAAATCCAAAAAAGAAAAACATGGCTGCTTTTTGAATAATTTTGAGAGATTTCTAGCAGGCTCAATTTCTTTCACCGGATCTTCCGTTAAAGAGACTCTAATAGTATCTCCAATCCCATCCAACAAAAGAGGTCCCATTCCGCAAAAAGATTTTATAATTCCATCTTCCATATCCCCGGCTTCCGTTACTCCTAAATGAAGAGGATAATCAAATCTAAGTTTAATCATCTCTTTGACAAGAGTTCTATATGCTTCTATTGTTAAAAGTGCATTTGAAGTTTTCATTGAATAAACAATGCTTTGAAAATCATACTTTCTAAGTATGTTTGTGTATTCAATAGCTGATTCAATCATACCTTTTATAGTATTGCCATATCTAGACATTATCCTGTCAGATAACGATCCTAGATTAACCCCTATTCTTAATGCCACTTTATTTTTTTTTAGCTTGTCTATCAATGGAAGTAATTTTTCCTCCACCTTCAAAAGCTCTTCATTATATTCTTTTTCAGTGAGATTAAAATTTTTAAAATTGGCTCTTTTTTCTGCATAATTGCCGGGATTTATTCTGATTTTATCTACATAATCAGCGGCTATCATTGCAGCGGGTGGATAAAAATGGATGTCTGCTACAAGTGGTATAGAATATCCCTTTTTAATAAGAATATTTTTTATGCCTTCACAAGCGTAAGCTTCTTTTTGGCCCTGAACTGTAACTCTTGCTATTTCACATCCGGCATCTTGAAGCTTCATGATCTGATCGGCTGTTTTAATCACATCGTCTGTTTTAGTATTTGTCATAGATTGAATTCTAATAGGATTGTCTCCCCCAATTTCAATATTTTTTATTTTCACAACTCTAGTTTTGAAAATTTTTGCTTTACACTTTTCCATATGAATTCCCTATCTATTAAAGCCTATTATTATATGCTAATATAAATTTGATATCCAATAGATTAACTTATTAAGATATATTTATTCTTTTTTTTTAATTAAAGAAGTTCTTTGAACATAATATTAAAAAAAAAATTACCTTTCTGCATGATTGACTTTACAATATTGAAAAAAAAAATTATAAAAGATTTTAATGAAGAATAATCCTTTAAAAATCTTTGATTTAACTATTCAACCAGGTGAAAGAGTAACGTTAGCTCTTCCAACACCTGAATTTTATACATGCGTTCCTATGCATATACCCATACATGTTGTACATGGGAAAAAAGCTGGTCCTACTTTAGTTGTATGCGGAGCTATTCATGGAGATGAAACAAACGGCGTTGTAATAGTACAAAGGCTTTTAGAGCTGAATTTATTAAAAAAATTAAGCGGCACTTTAATTGCTGTACCTGTTGTTAATATTTTTGGACTAATTGAGCAAAGCAGAAATCTACCTGATGGTAGAGATTTAGAAAAAAACTTTCCTGGAAAACAAGAAGGCTCTTTTGCAGCAAGACTTGCTTACTTGTTTAATAAAGAAATTTTACAAAAAGCTGACGTTTGTATTGATCTTCATACAGGAGAGCCTCATACAAAAAAACTCTCACAGATACATACAAACTTCAATATAGAGAAAACAAAAGAATTAGCAGATGCATTTGGAGCTCCGGTAATATTGCACCATCATCAAAAAAGAGGTCTTTTATTTTTAATGCAAGAAGATCAAGAGAAAAAAATACCAACTCTCTTGTTTGAAGCTGGAGAGGCTCTAAGATTAGATGAAATAGTAATTAGAACTGGAATTAGAGGTATTGTTAACATTTTTAAAAATCTACAGATGTTAAAAAGCTCTCATAAACAAAAACCAAATAATCATGTGAAAATTTACGAAACGCATTGGGTTCATTCACCCGGTTCCGGTATCTGTAACCTTTACAAAAAACTAGGCTCTTTTGTTAAAAAATCAGACCTTTTAGCAAAAATTTCTGATCCTTTTGGAACAAAACAGACCTATGATGTTATATCCCCTATGGAAGGAATTATTATAGCTCAAAATAATCTTCCCTTGGTGAACGAAGGAGAATCTATTCTTCAAATAGCCAAACAGGAAGAATCTCAAACAATGCCGTCTCAAATAAGCAGTCTTGAACAAGAAATTGATAATCAATAAAAAAAATATCTTAATATTCAAAATCGGCAAATTCAGGATTAATTAATCTTTTTGGCCTTGTAAATCCAATGTTATCAATTTTTTTCATATCATCCGGATCCAATTGAAAATCAAAAATTTTGAAATTACTTTCAAGATGCTCTTTAGAAGTAGCTTTTGGAATTGCTACTATATCTTTTTGCAAAAGCCATCTAAGCGCTATTTGATTTGCAGGCCTTTTGTATTTTACTGAAATAGAATTAATGTCAGGATCGTGAAAAACATTACCTCTAGCTATTGGAGAATATGCTGTTATAGCAATTGCATGTCTATTGCAAAAATCCAAAAGCTCAGGTTGGTTTAAAAAGGGATGAAATTCAACTTGATTCATTTCTATTTTTAATCCCTGATGCAAAATATCTTGAAGATGATTTATGGTAAAATTTGAAACTCCGATACTTTTGACTTTACCCCTCTCTTTGAGTTTTGTCATTTGATAGATTATATCATTCATGGGTTTTGTTCTATCCGGCCAATGAATAAGATATAGATCTAAATAATCCAAATTTAGTTGCATAAGGCATTTATCACACTGACTTTCAACTTGCTTTGGATCCATAAAATCTTTCCAAAGTTTAGTTGTAATAAATAGCTTTTCTCTTGTAAATCCCTTTATTGCTTTTGCTATATACCCATGATTTTCATAAATATCTGCTGTATCAATATGACGATATCCAATATCCAATGCTGATTTCACTGCGTTAATACACTCTGGTTCATTTTTTTGCAGCCATGTGCCAAGACCAATTATCGGTATTTCAAAGCCATCATCTAACTTTTTAAAAATCATGGTCATATTTTTTTATTCTCCTTTAACATTTAAATAAGCTACGGTCTTTCCCCAATTAAACTCTACCTCAAAACTTTTTACCATTTTAAAGCTTGTGTCGTAATCACTAAGCGGATAGCTAATAGTAACAATTTTAACATTTTTTTTAAAATTATCTATTAACATTTTTATCTCATCATCTTCCATACATGTGCCATAAAGATAAATAAATGTAAACTTGCTCATATCCAAATCAAACATATTTTTGTTTAGAAATGTTAAATTTTCTAAAAAAAATAACTTTTTGAAAAAATTTGCTATTTTAACAAAAGTTGGGATCCACTCAACTCCATAAACTTTGCATTTTTTAAAAAATGATATAAAAAAACATGTTTTTGATCTTCCAGATCCAAGCTCTAAAAAAATATCTTCATCTGTTAGGTCAGCTTCTGAAATTATCTTATGAAGCGTTCTATAAGGAGTCTCCCCATATACATCAAGATTTTCAAAAAAACCCTTTTTTTGTAAAAATCTTTTGGAAAGTCTATATGGATTGATAAATAAATAGACAAAACAGATCAAAATATCAAAAAAAGCAAATTTTGGATTTTTATAATATTTTTTAAAAACTATTAATTGCTGGGTAAAATCAAATTTTTTTGTTTTGAAATATAAAACTTGTGTTTTGAAAAAATTCATACTAAGTATCTTAGCAAAAATTTTAAATTTCTACCAGTTGATAAAATCACCCGGCTGCAAAAGGACAAATTCGGATAAATCAATATTTTCTTTTTGAAGGTTTAAAAAAAGTTCATACGGCGGAAGATCCAAACTTTCATTAGATAACTGAAAAGTCTTCCAATGCATTCCAATACTTAATTTTGATTTTACATCTTTATGAATCTTAACCGCATGATAAGGATCAATATGAACGGGACTCATAAATTTTCTAGGACTATAAGTTCCAATGGGAATCAAGCTTAAATCCATATATTTAAATGTATCGGCAATGCTTTTAAATAATATGTCGTTATATCCGGTATCCCCTGTAAAATACACATTTTTCTTTTCCAAAAGAGATTTGATAACATATCCGCACCAAAGTCTTTTATTGCCATCGAAAAGACCTCTGCCGGAATAATGTTGGGCCGGAACGGCATGCACCTCAATATTATCATCTAAATATAGATCCCACCAATCCAGTTCGTAAACATTTTTTGTGATTTTATTTTTAAAAAACCATTTTTTCATTCCAATCGGAACTATCCAGGTAATGCTGGGATAAATTTTATTAAGACTTACAACGGTTTTTTTATCCAGATGATCATAATGATCATGACTTATAAGCACATAATCCACTTTTTTTAACATATGCATATCTAAAGCAGGCTTATGTTTTCTTTTAGGTCCTATAAATGATACAGGCGAGCAAGCTGAATTCCATATTGGATCTGTCAATAAGTTAAATTTTTTTGTCTTTATGAAAAAACTACAATGCCCTATCCACGCAACGGAAGGCTCATCTTGAGTAAACTCACCTTTGAAAGAAGGATACTCAAAATCTTTAGGTAAAATTATTTTTTTATCATGCTTGTTATATATCCCCATTTTCCAGAAAATAAAATCTAAAACAGTTCTTCTAACTCTTTTTTTTGCATTGATATTTATAAATCTACCGTTTTTTTTAAAAGAATAAGCTTTTTTATCCATTCTTCCTCCAAATATACTCAATACAAAAAAAAAATATTTAATTCTACACTTATTTATGAAAAAACTTGATACCAATATTAATAATAACTAATATAAGCTTTAAGTCGGAAAAACTAAAAAAAAGTAATAATGCAAGAAAATAATTCACTTACAAAATACCCCGAAGGTAGCATTAAAGAGCTGTGGTCTGTATCTTTGCCGTTAATGATATCTGCTTTAGCCTCTTTAATGATGATATTCGTTGATAGATGCTTTTTAGCTCGATACTCTTTAAATGCTTTAAATGCAGCTGTAAATGCCGGCACTCTAGCTTGGGCCTTTTTAGGCGGCTTTGGAGTATTAACAGTTATGTCTGAAGTATTTGTAGCTCAATATAATGGAGCTAAAAAATATGATCAAATAGGTGTGCCCGTTTGGCAGATGATATGGTTTTCTGTTTTTTCAATTGTAGTATTTGTACCCATTGGTCTTTTCCTAGGACCTGCTGTTTTTAAGAATGCGACTTATGGATATTTACAGATAGATTATTTCGGTTATTTAATGATTTTAGGATCTTTTTATCCTTTAATGACTGCTATAAGTGGTTTTTATATTGGAAGAGGTAAAACAAGATTTTTAATTTATCTGGCTGTTTTTGCCAATTTAGTAAATGTTCTATTTGATTGGGCTTTGATTTTTGGTGTAAAAGGCATTATTCCTGCAATGGGTATTAAAGGAGCTGCTATCGCCACTTGCCTGGGTACTATATTTCAAGCCGGGATTTTGGCATTTTTATTTTTCTCTAAAAAAAATAGAATAACTTATGGAACGTCCAAGTGGAAATTTCATCTTCCAACTTTTAAAAAGTGTTTTAAAGTTGGATTCCCCCCTGCCGTTTTTTTCTCTTTAGAGATTATTGGATGGGCCCTATTTTATTTAATGATGACAAAAGTTGGTGAGCTTCATATTACCGTTTCAGCTATCTGTCAAAGTATAGTTTTACTGCTTTCTTTTTTCTTTGATGGATTAAATAGAGGTATTGCTGCATTAGCAGGTAATTTTATTGGATCTAAAAGAATTTATCTTATAAAGTCGCTTTTAAAATCAGCTTTAAAACTTTTGTTGATTTTTACGATAATTGTTTCATTTTTTTTAATAATAGATCCAAAACTTGTCGTAGACTTTTTAATTCCCGGATCTCTTGAAAAAGAAATATTTTTGATTAAAGGCGCTGCCGGGATGTCCTTTTATGGAATTTTGAAGTTTTGTTTATTTTGTGTATTTGTATATCTTTTTTTCGAAGGTATTCGCTGGATTTTTGCAGGCCTTTTAACAGCAGCCGGTGATACTATGTTTTTATTAGTAGCCGGATCCTTATCAGTTTGGATATTTTTACTTGTTCCTGTTTATTTTATTGTAGTTAAATTTTCTCTTTCCGTTCAGGTGGCTTGGATTTTAGCTTCAGTATATGCTATTTTACTTAGTATTATCTATTGGGTGCGATATAGACAGGGTAAATGGAAAAATATTAATCTTGTTGCTGATGATAATGTTCAAAAAAATATTCTAGAAAAAGATTCGGATGAAGATCTTACATTATAATTTATTATAATGAACAATATAAGCTTTTTGAGCCGCCAGTTTAGCTTCATGATCAGATATCGCTTCAACATGTTCATCATTACACTTAAACCAAATTCCAGCCTTTTTCACATAAGAAATATAATGAATCTGGTTTAAATTCCTAGCAAATCCCAAAAGTTCATAATTGGCTTTAGTCCCTGTATCGAAATAAGAACCACTCATATTTAAATTCATAGGAACGTCAACAATTTTATCTTCTTGATCAAATCTTCCTGAGCATACGTATCTTTGAATATTTATAAATAGATCTTTTGGAGCAAAGGCAAGCTTTCTTTCTTCTAAAAGAAGCTTTCTTCTTTCAACCAGAACATCTTCTTTTGTTTTTTTAGTTCTTGAAAATAAACCAAACAAAAAAGGCTCTTGAGTGGTTATTTCAGTTTTTTCAATTACATCCGCCCTAGAATCCTGTTTAGATATGAAAAAATCTTTTAAAAGTTTTGATAGACTTATTTTTCTTTTTTCAGTAAACATCGGTAAATTTAAAATACCATTGTTTGCTTCTCTTTTTTCAGAAACTTCTCTTCTGCTGGAGTCGTCATATTTATAATGAAATTTCGTTGTAATCATATTTCTAAGCTCTCTATCTTTACTTCTAAGATCATCCAAAATACTTGTTAATGGACCATGTAGGTCTTCAAAACGAGTTCCGGAAGAGATTTCATGAGATTTTGATGAAAAGTAACTTCGAAGTCTTGTCGAATCTGCAAGTTCACTGTCTGCAAGCGATGCTCTATATCTTAAGAAAAAATCATTAAATAGTCTGTTTTCTCTAACTGTGTTTACTACAGAAGAATTTAAAAGAATTTGCATAAGAGAGTTCAGCCAACAGTTATTACCTCTATTTTGTATACCAGCCACACCAAACCTTTTTGCATCTAAGTTTTTAACTTTATAATGCATATCATAAGAACCTTTTGCTAAAAAAATAGTTCCAAATACTAGGCTCGGAGCTGCAATTTTAATCAAGAGATTTGCTGTAGTTGAAGCTATCCCTATTGATACGCCAGCTAAGCTAAAACTACCTAAAGCAGCAAGTACAATAGCTGATGATACCAAAAGACTTCCCAAAACCACATAAGCGTTAATTTTACTGGCTAATGGATTTGGATAAGCTTTACGACTATTTTTCAATAGTAAGTCGGCCGGATTTAATGCAACTTTTGAAATGCTCATATTATTTATAACTGTTTTTTATTAAAAATTATTCATAAATAATAACATAAAACAATTATATCTTCATTAGTAAAATAAATTTTATTAACATAATGATATAAATATTATTTATTTATACCTCTAATAACAACATTAAAATAATAATTATTACAATGCTGTAAAGTAAAAATTTAATTATAAAATATTACATAAGAATAAAATTTATTAATCAGTAATAGATTTATTTTCTTATAAGTTTTTCAACTTCTTCTTTAGAAAGCTTTTTAAGCTTGTGATCATTGCTTTGATTTTGGATCTTTTTGTTCAAAATATCCTTACAGTAGTGAACTAAAAAGCCTGCATTTTTGTCAGTATTAGCGTTAGGCATTTTAAAGGTTTTGTTTGTTGATTTTTTAACACCATCTTTGGAATTAGATAGCTTCATTACATATCTAGCTAAAATATCGGCATATGAAAGATCTGTATCATCTAACTGATCGTTAAAATTATTTTCAATAGATAGAGAAAGTATACTTTTAGCAACATTTAAAAGTTCTTTTTTCAAAAATGATGCAGCAGCATTTTCAGCCAGCTCCAAAAGCTTTTTTTTGGATTTAATTTGATCGACTGAGTCAATACCTAAACTTCTTAAAAGATCATTACTTTTAACAATTTTATTTATCTTTTCTTCAATCTCATCGATCTCATGTTCATATTCAAACGCTTGTCGTTTTTTGTTCTTTGAAAAAAAGTCTTTTTCTTCATCACCTATTTTCTCAATAGCGGATGATCTTTCAGGTGTAGGCTTTATCCTGTCAATCGAGTTTATGTTAACATTTATTCCCATATAATTTTCATCATTTATGTATAGTTTTCTAACTATATTATACCATTTTGGTAATTAATTTTATAGTTATAATCCTTTTCAATCAATGGCATTAACTGCTAATAATTAACGATATAGGCACACTATCGGTAATATCTTCATCCCCAAAGTATTGAATAGAGCCGGGATACACAAAGTTATCCTCAACTGCCCAAATTTCTCTAAACTTTTCAAATTGCTTAAACAACTTAGAATCAGTCTTTATTAAGGCCTTTTGTATTACAGGCTTAGGTTTGCCGTGTCTAACTTCAAGGTTCATTAATGAAGTTAGAGGTACACCCATTAATCTCCAATCACTTACACCATTTTTTAGATTTTTTATAGCACAAATATAGCCCGTTAGCCCCTGATTTAATAAAATGGCTGCAATATTACCAAGTGAATAGCAATAATTGGCATCAAAATTACTAGGCATGCCAGCTCTGCCTTCGTATCCAAAAAAGTGATTCAAAGCATTAAATTTTATCTTAGAATCTCTTTTCGAAAGTTCATTTTTAACAGTTTTTATAAGCATTTTTTCGGTTTCAATTTGTGATACTTTAACGTTCCCGTGAGGATCTCTATCTAAAAGCAGCTGTTCTTGAATATCTTTTGGCAAAGATTCAAAGCAGCTTAAATGCTCCCCTCTTAGAATATTTTTTATATATTTAATTTTTTCATCGGCTAAGGAAAATTTTTGAAGTTCAACTTCAGTTTTTTCACCTATAGCTAAAAGTTTATTTAGCTCAGATATTAAATTTTTAAATTCAGGGATAAACTCAATAAGTCCTTCAGGTATAAGTATAATTCCATAATTTTTGCTATTTTTAGCTCTTTTTTCAATTACATCAGCAATTTTACTTGTAATTTGAGAAAGAGTTTTTTTCTTTTCAAAAATCTCTTCAGCAATTAATACAACATTTGGATGAGTTTTTAAAGCGCACTCTAGAGCTATGTGAGATGCAGATCTTCCCATGAGTCTAATAAAGTGGTAATATTTTTTAGCAGAAAGAGCGTCTCTAGCAATATTTCCTATAAGCTCTGAGTAGACTTTGCAAGCAGTATCAAAACCAAAGGATAATTCAATATATTCGTTTTTTAAATCTCCATCAATAGTTTTGGGAACTCCGATTACTTTAGTATTGCAGTTATTTTCTTTAAAATATTCAGCTAAAATTGCAGCGTTTGTATTTGAATCATCTCCGCCTATTACAACAATTCCATCCAGTTTTTGTTTTTGAGCGCATTTAAGTGATTTTTCTAACTGATCAGCAGTTTCAATCTTTGTTCTTCCGGATCCAATAAGATCAAATCCCCCTAAATTCCTATACTGATCAATAAGCTCTTTTGTAATTTCAATAAAGCTGCAATTCACAATACCTTCGGGTCCATTTAAAAATCCGATCAATTTTGAATTTTTATTCATCTTTTTCAAAGCATCAAAAAGACCTGATATCACATTATGACCACCGGATGCTTGTCCACCTGAAAAAACAACCCCGATTTTTAATGGATTTTTAAAATTATTTTTAAAACTGTTTGCTGATTTTTTAATCTCACAAATTTTTTGACCAAATGTATTTTTAAAGATTTTTTTAAGCTCATTTGCATCACCCAGAGCTGTTGTATCTTTTGTAAAAACTATCTTAATATTAGAAATGTCAGATAAAATCTCAGGAAGTTTTGGGCTGTATTTTAAACGTTTGCTTTGAAGTTTTTTTGATAAATTTTCCATAAAATAATTTCTTTATAGTTGTTTTTTTGAAAGCATTTTAATTAAAGATATGAAAAATTACAAGGATCTCGATTTACCGAAATTTTAAAACTTCTTTTTCATTGAAAAATC
>JAFGQY010000095.1 GCA_016935395.1 Parachlamydiales bacterium
CAAATAGTTGAAAGGGCGTTTATTGGAGCTGTAAGTAATCCTACCCAATGCTCAATAGATTCAAAGTTTTGAATTCCTTCTGATAGGCCCTTATTCAAGGCTGTGTATGTTTTACCAATTATTTGAGCGCCTGTACCAATTTTAGTACCAATGATCTTAAGCCCGGTAGTAAGAAAATTTGTTACGTTATAACAAAAATCAGAAAGGTTGAATGCTTTTTTTACATCACTTTCCACTTTTGCTTGCGCAGTAAAATAACAAACAGCAGGGGTTATTATTTGTGTGTGAACATCATTCGGATATCTCGAATTTAGACTAAGTGCTTTTTCTCGAGTTTCACATAATTCTTTATGTAGCTGTTTATCAAGAAATGTTCCATATTGATTATCAAAAACTTGCGCGAATTGATCATTAAAAGAATATTGTTTTACTTTTTTTGAATAATCAAAACACAAGGCTTTGTTTTTATCAGAAGATAGTTTTTTACTTTTAATGGTTTGCTCAATTGCAAGAGCTCGCTGCTGATAGCGTTTGATGCTTTTTTTATCCAAATTTTGCGGATTTGTTTCGATATCTATTTTTTTGAGGACAATTGAGTCTGGTATGCAGAGACGTGGAGCTTGCTCGAGCTTCCTTTTGTGTTCTTTTCGTTGTTTCCGCTCATTTTCTCGCCTTTTATAAGCGCATAATTCTTTTTGGTCAAACTGTGCTTTCTCTTCCTCAATAAAGTCGACAAATCCATCACGTTCAAATCCTTCTACATTGCGTAATGTTTTCTTGAGCTTGGGATTTTTTATTTTTTCGTACAGATCCAAGATAAAGCTATCATATCTTGGTCCGCGAATATAATTAAGATAATGTTGATTTGAATACAAATGATATTTATTAAGAAGAAAATCGAAATTATTAATCTTCGAATCACATAGCTTTATGATAGTTTCTTTGCTAAGGCCGTTGAAAATTTCTACTTCATCTTTGTTACTTAAGTTTGCGGTTGCAGGGTTGTTCCATGCGGCTATAAAATCTCTAAAATGAATTTTTTTGCCCGGTGAATGCAAATATTCTGGTGCATAAAAACAATTATCGATGCAACGATTTTCCCAATCGTTATTATCTATATACTCATAATTGCCTTCTTCCCTCAATTGGCCAGAATTATATTGATCAAAATCTTGCATTGAGCTGCTTGCAAAATTAGCCCAACTATTCAAAGTATGATTTGATTCGCCTGAAAATGTTTGGAATGCATTGTTGTTTCCAAATTTAACCCAATCATGTGGGTTAGGAGAAGGGTCATCACAGGGTGAATTTTGGAGGCTTGCACCACCCCATAAATTATAAGTCATATATAGATCGGCAGCATTGTTTTTATCAAATTCATTTTCTGAAAATAAAAATGGAATATTAATAAGTTTCAAAAAAATTAGTATGAAAAAATATTTTGTTTTCATTTTTTTGTCCTAAAATTTCTGTGAACGTTTTTTAAATTCGGTAAAGAATAGAAAAAAATATAAATTTTGAAAATAGTTTTTTGAAAAATAAAAGCATCAAATATTATGAGAAAAAAAATTTCATTTTTAAGACCTTTATATTTACTGTCAGAATTTTTAAAAATTTTTTAAAAGATTGTTTTACAAATAAATATTGTCTTGCTAAATTCACTTGGAAAAATTCTTCAAAACTAAACTTATTTTAGGATGTTTAAATAAGTGTGCATTATCAATTTTTTATAATGAAGGGGAAATCATGATCATATCTAAACAATTGCTTGTTATCACATTCATCGTTAGCATTATCAATCTATTCAGTGTCTCAAAAATATTTTCAATGAAAACATCAAGTAATAATGCATCGCAAATAGATTTAAATAAAATTACTAAGGAAATAAGTGAAACTATTCGGTTGATTAATGGTGCTGTAGTGTTAGCGCATAATTCTGATACTGTGTCTTTGGATGCTTTTACTAGAGCTCAATCGACAAAAGATACTTTAGACAGAATGGAAAAACAGATTAAAAATATAGCTTCTACGCTAAAACAAGGTGGCGAATTATCTGAAAGTCTGGGAAAAGAAGCTCAGGTGATTATCAAACGGATACAAAAAGAAGGGGGTGAACAACGACAGGCTTTCGCAACTGTTTTAAATGCTATAAAAATAGAAAACGGTCTTAGTATGGAAGATAGAGAAAAGTTAAAGCATGAAGACAGAGAAACAGAAATTGAAAAAATAAAGGAACAAGGAGAGCAAAATCGTGCATTTGAAAAACTAAAGGGAGAAAATAGCCAAAAGATATTAGAAATTCTTAACCCTACAACAATCGGAGTCGCAACTATAGCAGTTCTCTTATCTTTTTATAGTCTTAAATATGGGTTTCCAGCTCTTATCGATTATTGGAAGTGCCCACATGTTATAAGTGAAACATCAAGGTGCGGTTTTTTTGATTGGAGTAAGCGACCGGAAATAATCGATATTAATGATTTAATTTTTAAGCCATCATTACAAAAACAACTTTTGGATCTTTTGGTACGTATACAAACTGCAACAAAGTATAAAGAAGCTCTTCCTAATGTTTTTTTCTATGGAGTTCCAGGAACGGGAAAAACCAGCTTTGTTAAGGTTTTAGCATATGCATCCGGACTTGATTATGCATTAACATCGGGTTCGGAGTTTGCCAAGATTACTGACTTAAATAGAGCTAATAATGAACTTCGAAGTCTCTTGAATTGGGCGAAAACGAGTAAAAAAGGACTTATTGTTTTTATAGATGAAGCCGAATCTTTGTTTGCCAACAGAAGGCTTCCAACAATATCCAAACAAACACAAGATTTTATTAATACTTTTTTAGCCCTTATTTCGGAACAATCTCAAAAAAAAGTAATGTTTGTGTTGGCAACCAATCATCCATTTAAAATGGATGAATCTGTTGTTAATCGTATGGGAATATCTATTGAATTTACATTACCGGAAGTGATAGAGAGAGAAAAAATTCTTTCAATGTATGTTTCAAAATTTGCACAAGAAAATAAAAATGCGCTTATTGAGCTGTCCTCGGAATTTCTAAATTTAATTCCAACATATGCAGAAAGCCTTAAAGGATTTTCTCCTAGAGGTATTAAATTTATTGCTGAAGAGATGAGTGTTAGCGCCAGACGTCAAACTCCAATGAGATTGACCAAGGAAATTGCGCAAGAAGTTATAAGTAAAGCAAAAAGTAGCTTGCAGAAAATAGAGGGATGGGATAAGGCGCGCAATGAATGGCTTGGGGCTTAAATGTTGAGCAAGTGTAAAATAAATTTAATACCAAAATTTTTCTATATTATTATTTTTGTTTTTTGGGTAAATGTTACACAGTCTATGGTTAACAAAGCTGAAAAAACTTCTCAAGTAACAGATGAGACTCTTAAACAATTAAAAACTGATGTTGAATTTAAAAACTTGGTAGAAAAGATTTTTGACCTTATTGCTAATAAATATTCGACTGATGACATTATAAAGCTTATTGATGATCCGATAAAAAATTCATACGACATTCAAAAGCTCGCCAAAAATATTCATGAACTTTTGGAACAACAAACGTCAAAGGGCAATATAGTAAATATTGTTATAGAAAGTAATAAAAAGAATGAAGAATATTCTA
>JAFGQY010000096.1 GCA_016935395.1 Parachlamydiales bacterium
AAAATCAATTGGAAAATGACATATTTAAAAATTTAATAATGTGAAATATTTGATATTTTAAATTTTAAATTGTTTGTCCAAAATTGTTGAAGAAATTGTTGATACTACAGATATTGATGCAATCACAAGTGAAAGAAAAGTAGATACCTGGAAAGTAAAAAATAGATTAATAGCAAAAAATATTGGAGTAGATAATAGGCAGATATATTTTGCTATTCGAATTATGGTTGATAATTTTTTTACATTTAATAAATCGATATTTTTTAAGTCAGAATTTTTTTTGTTTAAACTAAAGATTTTAATGCCTTCATTGTAGAGGCTTTCTGAATCACTAAGCGCAGAAGTGATATTTCCAACTAATGAAAAATTTGCAAGAAATTTAGATCCTAATGAAAAAATCTGATTTTTTTTAAACCAATTGAAAACTTTTGAAAAGTGATATATTAAATCAAAACTACTTGTTCTTAAATCAGAAACAACAGATCTGTCATTATATTTGAAATATTTTATTGAGCTTGAAAATACATTGCTGATTGATTTGCCAAGGTCAGTAAAACAAAAAATATCTTCTGCGATTTTTAATTCATGAATAAATAGTTTTATTGGTTTTAAGGTTTTTGTATCTTTGACAAAAAGTTCAATCCATTCAAAGGTGAGTCTTAAAGATGTTAAGGTTTCTTCATATAATTCATTAATAATACTATGAATTATTTTTATATCATTTTGATCTTCTGAAAACAATTTAGCATGTTTGATGTGATGTGGCTTTGAAAAAACTATTGATGTCATATTTTTTTTTATTTTTAAGAGAAGATTATATTCTTTTTAAAGAATTTTTCAAAAATGTAATTTATTCAAACTTAAAATTATATATTTTTTTTTCAGTTATAGCATCAAGTCTCTGTTTTAATGTGTATTCCTTTTTTTCATCACTATTTTTATCAATTTTATATTTCTTATTTAGTAGAGCTGTTTCACTTGTTGGGTTTTCTTCAGTTATTTTTGTTTTGCCCAATATTGTTGAAGTAATGCTACATGTTAGTAACATTGTAGCAATAAAAAGATTTACAATCACTGGTGCTATAAGTCCGAAAATTGCACTTATTACAACTAAAAGTCCAATGGCTAAAGTGCCGATATTTTTTGCAATTCTTAATACTTGATATAGTTTTTCTTTTTGAAGAGGATCTTTTGTGTATTGTTTAGATTCATAGTTTATTATAAATAATTTTATGCCTTCATTATACATTTTTTCGGATGAGGATATAGCAAAAGAAGTTCCTCCAAGAGCAGAAAGGTTAGTGATTAGTTTTGAATTTAATGAAAAAACATTTACTTTGTTAAACCATTTAGCAACTTTACAAAAATCCCAAATACTTTGAAAAGAATTTGTTCTTAATTCTGATAAAACTGATACGCCATCCTTTGCAATTGATTTATTATTCTGTTTCAGTTTAATTGCATTTGCTACACTGTTACTAATGGACTTTCCAAAATCAGCAAAACAAAGGGCTTCTTCTCCTGTTTTAATAGCAGCTATAAAAGTGCCTAGTGGTTCAAAAACCTCTAAATCTGCAATAATTAATCTTGCCCATTCAGACGAAAGTCTTAAAAGTCTGAATAAATCTTTATGAGAATTTGAAAAAAAGTTTGCACTCTCATCAAATGCATTTTTTTGGGCTGGTTTAGGTGGTTCTTCCTGGGTCGTATTGTTTTGATTAATATTTGTGTGTATTGTAATAGCTGCCATATAGTTAACTCCTTTTAAAAAGAAAAAAGCCTATACTATGTGAACTTTTTTTTTAAGTTTTTTCGAAAAAAGCATTTTTGGAAAAATTTTAGTAATATTGATTTTTAACTAATGAAATAAAACCTCTCAAAAAAAATGAGAGGTTTTTTTTAATTGAATAAAAATTTCTTAGTTTAATTTTAAATGAAATGATTCTTTTAAGATTGTAGAAGATATGCTACTTGTAAGTATCATTGTACCAATAATTAACATTGCAGGTGCAGGTGCTAAAATTCCGAAAAATCCTTTAAGGGCTACTATAATACCAACTATTAATGTACCGATATTTTTTGCGACTCTTAATACATGATACAGTTTTTCTTTTTGAAGTGGATCTTTTATGTAATGTTTAGATTTTTCATTTAAATTAACTAGTTTTGTACCTTCATTATACATTCTTTCTGATGAGGATATAGCAAAAGAAGTTCCCCCAAAAGCAGAAAGCTTAGTAGCTATATTTGAGCTAACTAAAGGAATGCTTACTTTATCAAACCAGTTAACAACTTTTGAAAGTTCCCAAACGCCTTGGAAAGAACTAGTTCTTAAATCAGATATTACAGATTTATCACCATGTTTAAAAAATTTAATAGAATTGGCGCTAATAGTACTAAAAGATTTTCCAAACTCAGGAAAACAAAGAGCTTCTTCACCAGTTTTGATAGCTTTTATAAAAGTGCCTAATGGTTCAAAAACTTCTAAATCTGCAATAATTAATCTTGCCCACTCAGATGAAAGTCTTAAAATTCTGAAGACATCTTTAGGAAAGCTTCCAAAAAATTCAGCACTTGCATCAAAAGCATTTTTTGGTGCTTTTTTTTGATGAGTTTGCTGTATTTGACTGTTTTGATTTATATGTGTTGTTTTTGCAATAGTTGCCATATTGTTAACTCCTTTTAAAAAGGCTAGGAGTATACATTATGCTAACATATTTTATAAGTTTTATTTGAAAAACATAAAAATTCCGGTTGCAATCAAAGCCAATCCGAAAAGTTTTTTAAGAATTTTAATTTCTAATTTATCAGCAAGTTTAATGCCTAGATAAACAGAAAAAATTGAAATTATTGCTATGGCAAGAAAGCCGGGTATATAAATATATCCGATAGAATTGATATTTTCAGGAACCATAAAACCAGAAAGTAAATAGCAAAAAGCACCTACTAAAGAAGTAACAAATGTAGTTGCAGATGCTGTGCCTATTAGTGAGTAATTGGGTACTCTGAAAAACATAATAAAAAATGGAAGAGCAATCACACCTCCTCCGATTCCTAAAAGCGTTGCTAAAATACCTATAATAAAACCTGAAACTATTATAAATAAATTTTCTGGTTTTTGTTCTCTTTTGTAAGGCTTTTTGAAAAAAAGAAAATAAATCCCAATTAAACATGCAAATACTGCAAAAGTTTGGGCTAGAAGTTTTCCTGATAGCAAGTAGGAAGCTAAAACACCTAAAATACCACCAAAAATTAGACCTGGGAGTATTTTTTTTAAAATTGGCCAAAAAACTGCATGTCTTTTTTGGTATAAATACATTGAAATGAAAGATGTAATAGTAATAGTTACTAAAGAGGTCCCAATCGCTAAATGCATAGGATGAGTAACGCCAGTTTGTAGATAGGTAAATAGAAAATATAAACAAGGCACAAGAATAATGCCGCCGCCAATACCTAAAAGACCGGCTAAGAGTCCTGCTATAAGTCCTAATAATAAATAAATAAATACATCGGATAAAATCATTAAAGAGCTCCTTTTATCTAATAAAAACAAATTTAAAATATTTTTTCTATAAAAAATATTTTAGAAAAATTGATAATTTTGTAAAAATTAGCTATTTTAATATCAAAAATTAAAAATCTATGACTTTTGAAGCTAATATTGATCAAACAAATTTTATTAATGCTTATGATATTTTCAAAGGATTGAATGATTTTTTTTTAATCGATATTTCTCTGGATATTATGAAATCACTTTCTGAAAAAATTTTTAAAAGTGATTATTTAGCAAATCAAAAAAAGGAAAATACCTTCAATAATGAAATTTTCAAAAGCGCTGTAGATTTAACTAGTATTTTCAAAAAAGATAGTAGTGATCAAAATGATTTAAAAGTCTTTCTCGAAAGTTCTAAAGATTCAGCACTAAATGAAAAACATGAAACAATAAAAAAATGTGATCAAAATAATTTAAGCAAAAATGAAAATTCAAAAAACAATCAAGCCTATCAAAAAAAACTGGAAAACAGAGCAATTTTTAAAAATCAAAATTTTTCAAATAAAGAATTTTTAAGTCAAAATCTAAAATTTGTACAAGAATCTTTGAATTTTTTACAAAATTCAAAACTGGCAATTCATAAAAAAGATTCTCAAAATCACTTAACATCATCTAAAGTTTTTTCTGATAAAGCTGTTTCTAATCCTGGTTTAAATCTTAAAAAATCAGATCAAGTAAACGGATTTAATTTAACCAAATTCTTACAAAATACATCTAAGCTGCCCGTATTTCAATCTGTCCAAAGCCAAAATACTAAAAACACTTTTGTAAATGACTTGGGCTTTGGCGTTGTTGGCTACCATGTAAAAGATAGTAAAAAAAATATTTTACAAAAGAAACGT
>JAFGQY010000097.1 GCA_016935395.1 Parachlamydiales bacterium
AGTTCATTGATTATTTTGATTTTTTTTTATTGAATTGAATTGGACATATTTGTTATAATTTAAATTTTAATAAACAATCGAAAAAAAGGTAAATAAAATGCTAGTTCAACTAAAAGACATTTTTTTTGAAAAGTGTTTTTATTTATCTATCAAAGTTATTTCAAAATCTTGGCGTTAGCCTAAAAAAACGCCATATATAGATATATTTTCAAAGATACTTTTTATAAACAAAAAAATTAAAAATTTATTCTAAAAATAGGTAAATTATGAACAAAAATATTCATTTAATGATCTTTATTTTTAAAGAGACAAATAATCATAATAGTCAATTGTCTTCACATTTCAATACCCTTTTTATAAATTCATTTTGGCGTTGGCCTAACGCTTAATATTTCCCATTTTACAAATAAAAAACTTTAGTGATCTCGATAGCTGGTGCAATTGCCGGTTTTATCGGGAATTGCTGACAGCTGTTTAAGAGATACTCATAAAGTTTGGAAAACTTTTTTTATACAAACTATAAGGAGAAAAAATTATGAGTACTTTAACGTATGCGGGAATCAGTCTATTTCCTGCTATGAAAATTAATGATTTAGCAACAACCGAAAAGGCTATTAATGCAGCTGATTTCATAACTCAAGCAACTAAAAAAGCTTTTGAAGATTTTTTAGAAAGGAAATATGAAAATTTCGATGCTCTTGTTGGCGAAAATGCTTGTCAGCTTAGAGTGAGTATGGTTTTAGATTTAACAAGGGATTATGAAGATTTGGAAATTTTAAAGATTATTTCTAGAATATCACAGGTTCAGCAAAGAATATTAAGCTTGAATAAAAGTGATTTAATTCCAACAAACGAAATGGGATTTGAAAAATTTTTAGAAATTAATAATATTTTCATTGAAATTCCATCAAAGTATCAGTTTCTTATTGAAGCCTATATACTTAGTAAATCTAAAGATGATAAAAAATTTGAAAGAACAAAACCTGAAAATTTACAAAAATTATCAACAAAAATAAGTAAGAAATTATCGCAAGAAATTGTTAAGGAAGCTCAAAGGGCGTTGTCCAGAAAATCTGTAGAGTATTTGGAAAAAATTGCTCAAGATAATAATTATCCTCTTTCAGACGAGTTGATTTACGTTGATAAAAAAGAGGTTCGTGGCTTGCCGTGTTTCATGGGTATTGAACTGCTTTTAAAGCATTTTTCTAATAAAAAATATCCCATTCTATTAAAATGCAAATCTATCTCGGACAGTCAAGTTAAATCCATTTTGTTTACATATCAAGGCGAAGCATATGATATTGGTAATCTTGGAATAAGACCTAATATAAAATTAAAAGAATTTTTAAAGCAAATCCTCTTAAAGCCTGTTTTTGTTGTTGAAGGTTTCTGCGATAAAAAAGTCGATGTACAGAAAATTAAAGAATTAGGCGTTGAATCAATTTTAAAAGCCAATGCAGCAGCACATTTTCAGTATTTTTCCGATGGAAAGCTTTTAAATCCTTTTGATACTGAGGGTGAAGATCATAAAAGGATAAAAGATGATTTCCATAGATATAAAGATATTGCATTGAAAGAGGGGTATTCAAATGAAAACCCTTCTGTTTTTTGTGTAAAGCATATTATTTGTAAAACTTTATTAAATGCCCTTAAAGATAATTTATGAAAAGTTTTTACCAAAATTGGAGACAACTTTTAAGCGTACAGGTAGGCGGAGCAATCTGCCTGCCTATTATCATGATCGGCCAGGTTATAGGGCAGATGTTTGGCTTTATTCCATCAATAATAGCTATTGGGCTTGGAAATTTATTTTTGATGGGATGTGGTATTAAAACCGCAATGATGAGTGTAGAAAAAAGAAAATCAACCTCTGAGATTGCCGTTAACTATTTTGGAAAAAAAGGAGCTAAATTTTTTTCATCGCTGCTCTGTTTTTCAATGACCGGCTGGTTTGGAATCCAGCTAAATTTCATTACACAAAGCGTTCTGCATATATTAGCAATATGCAATCTCTTAATTGTAATTAATCCAATTATTTTAAATATCGGTTTAGGAATATTAATGACGATAGGAGCTTTATTTGGGATAAGGGGTATACGCGTTTTATCCATCATAGTAATGCCTCTTCTGATAGCAGTTTTAATTTTTTCTCTTTTCCTGTCTCCTTTGTCGATGATCAGTTTGGCTTTTAGTCATACTTTAATAAGTTTGCAGGGTATTTCGATGGTGATAGGAGGAGCAATAGCAGCTATTATAGATTTCCCAACTTATTTTCAGCATGCTAAGAGCAAAAAGGACGGTATCATTACTGTATCGCTTCTTTTTGGATTTTTTCTTCCGCTAATTGAAATTGTAGGAGTTTGCCTGGGCGTTTGCTTTCCCCATAGTACACTTTTAAACAGCTTAATATCGAAAGGAGGCATAATGTGGAGCTTGTTTGTTTGTTTATTTTTAATATTTGCCGGTTGGACTACCAATAACACTAATATTTATTCAGCGGCAGTAAATTCAAAAAGAATATTTTTAAAATTATCCGATAGAAAAAGAACTATTGCTTTCGGATTGTTGGGAACTTTTTTAAGCATATTTGGATTGCTATCCCATTTGGTGATTGTATTGACAATTTTGGGGATTTTTCTGACATGCATGGGTGGAGCTTCTCTGTCATCTTATCTGATGGATAAAATTTTGAAATGCGAAGTAAACAAAAAAGATCAGATTTATAATTTGCTGGGTTACGCTTTGGCTGTAGCTGTAGCTCTATTATCGTTTTTTCATGTTATAACTTTAACTTATTTGCCTATTTTGGATGGGTTTATAATAGCATTTGCAGCAGCTTCGATATTCAGATTAATAGGCTATAAAAAATTAAAATTATTGGAGATACATAATGAAACAAATACAAATTGAAGATTTACAATATTTGAGTATAGGAGCTGCAATTTTAGGATCAGGCGGCGGCGGATGCCCCAGATATGAAATGATGATAGCTTCTTATTTATTGCATAAATATGGTTTGGTTGTTTTGAAAAATATTGATGAATTAGAGGAAAATACCTTAGTGGTTCCAATAGCTATGATGGGAGCTTTATTAATTAATAAGGAAAAATTGCTAACCTTTCGATCATTTGTAGCTATTTTTAAAGAAATAAAAAAAAGATTTCCCCAAAAAAATATTATTATCATGCCGGGGGAAATCGGAGGTTCAAATGCTTTTATAGCTATTATTGCTGCTGCTGTTTTAAAGCTGCCGGTTTTAAATGCTGATACGATTGGAAGAGCCTTTCCAGAACTTCAAATGAGCTCATGTAATTTGAATAAAATATCATGCTGTCCGGTTTTTTTATCCGACAGCAAAGGTAACATTGAGATAATCGAAAACAAGGATTCTAAAACTGCTGAAAAAATTGCTAGAAAAATAACAATGCACATGGGATCAACCGCCTGTATCTGTCTTTATTTAATGGATTTAAAAGAAGCGAAATCAGCATTGGTAAAAAGTACTGTTTCTAGAGCCGTGGAAATTGGGAAGGCCTTAAAAAATAGTAAAAAAAATGGGATTGAAGATTTATTAAAAATAACTAATGGACAGTTAATTTTTAAAGGAATGATAAGCGATGTTGATCAAAGGATTGAGGATGGGTTTTTGAAGGGTACTGCAACTGTTTGCAAAGGTAAAAAAAAATGTAAAATATGTTATCAAAATGAAAATTTGGCAGCTTTCATTGATAATGAAGTTGTAATAACAACACCTGATATTATAACTGTTATTGAAGCAGAGAGTAAATTGCCCATTACTTGTGAATCATTAAAATATGGGCAGAGAGTTTATATTATAGCTATTCCTTCACCCAAGATATGGGTTAGTAAAAAAGGTCTAAATCTTGTCGGTCCAAAAGTTTTTGGTTTTGATGTTGATTATAAATCTATAAGCAAAAAAGGTGTTTTATGAAGTACATAATAGGTGTTGATATTGGAGGAACTAATACTGATGCAGTAATAGTTGATGAAAACAAAAAAATAATTGCTTCTGCTAAAACTGTTACTACAAAATCTATTGAAGAAGGATTCTCAACAGTCTTAAAAAAAGTATTATTCGGAAAAAAGACATATGCTGAAATAGAAAAAATTATAGTTGGAACAACTCATGCCGTAAATGCCATTTTAGAAAAAAAAGACTTATATAAAGTGGGATTAATCCGCATTGCTGGCCATTTTTTTGAAAGCTTGCCTCCTTGCTTTGAGTTTGAAGAAGATATGAAATCCATTTTGGCAGGTTATGAAACCATTAATGGGGGAAACGAATGCGATGGCAGGCCAATTTCTTCTTTTGATGAAAAACAAGCTATGAAGGCAATAGATTCTCTTATTAAAAAAGGGGCCGAAAGTATAGCTGTTGTAGGAGTCTTTTCTCCTATTTATAATGATATGGAAAAAAAACTTGGAGAATTAATTAAAAAATTTAAAGGTAAAGATTTTCCGCTGTCGCTCTCTTCTGAGATTGGAAATATTGGATTTATTGAAAGGGAAAATTCAACGATTTTAAATTCTTCACTTCAAAAATGTTTAAAACTAGGATTTCAAAATTTAAAAAAAGTTTTAAAAAAAATGGGCATTAAAGCTCCTCTTTTTTTAACCCAAAATAACGGTTCTTTGCTTAGTCTGGAAAAGGCCCTTAGATATCCCATTTTAACAATTTCTTCAGGACCTACAAATTCTTTTGTGGGAGCTGCTAAATTAGCTAATATGAGTAATTGCATCGTTGTTGATATTGGTGGCACTTCTACAGATGTTGGAATTGTAAAAGATCGATACGTTAGAAGGTCTTTAAATTTAAAAAAAATTGGAAATATATCTTTGAATTTTTCTACTCCCGACATTTTATCGAAACCTATTGGAGGCGGAAGCAGAATTCAGTTTGATGGAACCCATATTAAAATAGGGCCAGAAAGTATTGGAAAAAATTTAACAAAAGATTCCTTATGCTTTAAGGGAAATGTATTAACTTTAACTGATGTTGCTGTTGCATTAAATGGCTGTTTTATATCAAAAAGCGTACAAGTTGACTATCCAAAAAGTAAAGCAAAAAAAGTATTGAAAAAAGCATTTTTGGAAATTAAAAATTTAATAGAAGAAATCAAAGGAAAAGAAATCAAGTTGCCTATTGTTATTGTTGGAGGTGCAGCTAAATTAATGAAAAGTTTTTTTTCGGATAATAAAGTCACAATACCCAAGTATCATGATGTTGCAAATGCCTATGGAGCATCTATAGCCGAAGTATCTGCTACCGAAGATATTATAGTTTCATTATTACACAGAGAAAAGGCTTTGAATCGAATTAAGAAAAAAGTCATAAAAAAAGCTATTTCAAGAAAAGCAAGTCCCTCAACTGTTAGAATTGTAGATTTTCAAATCATTCCATTTCATTATATGCCCAATTTTTTAGCTAGAGTAATAGTTACCGCAATAGGGGAAGTATTATGAAAAAAAACAAAAAAGCAAAAAAAATTGAGATATATTTAAAAAAAACGTCTTTCAAAGAGCCAATTCTATATTGGCGAAACTAATTTTTATTTAATTTTTATTATTTATTTTTTTACAAAACTTTAAAATTAAAACGGAGGTTTTATGTGTATTTTAAATTTAACCGATTATAACTTTACTAAAGGTAATTCTACCTATGGCTTTAAACATATTAAAAAAAATCATTTTGGGTTAAAAAATGATAAAACTCATTTTGTTGAGGGGAAAAAGAGCTTTTCAAATTTGCAATCATTATTTGATAGAGCTATTAATGACAATCAAGCAACTTCTCTTGTGTGTCCACCAATAGAACCAGAAGAAAATAAATTATTAGTATTAACAGAATATAACGAAGATATAGGTTATGATATAAAAAATAAGCTAACTAGATTTGCTTTAATCGTTTTAGATACTCAAAACAAAACTGTTATAACAATGTATCCAGTTAAACAAGATTATTTTGAAAATAGTTATGTAAAACAATTACATTGATAGAAAAAACCTTTTGTTAAAATATTTTTTTATTATTATGATAATAAGAATTATAAATGTTCAAAAGGAGAAAATTTTTATGAATTATTTAAGAGTAATAATATCGGGCATTGTTATTTGGCTCGTTAACATGATTTTGATTTTTTTAACATGTGGCTGGCTGTTTAAATGGGTTTATATGTTACCACCAAATCTTTTCAAAGCTCCTGAAGAGATGATGATAGTCTCTAATATTGTAGGATCTAATTTAATTGGCCTTATAAAAGGTCTACTATTTGCTTATGTCTTCGCTGTTATTTATAAAGGTGTTCCGGGCACAAGAGGAGTTCATAAAGGGATTGTTTATGGGATTTTGATTTGGCTAGTAAGTGCACTTCCATCTTTAGCTGGTATGCCATTTTTTATGGTAATTTCAAATGGCATTATAATTTACTGGATAGTTCAGGCTTTAGTTTTTATGATTATAAGCGGAGCAATTTTAGGTGCAATTTATAAGCCACATACTAGAAAAGCTAAGTAAGTTCTTTAAAAATCAAATAGATCTTTTCTTCAAAATTTGTTGAAAGATCTATTTGTTTTATATCTGAAAATGACTTTGTATAAGTTAAAAGATGTAAAATATCATATTCACTTTTGCTAAAAATAAAGCTTCCTTTTTGAATATGTTTATCACAAATAGTTTCTCCGCTGGATAGGTTTGTTGCTAAAGAATTACAAATATTGCATCTTAACTTGGGGTTGATCAGACCTTCATTCAAAAGAACTTTTAATAAAAAACTCATATATAAACTTTTGGGATTTATAAAAATGTTTTTTAAAAATTTCTCTAATAAAACAAATATGGTATTAGATTTTTTAAACTGAAAATGAAGATCAATTATTGCTTTGGTCATTTTTCCGGCATACCTTAAATATTCAAAGTCTTTTCGAAGATGTAAGTTTTGATCAATAATGTTTACATCTTTTAAAGAAAATAGATCGGACTTTGTTTCTTTTATAATTACTTCAGATAGTGTAAAAGGGGAAGTAAATGAAACAAAGTTGGATTTTTTAAAAGTTAGATTGTTAACCATTATCGAAACGATCCCAAAATCTTTTGTAAGAGCAGTTATAATTTTAGACCTATCTGAATAGGGGATTACTTTAAGCGTTAAAGCTAATGTGTTTTTCATATCTTCATTTTAAAAAATATCAAATTTTGATAAAACTAAATAATCTTTTTTGCACCGGTAGCTCAATGGATAGAGCACTTGGCTTCGGACCAAGGGGTTAGGGGTTCGAGTCC
>JAFGQY010000098.1 GCA_016935395.1 Parachlamydiales bacterium
AAATAAAATTTTTATTACATTTTAAAGTTAGATTATCATTGAAAAGTATTCATTTCATGGTATATAATTTTATTAACTTAAGTGAGGCAATATGAGTTACATAGAAGAACAAGTAGAAACAAAAGCTCCTAAACATATAGTTTTTAAAGCTTGGGCTGATAACTATCTTAATAGAGGCTTTCCAAAAGGAAAATCTGGATATGTAACAGATAATTCAACTGGTATAAAATTCAAAGTTTTAGATGTAAAAAAAAATAAAAGCATAACTATTTTATGGCACTCATTTTTTGTAAAGCTTCTGTTTGATCATATTGTAGAACAACAAAAGAAAAATTCACTTGTGATTACAAAAGTAAAAGTGCAAGGAATTTTAGGTCCAATTGTGAAGTTTTTTATAAAAAACAAAATAAGAAAATATGTAAAAATGTCTCTTACCAAATTTCAAACAGATTTAGATTCTATGATGACTATGAGGCGATAAGAAAAGTATTTTGACAAAAGCTTTTTTATTTTTATTATTACTAGCAGTTTCTCTTCATGGCAAAATATTAGATATTAAAAATATTTCCCAAATAGAGCCTTATTCAAAAAATGTTTCTTTAATTATTTTTGATTTGGATAATACTATTTATGAGCCTATTCAAACTTTAGGTTCGGATCAATGGTTTGATTATACTTTAGACAAATATCAAAAAAAGGGACTTTCTTTTGATGAGGCTTTAGATGAAACAAGAAAAGATTGGTATCTAATTCAAACATTTACAAAAGTTAAGCTTGTTGAAGAAAAAACAAAGTCACTTATTGAAAATTTTCAAAATAGCGATTCTTTGGTAATAGGCCTTACTACAAGAGATATAGATTTTGCCTTTAGCGCATTAAACCATTTGGACTCTATAGGTATTGATTTTACAAAAAAAACATTTTTGATGAAAAACTTGTTGATTAGTGAAAATATTTTGTATCGAAAAGGAATTTTATTTTGCTCTGGATCTGATAAAGGAAAAGCTTTAGAAAAACTTTTAAACAAAGTGGATTTTCATCCAAAATCTATTATTTTTGTTGATGATAAATTAAAAAATGTTCAGCAAGTCGAAAAATTTTGCACAAAGAATAAAATTGAATATTTCGGTTTTAGATATGGCTATTTAGACCAGAAAGTTAAAGATTTTGATAAAAAAATAGCAGATACACAGTGGCACACATTTAGAAACTCTTTTTTAGATGAAAACATCTTTGAAAAAAAAATAAAATAAATTTCTAATTTCTTTTTTAAGTAGCTCTAAATTCTGGCATAAAACCTTTACAAAGTAAGTTTTTTTCTTGCAACGCCATCTTTTATCGCAGCTAGTGCAACAGCTTTTGATTCAAACTCATTTATTCTAGGATCAAATGGCGTTGGAATTAAATAATCATTTCCAAATACAAAGTCCTTTTTATAAACCTTTTTAACAACATCCGGAATGTTTTTTTCTTGTGCTAATTTAGATAAAGCTTCTGCAGCTTTAATTTTCATGTTCATAGTAATTTTTGTAGCTCTAACATTTAAAGCTCCTCTAAATATAAATGGAAATCCAAGTACATTGTTTATCTGATTTGGGTAATCTGATCTTCCGGTTGCCATGATATATTTTCTATTTCCCATGCACTCTTTTACAAGCTCAGGTGTTATTTCTGGATCGGGATTTGCCATAGCAAATATTGCTGGATACTCATTCATGGAAAGTACCATATTTTGATCAATTGCATCTTTTACAGATACACCTATAAAAACATCTGCATTTTTTATAGCATCTTTAAGTGATAAATCTTTAGTTTCAATTGCATGTTTTAATTTATGAGGATTTAAATCATTTCTATTTTTTGAAATTACACCTTTTGAATCACAAAGAGTAATATTTTTAATCCCATCAGCTTTTAGCATGTCTGCAATTCTAATTCCGGCTGCGCCGGCACCATTTATAACAACTTTGATGTCTGATCTGTTTTTACCGGTTATAAGCAGATAATTTTTACATGCAGCCAAAGTAATGATTGCCGTACCCCATTGATCATCATGAAAAACCGGAATATCTAAAATCTCATCTAAAGTATCTTCTATTTCAAAGCAGTGGGGAGCTGCAATATCTTCTAAATTAATTCCTCCATATGAAGTGGCTATTCTTTCAACAGTCTCTATGAATTTTTTAGGGTCAGTTTTACCAAAATTATCAGATACTTTATCTAAAATAACAGGCCATGCATCGATATTTGCAAAAGATTTAAAAAGCATACATTTTCCTTCCATTACAGGAATAGATGCTTTTGGACCAATATTACCAAGTCCTAATACAGCTGTGCCATCTGTTACAATTGCTACGCTATTTGATTTAGATGTCAGATCATAAACACTTTCTGGGTTTTCATATATTTTTTTGCATATTACCGATACGCCAGGTGTATAAGCTATAGAAAGCTCTTTTTGAGTTTTTAGCTTTTTTTGAAGTAAAAGCGCAATTTTGCCATTCAAATGAAACTTTTCAATTTCTTGATTTTTTAGCTTAATATTTTTTGACATAGTTTTTCTTTAGTTAAATTTTTTTTAAAAAATAATAAAATAGATTTTTTTGATTTTCAATTCTTTTAAAAAATATTTTTTTTGAAAAAAAAAGTAGCCGATCTAAACAAGATCGGCCACTTAATCGCCTAGTTAAGAAATTAAACCAATTTAGATGGTTTTACTTTTGAAATTTCTTCTTTTGGATTATTTTCTGTAGATGAAATAAGTTTTTCTTCTTTAACTTCAGTTTCATCAGCTGGCTGTTTTTCATTTAATGAAACAGCTTCCTCAGATTCTTCTTCATTAACAATTATCTCTTCCATTTCTTCTGGAAGAACTTGAGAAATTTCACCTTCTTCTTTAATTTCCACAGGTTCTTTTTCTTCAGCTATAAGTGGAAGTGCTGCAAAAGCAGAGATAAACAAAAAACGTAGTATTTTAGACATATTTAAGTCTCCTTATTTTTTTATCTTAAAAAAAATTAAGATATTTTTTAAATCAATGCTATTTTAAATTTTTTTAAAATTTTTCACAATGAGTTTGTTTTTCTTAACAAAACTTATAATTTTTTTTTAAAAAAAAATGATTCTTTCATAGTTTAATAATTTTTGTATTATTTTTTTACCTTTGATTTAAGAGTCTTATTTTCAATAAGATATTGAAATATTAATGGCGCTACAATTGTAGCGTCCGACTCAATAATAAAACTTGGAGTTTTTGAAGATAATTTTCCCCAAGTAATTTTTTCATTGGGAGTGGCCCCGCTATATGATCCATAAGATGTTGTACTATCACTTATTTGACAAAAATAGCTCCAAAGTGGGCATTTTTGTTTTAAGTCTTGAGTGATCAAAGGAACCACGCATATTGGAAAATCTCCGGCTATTCCACCACCAATTTGGAAAAACCCAATAGGGGAGGTTTTTGAGGTTTTTAAATACCAATCAATCAATTTTGCCATCTGCTCAGGACCCGATTTAACAATGTCATATTTTGAAATGTTTTTACGCAAAATATTTGAAACGAAAATATTTCCAAGTGTTGAATCTTCCCAGCCTGGTGTAAAAATAGGAATATTTTTTTCATATGCAGCGTAAACCCAGGAATCTTTCGGATCTATTTGAAAATGTTTTTCTAGAACTTTACTATCAAATAACTGATAAAAATATTCATAGGGAAAATACCTTTTATTTTCTTTTTCTGCTTTTTGCCAAAGGCTTAAAATATTTCTTTCAATTTTTCTAAAAGCTTCTTCTTCAGGTATGCAGGTATCGGTTACGCGATTAAGACACTCTTTCAAAAGATTTTCTTCATCCTCTTTTGTTAAATATCTATAGTTTGGAATTCTCTTATAATGATTGTGAGCTACTAAATTATAAATATCTTCTTCCAAATTTGCGCCAGTAGAAGATATTGCATGTATCATGTCGTTTCTTATAAGTTCAGATAGTGACATACCAAGCTCTGCTGTTGACATTGCTCCAGCTAAAGTGATTAGCATTTTACCGTTTTTGTTTAAAACATCTAAATAACCTTCAGCAGCATCAACGCAAACTGCAGAATTAAAATGTTTGAAATGCTTTTTCATAAATTCGCTAATCATTTTTTTTCTCCTTATTTTAAATTTGGCCTATTTTTTTATAAAAAATTATTAAACTACTAAATATGTATAGCTTTCTAAAACCTCTTTAAAATTTTTCTTAAGCATCAATGATTCTTCTAGTGTTATAGTTTGATTCTTAAGACTTTTTTCAATCGAGTTTAGAAGGTTTTGAATAATATCACCTTTTTTATACTGCATATATTCTAAAACTTCTCTGATTGTATCACCTTCTATTTGATGCTTTAACTCCCAATATCCAAATTCGTCTACTTCAACATGTACTGCATTAGTATCGCCAAATAAGTTATGAAGACCTCCTAAAGTTTCTTGATATGCTCCAACCAAAAATATTCCCAAATAATATGCTTTTGAATCTAATTCATGCAAAAATATTGATTTAGAGATTTTTTTAGGGTTAACGAACTTTTTTATTGTTCCATCACTATCACAGGTTAAATCTACAATGGATGATTTTCTAGTTGGAACAGTATTTAATCTATGAATAGGCATAACTGGAAATAGTTGATCTATAGCCCATGCATCTGGTAGTGATTGAAATATAGAAAAATTACAAAAATACATATCCAAGAGTTGATCATTTAATTTTTCGATTTCTTTAGATTTGAATTTTAGTTTTTTACTTAATTTTAAAATCTTTTCCATCAGATGTCTGATAACTTTTTCAGCATATGCTCTGTCTTCTAAAGATAATGCGCCATTTGTGAACCTTTCGATAATATCATCTTTTAAATCCCAGCAATCATGCAAAGCTTCCATGTAGTTGTCTTCATCCAAATTATTGTATATTTCATAAAGCTCTAAAAGGTTTTCATGCTCAGAGTCGGGTGGTTCTAAAATTGAGTTTTTGTCTAAAGCATAAGAAATGTCTATCACTTCTGTTACTAAAATTGAATGGTGGGCAACAATAGCTCTTCCTGATTCACTTATTATCATGGGATCTTTCAAATTTTCTTCCTTGCAAAGTGATCCTATGGAATAAACAACATCTCTTGCATATTGATCAACAGTATAATTCATAGAACAGTCTTGAGAGGTTTTTGAACCGTCATAGTCAATGGCAAGGCCACCTCCAACGTCGAAAAAAGACATGGCAGGACATAGTTTTGCAATTTCAACATATGTTCTGGCAGCTTCTCTTAGAGCCTTTTTAAAAGGCATAATTGATGTTAGCTGAGATCCAATATGAAAATGAAGGAGTTTTACACAGTTTTCTTTTTCTAAAGAAGTTAGATGTTTTATGGCCTGATTGATTTCATGAACGTTTAATCCAAATTTTGCATGTTCACCACCTGATGATGCCCATTTACCGCTGCCGCGAGAGTGAAGTTTTATCCTAAAGCCAATCTCTAAATCTACATTTAATTTTTCAGCTAATTTTAGAACTAAATCCAATTCATAATACTGCTCAATTATTATAATAGGGCGAAGACCTATCTTTCTGGAAAGTAGAGCCAATTCAATGTACTTTTCATCTTTATATCCGTTACATAGCAGTAAAGTCTCTTTTTTGGAGTCTAAATGATAAAAACTTAAAACAGCAATAAGTTCAGGTTTAGAGCCTACTTCTAAACTTAAAGGATGGGTGCCGTCCGACTGTTTTAAAACTTCTACAACATGTTTTTGTTGATTTACTTTTATTGGATAAGCGAGCTCATAAGAATTTTGATAGTCGTACTCTTGAATAGCATTTTCAAAAGCTTCATAAATATTTTTTATTCTATCTCTAATTATGCCATCAAAGCGAAATAAAATTGGAGGTTGAATCCCTCTTTTAACTAAAGAATTTGTAAGTTCGTAAAGATCTATTCCCTTCCCGGTTTTGTTGGGCTTTACAATAATATGCCCTTTTTTATTCACGTCGAAATATTCTTCTGACCAAGTATCTAAAAAGTAAGACTCTTTATTTTTTTTGATAATTTTCTCAAATAAGATATCTTGGGATTGCTGAATTTTTTTTAAAGTATTAGGCATAATTTATCACCCTCAAAAACAAAATTTTTCTTTTAGAAAATAACTTTTAATTTTTTCATATTCTGACTTTAAAATGAATGGAAAAAAAAGCTAAATTAAAAATTTTTTAAAAAAATGTTTATTTAAATTTTTTTTCGCATGCGGCAATATGCTCTATGATCTTAACTACGCTGTCAGGATTCAAAGAAATACTATCTATTTTTAAAGATACCAAAAATTCTGCAAAATCGGGTTTATCTGAAGGAGCCTGTCCGCAAATGCCCACTTTTTTGTTTTGAAGGTGTGCTTCTTTTATTAACTTTTCAATAGATAATTTTACAGCCTCGTTTGATTCATCAAAGCTTTGAGAGAGCTCTTCGGAATCTCTATCTATCCCAAGGGTTAATTGGGTTAAATCGTTAGATCCAATCGAAAAACCGTCAAATCTAGATGCAAACTCTTTAGCTAGAATAATATTTGAGGGGATCTCTGCCATAACATATATTTGAAGATTGTTTTCACCCTTTTTAAGGTTATTTTCTTCAAGAACTTTTAAAACGTTATCTGCCTCTTCAATGGTTCTGCAAAAAGGGATCATAATAATAATGTTATCCAGACCAATTTCTTCTCTGGCTTTTTTAATTGCCAAACATTCTAAACTAAAACCATCTTTATATCTTTTGTTATAATATCTTGAAGCTCCTCTAAATCCGATCATAGGATTTTCTTCTAAAAACTCAAACTCTTTGCCACCGATTAAATTTGCATACTCGTTGGTTTTAAAATCACTCATTCTTACAATTACCGGATGAGGATATTGTGAAGCTGCAATTCTAGCTATGCTAATAGCTAGATTATCGACAAAATATTTCTTTTTGTCTGAATAATCTTTGGTGATTTTTGCAATTTGTTTTTTTGTTTTAGAATCTTTTAGTTGATCAAAATGATAAAGAGCCATTGGATGGATTTTTATAATGTTATTTATTATAAATTCCATTCTGGCAAGACCTATCCCTTTAGTAGGTAAGTGCCACCAGTGAAAGGCTCCATCAGGTGATGCAATATTTAACATTATTTTGGTCTTAATTTCAGGAAGTGTGTTTAAATCTATTACTTTTTTGTCATATTCTAAAATTCCATCATAAACGTTGCCTTCTGTTCCTTCAGCGCAAGATATTGTGATAGCTTGATTGTCTTGGATAATTTTGGTTGCATTGTCAGTTCCAACAATTGCAGGAACGTTTAACTCTCTTGATACTATGGCAGCATGTGAAGTTCTGCCTCCATGGTCTGTAACAATTCCCTTAGCTTTTTTCATGATAGGCACCCAATCAGGGGAGGTTGTTTTGGTAATTAGAATGGACCCTTCTTTAAATTTATCAATCTCATTAACGCTTTTGATAACCTGTGCTTTTCCGGTAGCAATAGCTTCTCCTATAGCTAAACCGGTTACTATTTTTTTACCTTTTGATTTTAATGAGAATGTACTAAACGTCTCTTTTCCTTTTGTTGCTTGAACTGTTTCCGGTCTGGCCTGAACTATAAATAGCTCATTTGTTTGGCCATCTTTTGCCCATTCAATATCCATAGGTTTTTTGTAGTGATTTTCAATTATAAGCGCCCATTTTGAAAGTTTTAAAATTTCAGTATCATTTAAAACAAAAGAAGTTCTTTCATCTTTTTTTGTTTTAATATTTTTGGTCCCTTTTTTGGTGTAGATCATTTTCTTTTCTTTTTTACCAAGTTTTTTTTCAATAATGGGAACAAAACTTGATTTTTCCAAAAGAGGTTTGAATGTTATATATTCATCAGGATTGACAGCTCCCTGAACAACGTTTTCTCCAAGCCCAAATGCAGCGTTGATTTCAATAACATTTCTAAATCCGGATTCAGTATCTAGCGTGAACATAACTCCTGATCCTGCTAAATCGGATCTTACCATTTTTTGAACGCCGATAGACACCGCTACAGCTAAATGATCAAATCCTTTTTCTTCTCTATAGGTAATTGCTCTGTTTGTAAAAAGTGATGCATAGCAATACAGACATTTTTCAAGTAAAAGTTTTTCGCCTTTAATATTTAAAAAGCTCTCTAACTGTCCTGCGAAGGAAGCTTCTGGAAGATCTTCAGCGGTAGCGGAGCTTCTTATTGCAACGTCTACGTTTTCTTTGTTATACTTTTTTGAAAGTTCTTTATAACAGGTGAAAATTTCATTTTTTAGATCTTCAGGGAATTTTGATTTTAAAATTAAACTGCGAATAGAGCTCCCGGCTTTTTCAAGAGATATTTTTTTATCTTTCCAGTCCTTTATGATGTCATAAATCTTTTGTTTTAAATTGTTAAATTCAACAAATTTCCAAAAAGCTTTTGCAGTTGTAGCAAATCCATTCGGCACATTAACATTTTTTGATTTCAGATTTGCGATCATCTCACCTAATGATGCATTTTTTCCGCCTACAATTGGAATGTCGTTTACTCTAATATCTTCAAACCACTTTACATATTCTAAGTTCATATAACTACCTTTTAAATTTTACCCCTGCTATAGGTGAGAATTGCAAAAAAATATTTTTGAAACAATCTTTATTTAAATTTTTTTAAAAAAAGATCCTTTTTTAAAAATTTTGAAAGTGCTATTTGCAAATTAAGGAAAAAAGAAAAATGCAAACGCTTCAAACGTACAGAAAAAAAAGGGATTTTTTAAAAACAAAAGAGCCTAAAGGAAAATCTTTTCAAAAAACAAAAAAAGTAAAAAAACTTATTTTTGTTGTTCAAAAGCATTGGGCAAAAAATCTGCATTATGATTTTAGGATTCAAATAGGAAGATCACTTAGATCCTGGGCCGTTCCAAAAGGTATGCCAAAAAAAAATGGAGATAAAAGACTTGCTGTGCTTACAGAAAACCACCCCCTTGAATATGCAAAATTTGAGGGCACTATACCTGAAGGTCAATATGGTGCCGGAAAAGTTAAAATTGTAGACTTTGGATTTTTTGAAAATATAAAAAAAGACAAAAACAAAAAAGAGATTTCCCTATCAAAAAGTTTTAAAAGTGGACAGGTTGAAGTTTTTTTGAAGGGCAGTAAAATAAAAGGGCCTTATGCACTTATAAGATATAAAGATGAAAAGACTTGGCTTTTAATAAAAATGAAAAAAATAAAAAGTTAAATGCATAAATTATGAAAAATAGTCATTTAAAAATAAAACCTCAGCCAAATTTTATTTCTCCTCAGCTTGCAACTTTAACTGAAAAATATTTTTCAGATGAAAACTGGATCTATGAAGAAAAGTTTGATGGCATTAGGTGCATCGCAATAAAAAAAGGTGATATAGTTACCCTATATTCGAGAAATAAAAACAAACTAAATTCAAAATTTTTGGAAATTGTAAAAGTTTTTAAAAAACAAAAAGTTAAAAATTTTATAATTGATGGAGAGATCGTAGCTTTTGATAAAAACAATTTAACATCATTTTCAAAACTTCAGCAGATAAAAAAAGAAAAGATTAAAACCTATTTTTATGCTTTTGATCTTCCATATTTTGATAGATATGATTTAAAGGATCAAAAATTAATTGATCGGAAAAAGATTTTAAAAAAAAATTTTAAATTTTCTGATAGATTTAGATATACGCCGCATATAGAAAAAGAGGGAATAAAATTATTAAAACAGGCATGCAAAAAAGGGTGGGAAGGAATTATTGCAAAAAAAGCCGATTCAAAATACCAATCTAAAAGAACTAAAAATTGGCTGAAATTTAAATGCTCAAAACGACAAGAGTTTATAATAATAGGTTATACTGACCCACAAAAATCCAGAATAGGATTCGGATCTTTACTGGTAGGGTATTTTGATGAAAATGTTTTGAAATATGCCGGAAAAGTTGGAACGGGATATTCAGATCAGTTTTTAAAAGATTTTTCAAAAAAACTAAAAGCTATTGAAACTAAGAAAGAGTATTTTTTCAAAAAAATAAAAAATGCACATTTTGTAAAACTAAAATATGTTGCAGAAATAGGATTCACTGAAATAACAAATGACAAAAAACTTCGCCATCCCAGATTTATAGGTCTTAGAGAAGACAAAAGTCCCAAAAGTGTAGTTTTAGAAAACCCAAGGTAAAAATTATGAAAATAGATTTTGTTTCAAATCCTAAAAAAATTCTTTTCCCGAAAGACAAAATTACAAAAAAAGAGTTTGTTGAATACTATAAAAAAATAGCTAAAAAAATGATTCCCTTAATTAAAGACAGACCGATATCTTTAAAAAGATTTCCTGATGGCATTGAAGGTAAAAAGTTTTTCCAAAAAAAGACTCTAGATTACTATCCAAAATGGATAAAAACTATTTTAGTTAAAAGAGAAAAGAAGGCGCCTATCAAAATGCCGTTAATTAATGATTTAGACTCTTTATTATATATTGCAAATCAGGTAGGTGAGATTCACATTTGGCTTTCTAAAAAAAATAAACAAAATAAACCCGACAGATTGGTTTTTGATTTAGATCCACCTTCTAATGATTTTCAAAAGGTAGTCCAAGCCGCAAAAGATTTTAAAAAGCTTTTAGATGATTTGAATCTTCCTTCATTTTTTATGACAACAGGATCCAAAGGTCTACACATTATTATTCCAATAAAACCTCAAAATGATTTTGATACTGTTAGAGATTTTGCAAAAAAAATAGCCCTTATTTTAACACAAAAGTATCCTGAAAAATATACTGCTGAAACTAGAAAAGAAAAAAGAAAAGACAGAGTATTTATAGATTATTTAAGAAATGGATTTGCTCAAACAACTATAGCGCCTTATTCCGTGAGAGCTATAGAAAAGGCACCTATTGCTACTCCTATAGAATTTAATGAGTTAAGTAAAATTTTTAATTCACAAAATTTTAATGTAAAAAATATTTTTAAAAAGCAGTCTAAAAATCCATTTTCAACTCTAAACTCTAATGCTGTAAGCATTAAATCAGCCATTAATAAAGTAAATA
>JAFGQY010000099.1 GCA_016935395.1 Parachlamydiales bacterium
AAAACTTATTTTTTATCTAACTCGAATGGCAGTAAAATAAATTCAATGCAGAACCTGCAATTATGGTTTAGCGATTTAATGGACACTTTAGCAAAAACTATAAATAGTTTAGTTAAATCGATATTTAATAAGAGCCAATACCATAGATCAAGACATGTTTCAGAAACGGGATGCATTGAGTAAATAACTTATAGACAATAGTTTATCGAAACCTAATGTAACTTATAATTATGAATTCTTTACTTAAGTTATTAACAATTAACCGCATGTGATTTAATTTATTAAAATATTAATTTATAATAATATATTTAATTATAATAACTAATTAGCTATAATAAAAAATGAAATTAATAACCAAAGGTAATAAAAATGAGTAGTATTTATGCGACAGGCACTTATAGTGATATAAAAACTCCAGCAAAAGCTATATTATCAATAAACCGGAATTCAGAATACTCAACTGGCAAAGAAAAACTTGACGCTTTCGGAAAACAATATCATTTTTTCCTAACAAAAAAAGACCCAAAGTCATACAGATATGTAACAAATTTAAATAAAATATTAATTGGTAAACTTGGTTTTTTTGATAATCTGGTTTACTCAATTCTTCATTTTTTCTCTTCATTTAGCGATGCATCAGAATGGTCATTTACCGTAGATGTTTGCAAAAAGTATCTAGAAAAAACTAAATCCGACTCATCTCAAGATGCAGTTAGAGCTAGATCATGGTCAGATCCTACTCCACTTGAATCACAACAAAGACAGCCGCCTAGAGCTAGATCGTCTTCAACCCCTTCAAGAAGAAGCGCAATAACATCGCTCGATGGATATAACCCTTTTTCAATTCATAATTCCGGCATAGCCCCTTCTTCAGAGAAACAGCCTGATGATTCTTTAATTCCAAGTGATTTTCGGGATACTCTTTCAAGAAGAGGAAGGGCTTTACGAGGTGATGCATACACCCCTCATCCATGGGAAGGCGAATAATTTTAAAATTTTCTCACTTAAAAAGATGTCTCATTTTAGAAAATTACCGGAAATAGCTTAAATCTGCCATACCCTTCCAAGTAAATTAAACAGTCCATTATACGTAAGTCACTAAAGCCAATGATGTTGCATTTTACGTCTTAAAACTTCAATCCGTAAACAGCTAAACTAAAGCTTCTTATATATTAATAACATATATAATTATACTTAAAATAATTCTTTATTAATAAAGAATATTTTATTATAATTAAAACAGGGAATAATAAAGTTTATAATAAAAAAGGAAAAAACATGGCAATAATAATAAGTCAAATCAAAGATTCTTTATCAACACTTGAAGCTAGCAAAACAGAACTTAAAGAGTTGCAAAGCAAACCAATAGGAATGCAAAATCAAAGGGTAAAAATTTTAATTAAAAGTATTGAAGATCAGAATGCATACCTTCAGTCAATATTGTCTGGGGGATTTATTGGCGATGAAAAAGCCAAAGCAAAATTAAAAGAAGCTATTGAATTAAGAAAAAACGCTATTGAATCTAGCTTAAATGTATCTACCTCTGGTGGGTTTTCAGGAATGGCCTTTCTCATGAGATCTGCTTCACAAACTAAAGCTTTATCTGAAAAGCGTTTTTCTGAAGCTGAAGGAATTTTAACTGAAAAAGAAAACAAAAGAAAAAATCCATTACCAACTATTGAAGCATCGGATATAAAAACACCAAGAATAGAAACTGAAAAATTACTGAAAGCTAGAAGATTTGCTGAAGCTGCCAGAAAAGCTCAAGGTCTTCCAACCGGAAGAATTAGTCCACTGGATGAATAAGATTTTTTAAAAAGAAAGTTTGTTTTACAAATTAAAGAAGACTAATCTTTAGTCTTCTTTTTTTTATTGATGTTTTTTAATAATCACTTGTCTTTGAATTTTCAAATCATCTATTTCTTTTTGTATTCTTTCTGCAATGCGTCTATTTTCATCAGCTTGCTGCCAGTGTCTTTTAGCATATTGCTGCTGACCGTTAATAAACTGAAGCCTTTGAGCCTGATTTTCATGTTTAATAGCGCTTGATATATAACCTCTTTTCATCTCTTCCAAATTTTTGATTTTACTATCTAGTTCATTTATCTCTTGTTTCCAGGCAGGGAGATTTTCCTGTTTTACGGTAGATACCGAAGAGAAAGACTTGTTAGTCCATAAAATACCAAATAAAAACACAAAAAAACTCATGGTAATAATAAAGGTTTTTTGAATTACTTTTGATTTTTTCATTAATCATCCTCCTAAAATTCTATTAATAGAAGATATTTGAATTTTAGAGCAAATTTTTTATGGCTTTCATAATAAAAGATGACTAAAATAGGGGCATGTTTAAGTATATTTTCATTTTTTTATTCAGTTTTGGTATAGCTTTTGCAGATGTTAGCTTTAAAGATAAGCTAAAAACCTCTCAAAAGGGAGATTTTGTAGTTTATGAGTTTAATAAGCTATACAGCTTACTTTCGATATTTGATATAGATGATGACAAGATTATTTTAGAAGAAGTGAGCATCCCTAAAAACAATTTTAAAGACAGTTCATTTTTAGATTGGATAAATAAGGGTTTTTTAGGATCAACAAGCCATATGCTTTATGAAATTGATTTAAATAAGAATAAAATTATAGATGCATATTCCATAAGCAGAAATGCTTGGATAGATCTATCAAAAGAGTCATCATTTTTAATAAAATTACTATCTTTAGATTTAAAAAGAATAAAAGATTCTGAAAGAAAAAAAATTGGACCGAAGATTAACGGAGAAGTTGATAGAAGAATGGTTTGGAACCCAAAAATGTTTAAAAATAATCAGATAATCAAAAAACCATCATTTGATGTTTTTAAAACTTTATGGCCGGATGATGGAAGTGATTTTTCAAATAAAGAATTTTTTATTTATTTTGATAAAAATAACAACAATTTTTCACTCCCCTATTTTATAGAGATCAGCACCAATGGACTTTCTTTTATGATAAAAAATATGGATTCAGGAAACAATTTAAAATCAAAAATTTCAAAATTCCCAAAAAGAGCTCCTCAGATTATTGATATTTTAGATAATAAAGATTCAATATTAATTAAAATAAAATCTTGGGAAAATTTTAATAAATTTTATCTTTATGCAATTGATGTAACAGGTTATGAAAAAGACATTTTAAATATCGCAAATACAAGCTATCAAGATGATGGTTTTACATTTTTAAAAATTCAAAAAGACAATTTAAACACAATCTTTAAAAAAGATAATAAATATAAATGGGTTGCTCAACCCTATGAAAATAGAGAAATTCTTATCGAAAAAAAAGATTTATTTGTTTGGAAATAAATAAGATATCTATCTAATTTTCTTTAAAATATCTTAAAAAAACCCCACTTATGAACAGTAAATATCTAACTTGCTGAAAATGAATATTTAAAAACCATCAGCGTTAAATTTTTAAATGTTTAATAGATTGAATTTCAGTAACTTAAAAAATCTTTACAAAATCTTAAAAACTTTTGAATTAATAAAATAAGAAATTTTATGTATTATTAAAGCATACAAGTTGTTAACAAGTTTTCCACAATTTGATTCTTTTCATTGATCTTTTTGTAAAAGGAAAGTTAAACTAAAGGAAATTTTTTTAAAAATATTATGATATTCAAAAACAATACATACAGCATACACAAGTGCAAAAAGATTTTGCATCATGTACATAGAAGATATAAAAAAAAGAAAAAGAGTTTAACCTCTATACAACAAAAGAGATTTGAAAATATTTTACTATCTCTTCAAACAGCTATTTTGAAAAAAGACAAAGTTGCTGCTGATCGTGGTGCTAAAAATTTAGAGAAGCTGGTTTCCATTCATTTAAAAAAGAGTTTATTTGAACAAATATTTGATGGAATGTTTGCGATAGTATTTGCAATCATTTTTGCAATAATTGTTCGTCAAACTTGGTTTGAGCTTTATACTATTCCAACAGGTTCAATGAGACCTACATTAAAAGAAAAAGATTTTTTAATAGTATCTAAAACTGATTTTGGAATAAACATACCACTAATGCAAAAGCATTTATATTTTAATAAAGATTTATTGAAACGTGGATCTATTGTTACTTTTTCTAGTGCAAATATGGATATTGCTGATGCAAATATGATGTACTTTTATGTTTTTCCCGGAAAAAAACAGCTGGTAAAAAGACTTGTCGGTAAACCTGGAGATGTTCTTTATTTCTATGGTGGCAAGATATATGGTATAGATTCAAATTCAAACCCAATAAAAGACTTTGACGATGTGTGGTTTGAAAAAATAGAACATATTCCATTTATTACCTTTGAAGGAAAAGTGGACAATTCGACCAAAAGTTTTGACAATGTTTATTCCCCTGTTATTTTTTATCAAATGAATGAACCTATTGCTATGTTAAATATCAATCAATTTGGTTCAATCCAATCTGAACTTGTGACCGATCAATCAAATGTTTTTACAAAAGAAGCTGAAATAAAAGATTATGGTGATATTTGGGGATTTCAAAATTTTGCAATGGCACGAATATTATCTTGTAATGAAGCTTCAAAATTTGCTTCTAAAGATCTTCAAGATATAAAAAATGCTAACTACTATTTAGAACTTACGCATCATCCAAGTATAAAAAATGCAAAAATTATTACAGATGAAATGGGCAGACTCAGACCTGCACTTGGTTATAGCACCTCATTAATTGTCTTAAATGAAGACTCTTTAAAAACTATTTTTTCAAATTTATATACTGCACGTTTTTGTGTAAAAAATGGATATGCATATAGGTATGGAAGTCCTTATAAAACCGGAAGCTTTTTACCTAAAATAAAAAACGTTGAAGATGGCTGTTATGAATTTGAAAATGGAATAGCTTATAAAGTTAATTTTTTAGGAATTACAAAAAAATTAAACAAAGATCATCCATTAAATCAATTTTCAGAAGAAAAAACTAAACTGCTATTTAATTTAGGTATCGAATTTAATAATTACTTTTCACCTATAAGAAAAAATCAAACATTAATCCCCCACAGATATGCCTATTTTAGAAATAAAGATCTTTATTTAATGGGACACACTATCTTTAAAAAAGAAGATCCTGCATTGACAAACTTTTTACAAAGAGAATATAAAAGACAATCTTCTGCTACAAGCAGTAATCTATATCATCCTTTTGAAGATCTAGGCCCTCCAATAAATGAAAATGGGAAACTAGACATTGAATTTATAAAAAAGTACGGATTGAAAATACCTAAAAATATGTACTTAGCTTTAGGTGATAATCATGCGATGAGTGCAGATAGTCGTGATTTTGGCTTTGTATATCAGGGTAATTTAAAAGGTGGGGTAAATTTTCTTTTCTGGCCTCCATCACAAAGATTTGGAAAACCGTTTCAACCCCCTTATCAACCTATCAGTTTACCTAAAGTTATCATTTGGTCTATTGCTGGAATAGTTTTGATTGTAGCTGTAGTATATCTTAGAAGAAGAACTAGAAAAAAATTAAAATTCTAGATTATTCGTGTTTTTCTTGTAAAATGGCTTCTACAAAGTCTTTTCAAAACTTTTTTCAAGAAAATCCTAGAGAATTTATTACTTTTGATTCATCCGGAAATATTCAAAAAATTAACAATTTGGTCTTATCTTTTTTTCTATGTAATTCTTCAGAGCTTCCGGTTGATGATAATAAAATATTTAGAACAGTAACTAAAAAAAATTATACATAAATTATAATGTCACGTAGCTGAAGATGGAAAAGAAATAATATCAATATTCCTTAGTGTTGATGTATCTTGAGA